>NZ_JBEPIJ010000001.1:0-404061 GCF_040327995.1 Sinimarinibacterium thermocellulolyticum | reverse complement strand
ACACCTTGGTAGCATTCCGTCACGGCGGATTCGCTCCAGAGAATTGGCTTCGACAACCGAATTCTACTGGGCAACAGCGAATCCGCCGTGCCTTCTCAGCAGCCTACTCGTGACGGATCCGGGTTAGTACCGTGATCGACAGCCGTTATCGGCGCTTCGCGCCGGCTCGCGTGGTCGAGCATGCCGATGGCAGCGTCGATGCCTACGCCGCCGAAGGCGGCTTCGTGCTGCGCCTGAGTGCACGGGAATACGCCATCACCCGGCTCTTCGACGGCAGGCGCGACGCCGCGGCGCGCGTCGAGGCCGCGCGCGAGAGCGGCTGGAACGCGGCGATGATCGAGGGCCTCGCCGCCGATCTGGCCACGCACCGGCTGCTGCAAGCCGGCACCCACGAACCGCTTCCGCCGCCGGCGCACAACGACGACGAGCGCATCGGTCTGGGTTGGACCGGACTCGAACCGACGCTGGCGGGTGTGCCGCCGTGGAACTTGCCGCCGTCGTCGCTGCCGGGATCGCGCGTCAGCCCGGGTCTCACCGGCGGCCTGACCGGGCTGGTCACCGGGCGCCGCGGCCAGGCCAATCAGATCGATCGACCGCTGGCGCCGGACCCTTTCGTCGCGCTCGGGCGGCTCTTGATCTGGCCGCTGCGCTCGCGCGCGCACCTCGCGGCGTTCCTGGCGCTGTGCGGGCTCGCGATCGCGCTGGTGATCCACCACCGCCACGAATGGTGGCAGATGTCCGCCGGTCTATTCGGCAGCTATCGCGCGATCGCCACCGCGGCGATCGCGGCGGCACTGGTGAACCTGCTGTCGATGTCGACGCGCGCGGCGGCGATCGCGCGTTACACGCCGAGCACGCCGCGCCTCGGTCTGGTCTACGGCATCCTCGGCATTCCGCGCCTGTTCGTGGATACCGCCGGCGTTGCTGAACGCGCCGGTCGGACCGAGCGCGTGCGCATCGTCGGCGCCGGCCTCGTCGGCACCGCCGCCGCGGCTTCGATCGCGGTGCTGCTGTGGTTCCTGTTCATCGGATCGCAAGTGTCCATCGCGCGCTTCTGCGTCGGCTTGACCATCGTCACGACGATCGCGCTGGCGCTGCGCCTCAATCCGCTGATGCGCTACGACGGCTACTTCCTGTTGTGCCAGTGGCTCGACACGCCGGACCTGCGTGAACAGGCGATCGGCGCGCTGCTCGGCGTGCGCCGCCGCCCGTGGTTCGTGCGCGCGCGCCGCATCCCGTATCGTGCGCTGCTGGCCTTTGGCCTTGCGGTGCTCGCATTCCTGCTGGTGCTGCTGGTGGCTTTGCTGTGGGGCGTGGGCGGCTGGCTGGCCGAGCGCTTTCACGGCACCGGCTTTCTTGCGTTGCTGAGTGTGATGGGGGTTTATATGGTCAGGCAGTATTCGCGCGCCGCGGTCGACCGCTCGTCGATGGGTCGCCTCAAGAAGCCGTGGCGGCCGACGCGCCGGCAGAAGATCGCCGCGCTGATCGTCGCCATCGTCTGCGTGTTGCCGTATCCGTACTCGGCGAGCGGCGAGTTCGAGATCCTGCCGCGCGACCGCGCCGACGTGCGCGCGCTGGTCGCTGGCGACGTGCGCGAGGTGCTGGTCAAGGAGGGCGACGTGGTCAGCGCCGGTCAGGTGGTCGCGCGACTCGACGATGCGGCGCAGCGCGCGCGCTTAGCCGCCGCCGAGGCCGAGCTGGCACGGCTGGACGCCGAACTCGCGATCGTGCGCAAGGGGGCGCGCGAGGAGGAGATCGAAGTCGCGCGCAGCAAGGTCGAGACCGCCAAAGCCGCTGCCGAACTCGCCGAGCGCAGCGCCGCGCGCGTGGCCTCCGCGTTTCGCGCAAAGTCGGTCACGCCGCAGGAGTACGAGCGCGCCCAGGGTGCCGCCGAGGTCGCGCGCCAGCAACTGCTGGAGGCCGAGCGCGCGTTGGCACTGATCGAAAGCCCGGCGCTGGAGGAGCGCATCCAGAGCCTCGAAGCGCAGAAGCGGCGCATCCAGGCCGAACTCGAATTCGCACGCCAGGAGCTGGCATATGCCGAGATCAAGGCGCCGATCGCCGGTCGCATCGTGTCCCCGGCGTTGCAGTTCGCGCGCGGCCAATATCTCAATCGCGGCGATTTGCTCGCGGTGATCGAGGACACTGCCGAGCTGTACGCCGACATCCGCATTCCCGAGTCGTCGATCGGCCAGGTGGCGATCGACGCCGACGCCAGCCTCAAGCCCTGGGCGTTCCCGCATACGAGCTTCGACGGCCGTGTGCGTGCGATCGCGCCGGTTGCGGACGACGACGCCTACGGCAAGGTTATCCGCGTACAGGTCGTGGTGCAGGACCCGGGCGGCAAGCTGCGCACCGGCATGACCGGCAATGCCAAGGTCGATGCCGGCTGGAGCCTGACCTTGATCGTTTTCACGCGCGCGATCGCGCGCTTGCTGTTCGTCGAGCTGTGGTCCTGGATCCCATGAACCAAGGGGGCGACCGGCCCCTGTCGCAGTCCGATTTCCGCCTGACTGCGGAAAGCGGCTTCGGTGACGGCTGGAATCACTATGCGCACAGCATGGCGTGGTTCCGCGGGCGTCTGTACGTCGGCACCTCGCGCGCGTCGATGGCAGCGCTGCGCCTGTCGCAGCCGACGCCGCGACTGTACCCTTGGCCGATCCTCGCGCCCGACGATCTCTACGACATCGACCGCCGCGCGCAGATCTGGGCCTACACGCCCGAGACGCAGAGCTGGCGCATGGTCTACCGCTCGCCGCAGGTGCGCGGCACCAATGGGCGCGACGACGTGCCGAGCTACATCGGCCTGCGCGGCATGGCCGTGTATCAGGATGTAGGCGATCCGCATCCCTGCCTGTACGTGACCACCTGGTCGCCGCACACGGCGCATTCGCCGGACCTGCTGCGCAGCGAGGACGGCGAGCACTTCGCGCCGGTGCCGCGGCCACCGTTCGCGCCCACGGTGCGTGCGTTTCGTACGCTGCAGCCGTTCCAGAACCGCCTCCACATCAGCCCGACCGCATCGGGCACGGCGAAGGGCTTTCTGCAGGACATCAGCTCCGAGGCGGTGGTCTACGCCAATGACGATCTGCGCACCGATCGCTGGACCGCGGTCAGCGAAGAAGGTTTCGGCAATCCGGACAACGTCACCGTGTTCGAGATGGCGCACTACGCCGGACATCTGTACGGCGGCACCATCAATCCGGTCACCGGCGGCGAGCTTTGGAAGACCGCCGGCGGCGAGCTGCCGTACCGCTGGCAGCCGGTGATCACCCACGGCGCCGGGCGCGGCCAGCTCAACGAGGCGGCGGCGACGATCTGCGAGTTCAAGGGGGCCTTGTACGTCGCCTACGGCATCATCAACGGCGGCTACCACCGCGGCGCCGACATCGGCCCTGCGGCGGCCGAGATCATCCGCGTCTGGCCCGACGATTCCTGGGAGCTCTTGGTCGGCGAGGCGCGCAGCACCGACGAGGGACTGCGCTATCCGCTGTCCGGTTTCGGCCCCGGCTTCGACAGCCTGTTCAACGGCTACGTCTGGCGCATGTGCGTGCACGACGGCTGGCTCTACG
The DNA here is from genome assembly GCF_040327995.1 of Sinimarinibacterium thermocellulolyticum. Taxonomy (NCBI): domain Bacteria; kingdom Pseudomonadati; phylum Pseudomonadota; class Gammaproteobacteria; order Nevskiales; family Nevskiaceae; genus Sinimarinibacterium; species Sinimarinibacterium thermocellulolyticum. Next base: position 400,489 of record NZ_JBEPIJ010000001.1, on the reverse strand, counting down.
CCGGCACCTTGAACTGGACCAACACCATGCCCTACCTGCCGACCAACCTGTGGCCCGAGGACGTCCTCGCCCTGGTGCGGCGCTGGGGCGACGAGAACCTGCTGTCGCGGTTCGGCGGCGCCGAACTGTGGCGCACGCACGATGGCATCCACTGGGAGCCGGTCACGCGAAACGGCTTCGGCAACAAGTTCAACTGGGGCATTCGCACGCTGGCGTCGACGCCGCACGGCTTGTTCGTCGGCACCGCCAATCCGTTCGCGCCGAATGTCGCGGTCAAGCGCGGCCGCCGCTGGCAGTACGTGCACAACCCGCGCGGCGGCTGCGAGGTGTGGCTCGGCTCCCCGGGGGCGAGGGCGTGAGGGTAACGCCGCCGCTGTTCGTGCTCGCTGCGCCTTTTTGCGGTGCGTCCTACGTCGCCGGCTGTCTGGGCATGCACCCACGGCTCTACGCGGTGCCGGAGCTGTGCCTGCTGATGGCCGACGACGTCGGCGAGCTGCTCGACATCTTCCGCCTCAGCCAGGGCCCGCAGGCCGACGGCCTCTTGCGTACGATCGCGCAGCTCGAATTCGGTGCGCAGGACGACGCCAGCATCGCCGCCGCCAACGACTGGCTCGCGCAACGTAGCGCCTGGCGCACCGCGCAGTTGCTCGAGGAGATCGCCGCGCGTGTCGCGCCGCGGCGTCTGGTCGTGCCCGACACCGAGGCGCCGCTGCGGCCGCTCGACCTGCGCCGGCTGCGCCGCGGCTACGCCGACGCCGGCGTCCTGCACCTGACCCGTCACCCGTGGACCCAGGGCTGTCTGCTCGACGCCTGGGCACAGGATCGTCTGTTCGTGCCGCCGGACTACAAGGATCACGGCTTCATCCCGGCGCTGATCGAGCCGCAGCTGCCGTGGTTGCGCTGCAATCGCAATATCGAGACCGCGTTTGCCGAGCGCGCCCGCCATCTGCGCGTCGAGGATGTCGAGACGGCGGACGATGTCACGCTCGCGCAGCTGTGCGAAATCGCCGGCGTCGACGCCGACGCAGATGCCCTGGCCGCGATGCGCGAACCCGAGCGCTGGATCTACGCCGGCTACGGCCCCGGCGCAGCGCCCTACGGCCTCGAAGCCGACGTACTCGAAACCTTCAGCGACGAGGTGCTCGAGCTGGCCGCGGCGGCAAGCCTCGACGCCGCCCTGCCGTGGCGCCCCGACGGTGCCGGCTTCGATGCACGGCTCGTCGAACTGGCACGACGCTACGGTTACGCCTGAGCGCAGCGCGCCTCAGCGCGCGCCGTAGCCGCCATCGACGGCGAGCAGATGGCCGTGCACGTAGCGCGATTCCTCCGAGCACAGCCATAGCACCGCATCGGCGACTTCCTCGGCGGTGCCGGCGCGGCCGGCGGGGTGCAGGGCGATGGTCGATGCGGCGTCGGTCTCGCCGGCGCGTTCGAGATAGCGCGCGCCCATGCCGGCGTCGATCAGGCCCGGGCAGACGGCGTTGATGCGCACGCCGCACCGGGCGTAGCTGATCGCCGCCGAGCGCGTCAACCCGGCGATGCCGTGCTTGCTCGCGGTGTAGGTCGCGCTGATGCTGCCGCCGATGCCGAACACCGAACAGTTGTTGACGATGCAGCCGTGGCCTTGTTCGAGCATCCAGCGGATCTCGTACTTCATGCACAGGAAGGTGCCGGTCAGGTTGGTGCGCAGCACGCGCTCCCAGTCGGCCTCGTCGAGATCGGCGAGCGGTACGCGCAGGCTGCTGGCGCCGGCGTTGTTGAAGGCGGCGTCGAGGCGGCCGTAGCGCGCACGCAAGCCGTCGAGCATCGCCACCACCGCGTCACGATCGCCGATGTCGACGGTGATGCTCTCGGCCGCGTGGCCTTCGCTGCGCAGCGACTCCGCGACCGCTTGCGCGGCGGCGCCGTCGATGTCGGCGACGGCGACGCGATAGCCGCGCTGCGCGAACGCGCGCGCCGTGGCGCGGCCGATGCCGCCGGCGCCGCCGGTGACCAGCGCCACCGGCGCGGTCGATGCTGCCGCCATGACTCCCCCAACCGCGTCCTCGTCGTCCGCGGATTATGCCGGAGCGGCGGAATCGCCGACGGCGATCGGGCAGGGATAGGACGGTGGATGTGGGCTAACTCTGATACCGCAGGAAGAAATCGACGATCTGCTGCGAGGCATCGAAGCGGTCGGTGTTCTTGCCGAGCAAGCCGGGCAGCAGGGTCTTGCCGCCGGGCCATTGGTGGCCGACCCCCTTCAAGCCACACCACTGCACGTCATCGCCGTCAGCGCAGCCGTCGAGCTTTTTGCAGGTCACGATGCCGTCGTCGACGATCACCGTCTCGGTGCCGCTGCAGCGGTTGCGCTTGCCCAGCGTGGACACGACTTCGGCGACGGAAGGCCGGTAGTTGCCCTCGAACTCGCCACCGCTCCAGGGGATGCGCGGGTCGTCACGGCCTTGGATCACCAGGGTCGGCGTGCCCTTGGCAGGCGTGCAGTCCTTGACCATGATGCCGCCGGCGACCGCGGCGATCGCGGTGAAGGTGCCCGGCGCCTCGCAGGCGACGCGATGCACCAGCATTGCGCCGTTGGAGAAGCCGGCGCCGTAGACGCGGCGGCTGTCGATCGCAACCTTGGTCTTCACGTCGGCGACGAGGTTCTTCATGAAGCCGACGTCGTCGATGCGGTTCTCCATCGGCTTGCCGCAGCAGGAGCCGGCATTCCACGCGCGCCCGAGGCCGTCCGGGTAGGCGACGATCAGGCCGCGTGCCTCGGCGAGGCGATCGAAGCCGCTGACCTCGGCCATCGCCTTGCCGGTGCCCAGGCCGCCATGCAGCGCCACCAAGAGCGGCATCGGCTTGTTCTCGTCGTAGCTGCGCGGCACGTACAGCCGGTAGCTGCGCTTGAGCAGGCCGGAGCGGAACTCGTGCTCGCTGGCCGAGCCCGGCTGCTGCGCCCGCACCTCGGGCGAGGACATGCAGGCGCCGAGCAGCAGCATCGCGGCGACGAGCAGTAGGGCATGGCGCAGGTCGTGGATCGGTCGGCTGGTCATGTCGGTCCTCCAGGGTTGCGGTCGTTGGTGTGTGTGACGAGGTGTGAACGATGCATGGCTGCACGGGCGATCACGCGATCGCGTAGGCGGTGCCGATGCTTGCCGGGTCGAGCAGCGGCGGCGTCTGTTGGGCCGCGGCGAACCAGCGTGCGTTGTCGGCGCCGAGCCGCGGTCCGCGCGCGCGTACCGCGCCGCCGCCTCGTGCGTAGTGAAACGGAAGGCCAGGCATGCGCGTGTCGCCCACCTGCAGGAACCAGCCGCGCGCCGCCAGATGCGCGTCGGCGATCAGATCGGCCGCGTTCATCACCGGCGCGGCGGCGATGCCCAGGGCCTGCAGTTCGCTGGCCGCCTGCATCGCATCGCGCCCTCGCAACCAGGCAGCGAGCAGCGCGTCGAGTTCATCGTGCAGCGCACGCCGCTGCGCGGCGGTGGCGAAGCGCGCATCGCCGGCCGCGACGCCGATGTGCGCGGCGAGGCGGCGCCACTCGTCGTCGCTGCGCACGCACAGTGTCAGCCAGCGGTCCTCGCCCGCGCAGGCGTAGCAGCCCTGTGGCGCGTGCAGCGCATGGCGGTTGCCGAGCGCTGCGGGCTGCCTTTTGCTGCGCGAGGCGGCGAGGAAATGCTCGCCGACGAACCAGGCCGTGGTTTCGTTCTCGGACAGGTCGATCCACTGGCCGCCCGCCGGCGCCGAGGGATCGCCGCGCTCGCGCTGCCACAGCGCGATGACGGCGGCACAGGCCCCCATGATGCCGTTCATCACGTCCAACTCGCGCACGCGAAACCAGCGGCTGTGCGCGTCGTAGGCGGTGAGCGATTGCAGGCCGCTGATCGCCTCCAACGTGCCGCCGTAACCGCAATATTGGGCGTACGGTCCGCTCGCGCCGAAGGCCGACATCGACAGCAGCACGATGCGCGGATTGAGTGCGCGCAGCCGTTCGTAATCGTAGCCCTTGCGCGCCATCACGCCGGGGCGCGAGTTCTCGATCACAAGGTCGGCGCCGCGCACCAGTTGATCGAGCACCGCGCGATGCGCATCGAGCGCCAGATCCAGCGTGAGCGACTGCTTGCCGCGATGCAGTTGCCAGAAGCGCGGATGCGCGTCGATCCGGTCCACGTAACCGCCGCGCATGCCGTCGAGGCGCCGCGGATACTCGATCTTGATGACCTCGGCGCCGTAGTCGGCGAACAGCCGCGCCGCGTGCGGTCCGGCCCAGTCATGGGAGAAGTCGAGCACGCGCAGGCCGGCGAAGGGGGCAGCCGTGTTCTTTGTGCCCGCTTGCGCGAGAGGATGTGCCGCACCCACCGCAGAGGGCGCCTGCGCGGGTGGTGTCGAGCTGTTGCGCCACAGGCCACGCTGCAAGCGGAACGGTGCGCCCGGCATGCGCCCGCCGCCGGGCGCTTGGATGAAGTAACCGCGCGCGGCGTGCTGCGGATCGGCGAGCGCATCGCTGAGCGAGGCCAGCGGCGCAAAGGCGAGGCCCGCACGCTGGCCGGCGTGAAACAGCGCCTGCTTGGTCTGCTTCTTTAGCCACGGCTGCATCAGCGCCTCGACCCGTGCGCGATGCGCGATGCGATCGCCCATGGTCGCGAGCTTGGGGTCGAGCAGCTCGGGCGCGTCGAACATCGGCGCCGCCTTGAGCCAGTGGCGGATCGGTCCGCCGATGATCGCCGCCTCGCCGTCGGCGCAGGGATAGGTGCGCCACGGCACCATCGCGTGCTCATCGCCGTTGCGGCGCGCGATCTTGCCGAGCGTCAACGCCTCGATGAGTGCGACCTCGTAGTTGTCCATCGCGCTCTCTGCGATCGCGAGGTCGATGTCGTCGCCGCCGCCGTCGCGCTGCCGGCGCAGCAGGGCGCCGACGCAGGCGAAGCAGGCGTTCATGCCGGCGGTCAGCTCGGCGATGCGCGGTCCGGCATTGAGCGGTGCGCGCGCACCGTCACCAGTGGAATGCATCAGGCCGGTCGCCGCATACAGCGTGATGTCGTCGGCGAGCCAGTGGCGTCGGGGGCCGCTCAGTCCGAAAGGCGTGATGCGGCAGACGATCGCACTCGGGTTGAGTGCACGCAGCCGTGCCGGGTCCAGCCCCGCTGCGGCGAGCACGCCCAGGCCCCAGGCATCGACGATCACGTCGGCGCGCGCGATCAGTGCTTCGAGCCGTGTGGTATCGGTCGCGGCCGGCAGCCGCCGCTTGGCGGAGTGAAACCAGGTCTGCGCCGCGTCGTCGAGCGCCGCGTCGTGGCCGCCGTCGATCTGCACGACCTCGGCGCCGAAGCCGGCCAGCAGCTTGCCGCAAACGGCGCCGGCGACATGGCCGCTGAGCTCGACCACCTGCAGGCCAGCGAACGGAAAGCTCGGCTTCATGACGCAGGCATGGCGAGGAAGTCGCGCAGAGCGTCGAGCACCAGTTGCGGCCGGTGCAGCGGGAAGAAATGCCCGGCACCCGCGATCTCGACATAGCGCGCCTGCGGCAGTAAGGCGCGCAGCGCGCGACCCGAGTGCACGCAGCGCGAAAGTGCGCCGTAGAGCAGCAGCACCGGCATGCGCAGCGCACCGATCGCCTCTTCGGTCATGCCGGGCGTATCGAACTCGGCGCGCGCGCTGGTGTGTTCGAGCAGATCGAGCCAGGCGCGGGCCGCGCGCGCAGCGCCGCGGCCTTCGCCAAAGGGGGTGAAGTCGTCGCGCGCCTGCGGCAGGCGGCCGGCCAGGCGCATGCGCGCTGCTGCCTCGAGAAACAGGTAGCCGACCTGCGGCAGCGCCGCCCAGTCGGCGTCGTGCGTGGCCGCCACTTCCTTTTCCGCCTCGGTGATCACCGGCGTATCGTGCAGCCGCAGCAGCGGTTGTATGCGCGCGATTCGCGCATCGACGAGTACGAGATGGCTGACACGATGCGGGGCGATGCCGGACGCTTCGAGCGCCGCGGCGCCGCCGTAGCTGTGCCCGACGAGTGCGGCGCTGCGAATGTGCAGCGCATCCATCAGGCCCAGTGTATCCTCGGCGAAGTCGACGGGGCGGTAGCCGCTCGCCGGCCGCTCGCTGTAACCGTGGCCGCGTAGATCGAAGATCGTCACGCGGTAGCGGTCCTGCAAAGCCACGGCGGTCGCATACCAGAACGCGCGATTGGTCGCCAGGCCGTGGATCAGCACCACGTCCGGGCCTTCTCCGAGCTGTTGCGCGGCGAGCTTCGGCCGCGCGCTCACGGGCGCATCCTCGTCGGCATGGCCATTCCAAGAGGTCGCAGATGCTCTCGGCTCACGCCCAGGATGTCGTCACTCATTACACGCGCCGCCACTCGGGGCGCGACGGCCTGTTCGGCGACCAACCGTTCGCCAACTACGGCTACTGGACGCGTGACGATCTGACCCTGGAGCAGGCGGCCGAGGCGCTGACCGAAGTCGTCGCCACCGCTGCCGGCCTGCGTCCCGGCGATGCGGTGCTCGATGTCGGCGCCGGCTATGGTGCCGGTACGGTGATCTACGCGAAACGCTGCCGACCGACGTCGATCATCGCCATCGACATCACGCCGGTGCGCATCGAGCAAGGGCGCAAGTACATCGCATCGCAAGGACTGGCCGAGGTGATCGACTTGCGACTCGGCAATGCCACGGCGATGGACTTCGCCGATGCGAGCTTCGACAAACTGGTGTCGGTCGAATGCGCCTTCCACTTCGACACGCGCGTGGACTTTCTGCGCGAGGCCGCGCGCGTGCTCCGCCCCGGTGGCACGCTGGCGCTGACCGACATGATTCCGCGCCGCGGTGTCGACCCGGCGCGTTACCTGCGCGGCGAAAAGACGCTCAACAGCGGGATCTGTCTCGACAACCCCGCCAACGCCTACGACGCCGATGTCTACGCGCGGCATTTGCGCGAGGCCGGCTTCGAGGCGCTGCGCATCGAGTCGATCGTCGAATGGACGCGGCTGCCGTTCGCGCGCCGTCTCGACGCCATGGGCGAACGCGAAGGCGGCGAACGCGGCGCCGCCTGGCGCCGCTCGGCGGCGCGGCTGCGCGAGTTGGTGGAACTCGGCGAGGATTACGTGCTCGTCGTCGCGCGGCGCGCGCGCTGAACCCCCACGCCTCACCCACGGAGCGGAGACTGGCTTCATGACCTCGGCGCATACGCAGGGCATCGTTCAATACTACACGCGCCGTCACGCGCAGCGCCGCGATGCCTTCGGTGACCGCCCGTACGCGAACTACGGTTACTGGACGCGTCCGGGATTGTCCATGGCCGATGCCGCCGAGGCGATGGCGGGCCTGGTCGCCGGCGCCGCCGGACTGTGTCCGCTGGACGAGGTGCTCGAAGTCGGTTGCGGCTACGGCGCCTGCGCGGTGCGCTACGCCCGCGCCTTCGGCGCCAAGTCGATCATCGGCATCGACATCACGCCGACGCGCATCGAGCACGGCAACGAGTATGTGAAACAGCACGGCCTGTCGGACACCATCACGCTGCGCCTTGGTGACGCGACCAGACTCGATTTCCCTGCCGCGCAGTTCGACAAGCTGATCGCCGTCGAATGCGCGTTCCACTTCGACACGCGGCGTGATTTTCTGCGCGAGGCCGGGCGCGTGCTCAGGCCCGGCGGCACCCTGGTGCTGACCGACCTGATTCCGAAGCGCGGCACGGATGTTGCGCGCTACGTCGAGCTCGAGAACAAGCTCGCCGCCGACATCCAGATGTACAACCCGAAGAACGCCTACGACGCCGACACCTATGCCGGCTATCTGCGTGAGGCGGGCTTTGCCGAGGTGCGCATCGACTCGATCCTGCCGTGGACGCTGGCGCGCTTCATCCCGGCGTGCCGCGAGTATGCACAGCGGCCGACGACCGTCGACGGCGACAAGATCCGCGCGCATGCGGACAAGCTGCAGGCCGTGGTCGATGCCGGTGAGGACTACGTGCTCGTCGTGGCGCGCAAGGCCGACTGAGCTTCACGCGATCCGCTCGAAGAACCAGCCGCAGCCGAGCGCGAGCATCAGTGCCGGCAGCCACGGCCGCTGCATCGCCGGCGAGCGTCGCGCCAGCCACCACAGCGGCAACACGAACAGCAACTGACCGATCTCGACGCCGAGGTTGAAGCCGGCCAGCGGCAGCGCCGGCACATCCTGTCCGGCGTTGAGTTCGCCGAGCACGCCGGCGAAGCCGAAGCCGTGGAACAGCCCGAACAACGCCGTGCGCAGGCTGTCGAGGCGCGCGTCGATGCTGCCGCCCAGGCTCAGCAGCACCGCGGCGGCCGCCAGCGGCAGGGGCAGGGCCCCGGCGATCCACCCGACCAGCGCGAGCACGGCGGTCAGGGCGCCCACGTGCCACAGCGCGCGTGCATGCCCCGCCAACACGCGTTCGGCGGCGAAGCAGGCAATCGTCAGCGCGATGAAGCTTTCGACCATCAGCGCCGGCGGGCGTACGGCGCCGAGCGTCGCCAGCGCCAGCGTCAGGCTGTGACCGACGGTGAAGCCGGTGATGCGCCAGGCCAGTTGCCTCAGGCTCGCCGCGCCGAGCAGCAGCACGACGAGAAAGGCGAGGTGATCCCAGCCGATGAGGATGTGCTCGACGCCGAGCCACAGATAACGTCCGAAGTCCGGGGGCGGCACCTCGGCGGTATCGCCGCCGAGCCGGACCTGCGGACGCGCGGCGCTGAGTGCGAAGGGGCCGTGCAGGCCGTGATCGCTGCGCAGCTGCAACAGGTGCAGATGTCCGGGAATCGCGTCGAGCAGGAAGCGGGTGCTCAGCCATTGCGGCGCGCCGCTGCATCGCCAGCGCGCGTCGACGATAAAGTCCACGCCGTTGCGTCGCGCGCTCGCCGCCTCCGCCGCGCAGGCCGCATTCCCGTCGTGCACCGTGAAGCCACTGCGGACCCGCGCGGCCAGATCGTCCAGAATCTGCGGGTCCTGCGGATGCAGGCCGGCACGGTTGAGTTCGACGCCCGGGATGCGCACCTCGGCCTGCAAAGACGTGCCGTCGACGGTCCAGGTCGAGTACGACACCGAGCGGTTGTGCGCCGCGGCCGGCAGCGCCAGCGCGCACAGCAGCACGGCCCCCGCAAGGCGCAGGTGCGGCGCGTCAGCGCGCATCGTCGGCGTAGCGGATCGCGGCGCCGTCGCGCAGGCCGGCGAGCAGGGCCGCGAGCGCTGCCTCGGCATTGCGGCGCTGCCACTCGCTGCGCACGGCCTCGGCCACGTCCTCGTAGCGCACGCTGTCGGCATAGCGGCTGCGCAGCAGCGCGTACATCACGGCATCGCGCTGCGCGATCGGGCCGATCAGCGCGCCGGTTTCGGCGCGGTGCAGCGCCGCCGCCGCGCTGCCGCCGAGCCGTTGCGCGAGCTGCGCCAGCGGCAGCGGTTCATCCGGCAGAACCACACGCGCGCAGGCCGGCGGCAGCGCTGCGTCCCCGAGAAGTGCCTGCCGCAGCGCCCCGGCGTCGACATCGAGGTCATCCGCGGTGCAGCGCAGCGCCGCGACCTGCAGCCGCGGCTGTGCCGCGAAATAGCCAGGATCGCGCGCGAACAGTGCCTGCGCGGCGCGCTCGTCGACCGCGCCGCCGGCCGTGGTCGCGTCGATCAATGCGGCGATCACGGTCTTGCGCAGGCCGGGATCGTCGCGCACCAGACCGCTGCCGAGCGCGTGCTGGAACAGCAATTCCTCGTCGATCAGCCGGTCGAGCACGGCGCGGCGCTCGTCGCGGTCGAGCGCGCGGCCGCGATCGTTCTCCACCGACTGCACCGCGCGCTGCCACTGCGCGCGCAAGATCGCGTGATTGCCCACCGTCGCGACGACGCCGGCGGGCAGGGGCTTGCCGCGACTCTCGTACAGCAGCGACAGCGCCGCCAGAAGGCCACCGCCGACGATGGCGAGCCAGGCGATCTTGATGCGGCCGGAATGGGATTCGTTCAACATATTGACGCAGTGTAAAGTAGATTCCGTGCGAGATACTGCGCCGGTGGCCGGGGGGCGGTTCGATGAATTCGCTGTTCAGAATCGTGGTCGCGTTGGGGGGGCTGCTGGCGGCCATGGTCGTTTTGGTCTGGTGGGACCGGCAGGTGCAGCCGGAACGCGCCGGCACGGTCACGACGCAGCGCGTCGATGCGCAGAGCCTGCGCGCACGCGCGCAGCGCCACGCCGCCACGGACGCACCGGCCGAGCAGATCCTCTACGGCGATCTGCACGTCCACACCACGTTCTCGATGGACGCCTTCGCCTGGGCGCTGCCGCTGATGCATGGCCCCGGTGCTCGTCCGCCGGCCGACGCCTGCGACTACGCGCGCTTTTGCTCGGCACTGGATTACTACGCGCATACCGATCACGCCGAGAGCCTGACGCCGCGGCATTGGTCGATGATCAAGGACACCGTGCGTGCCTGCAACGACGCGGCCGGTCCTGCCGACAGCCCGGACGTCGTCGCCTTCCTCGGCTGGGAATGGACGCAGATGGGCAACACGCCCGAGACCCATTACGGCCACAAGAACGTGATCCTCTACGAGACCGCCGAGGATCGCGTGCCCAAGCGCCCGATCATCGCCGGCGGCATCGCCTACAACGCGATGCGCGTAAACCCTTTGCCGTTCATTGATCGCTTCATCGGTCCTTATCTCACCGACTTTCCCAACCGCGACCTGCAGTTCCTGCAGGACGACAAGCGCGTCGAACTGGCGTCGGTTGCGACCTGTGCCGACGGCGTGCACACGCGTGAGCTGCCGGACGATTGCATCGAAGTCGCCACCGAGCCGGCCGACCTGTTCCGCAAGCTCGACGAGTGGGGCGGTGAGGCCCTGGTGATCCCGCACGGCACCACCTGGGGCTACTACACGCCGCCGGGATCGTCGTGGAAGAAGCAGCTCACGCGTGCGCAGCACGATCCCAAGCGGCAGACCCTGATCGAGATCTTCTCCGGCCACGGCAACGCCGAGGAGTACCGCGACTGGCGCGCGGTGGCCTACGACGCCGATGGGCACATGGTCTGTCCCGAGGCGACGGACGACTATCTGCCCTGCTGCAAGCGCGCCGGTCAGATCATCCGCTCGCGCTGTGACGAGCCGGATTCGGCCGAGTGCGCCGCGCGCGTCGCCGAGGTCGAGCGCAACTACCTCGAAGCCGGTCGCGCCGGGCATCTGGTCGTTGCCGACGTGCGGCCCGAGGACTGGCTCGCCTGCGGCCAGTGCACGGACTGCTTCCTGCCGCCGCTGAATCATCGTCCGGCGAGTTCGGTGCAGGCGATCATGGCGTACAGCAATCCCAACGAGACCGACGATGACGGCGGGCCGCTGCGCTTTCGCTTCGGCTTCATCGGGTCGAGCGACAACCACGCCGCCGAGGCCGGCACCGGCTTCAAGCAGGTCAACCGCCACAGCAGCACCGAGGCGCGCGGCGCCGCCAACGCCTTGGTGCAGCAGCGCTTCGTGGACGCCGCCAAACCCAAGGGCGATCCAGCGCGTCCGCGCCGCTTCGAACTCGACGACACGCGGTACAACTTCCTGCAGATCGCCGAGACCGAGCGCCAGGCCTCGTACTTCTACACCGGCGGCCTGGTCGCCGTGCACGCGCCGGCGCGCACGCGCGAGGCGATCTGGGACGCGCTGCGGCGCAAGGAGGTGTTCGGCACCTCGGGTCCACGCATGCAGTTGTGGTTCGACCTGATCGGCGCCGACGGCCGCCGTCATCCGATGGGCTCGGAACTGCGCAGCAACGACGTGCCACGCTTTCGCGTGCGTGCGCAGGGCGCCTTCGAGCAGCAGCCGGGTTGCCCGACATGGACCGTGGCGGCGATCGGCCGTGAACGCATCGAGCAGCTCTGTGGCGGCGAGTGCTACAACCCCGGCGACGTGCGCACGCCGATCGAACGCATCGAGATCGTGCGCATCCGCCGCCAGCAGACGCTTGACGAGCCGGTCGCGCCGCTGATCGAGGACCCGTGGAAGATCCTGCAGTGCGCCGACGACGGCGATGGTTGTGCGGTCGAGTTCACCGATCCCGAGTATCCAGCGATCGGCCGCGAGGTGTTGTACTACGCGCGTGCGATCCAGCGCGCCGAGCCCACGATCAACGGTGCGCAACTGCGCTGCGAGTACGACGAGCAGGGGCGCTGCATCGCGGTCAAGCCCTGCCACGGCGACGGTGCGCGCACGCCGCTCGATGATCTGTGCCTCGCCGAGGTGCAGCACCGCGCCTGGTCGAGCCCGATCTTCATCCGGCCGCGGTGATCGCTGCGATCCTTGCCCTCAGGGCGGCGATGGCGAGCGCTTCTCCCAGTAGTCCGCGTTGCGAATGCCCAGCGCCTGCGGATCGAACACCGGCTCGGTGCCAGCCTTGTTCTGCCGTTCGTAGTCGCGTAGGGCGGCGAGCGCCGGCTTCTGCAGAATCAGGATGGCGACGATGTTGAGCCAGGCCATCAGGCCGACGCCGATGTCGCCCAACGCCCAGGCGAGGTTGGCGCTGCGCACGGTGCCGTAGGTTACCGCAGCGAGGATGCCGATGCGCAGCGCCAGCACCATCCACGGCCGCTGCGCCCGGCGGTTGATGTAGCTGATGTTGGTCTCCGCCATGTAGTAGTACGCGACGATGGTCGTGAACGCGAAGAACAGCAGCGCCAGCGCAACGAAGGCGGCGCCGGTGCCGGGCAGCACCGATTCCACCGCAGCCTGCGCATAGCCGGGTCCGGCCTCGACGCCGGGCAGGTTGTCGACGATCGTGGCGCCTGCGGCGTTCATCACGTTGTACATGCCGGTCGACAGAATCATGAACGCCGTCGCCGAACACACCAGCAGCGTGTCCACGTACACCGAGAACGCCTGCACATAGCCCTGCTTGGCCGGGTGCGACACCTCGGCCGCCGCCGCCGGATGCGCTCCGGTGCCCTGGCCGGCCTCGTTGGAGTAGATGCCGCGCTTCACGCCCCATTCGACGGCGAGGCCGAGCACCGCGCCGAACGCCGCCTCGGCGCCGAAGGCGCTGCGCAGAATCAGCGAGACCACCTCGGGCACCTGATGGATGTTGAGAAACATGATCGTCAGCGCGACGAGGATGTAGGCCAGTGCCATGAACGGCACGACGAGCTGCGCGAAGTGCGCAATGCGCTTGACGCCGCCGAAGATGATGAAGCCGAGCGCGACGACGATGCCGGCCGCGGTCACGCTCGGCGCCACGCCCCAGGCCGTGTTCAGGCCGAGCGCGATGCTGTTCGCCTGCACGCCCGGCAGCAGCAGGCCGGTCGCCAGCACCGTCGACAGCGCGAACAGCCACGCATACCAGCGCTGGCCCATCGCCTTCTCGATGTAGTACGCCGGACCGCCGCGATACTGGCCCTTCTCGTCCTTCTCCTTGTAGATCTGCGCGAGCGTCGATTCGACATAGGCCGTCGATGCGCCGAAAAAGGCGACGACCCACATCCAGAACACTGCACCCGGTCCGCCGAAGGTGATCGCGGTGGCGACGCCGGCGATGTTGCCGGTGCCGACGCGCCCGGACAGCGACATCGCCAGCGCCTGGAATGCCGATACGCCCGCAGCGGACGCCTTGCCGCTGCCCATCAGCCGCAACATCTCGCCGATGCCGCGCACCTGCATGAAGCGTGTGCGGATCGAGAAATACAGCCCCGCACCCAGACACAGCGCGATCAGCGCCTTACTCCAGATCAGCCCGTTCACCGCATTGACGAAAGATTCCACTGCGCCTGCTCCCGATCGTCGTTGTCGCTGCGTCCCGCCGCGAGGCACAACCCTGAACGATTCGCCGTCACGGTGCCAGCCGCGATCCCGGCCGAGGTGACCGCGCCGGCATGACATGGACCGCGCCGCAGGCGGCGTGCGGCGTCTGGGCGCGGCCCTTACCTGCATCCGGGCCGCGCCCGCAGACCGCGCAAGGCCGGTCAGAACCGGTAACACAAACCGGCGTAGAGCGAGCGCCCCGGCGCCGGCACCAGGTCTTTGACGAAGGAGGTCGCGCGCCGCACGTCCTCGTCCAGCAGGTTGTCGGCACGCAGATAGGCGTCGACACGGGGCCCGCGATCGGCGGCGCCGAAAACGCGTGCGCTTACGTAGGCATTGAGCAGGTCATGGCCCGCGGTCGGGGTTTCCAGGGCCGCCACGCGATCCTGACGCGCGACGTGCGTATAGCGCAGGCTGGCGCCCACGCGCTCGCCGGTGGCCGCGATCATGAGCCCGTAGCGCCGCGGCGTGATGCGCGGCAGATCGCCGCCGTCGTCGAGGCGGGCGCGTACCGAATCGGTGAACGCGCCGATGTCCACCTGCAGCGGCCCCTGGACCAGGGCGTAAGCGAGCTCGATCTCATAGCCGTGCAGACGCGCGTCGGCCTGGCGGTAGTCGACCAGCAGCAGCTCGCCGTCGGCGGCGAAGACGCCTTCTTCATCGACGCGGTCCGCCACGCCGTCAGGGACGCCGGTCCCCGAGCCGTCGGCGTTGAGGTTGCGGTCGACCTCGGCGAGGAAGATGTAGTCGGAAACACGGTTGAAGTAGACGCTGGCATCGAGCCGCAAGCGCGCCGCGTGCCAGTCGAAGCCCAGCTCGGCGTTGTGGAAACGCTCGATGTCGAGGTCCGCGCTGCCGCGCTCGAAGGTCGCGGTCGCAAGGTGCGGGCCAAAAGCGTAGAGCTCCTCCTGCACCGGCGAACGCTCGGCCTGGGTCAGGTACAGCTTGACGTGGCCGTGTTCGCCGACGTCGACGATCGCGCCGGCAGCCAGCGACAGCGGCGTGAAGCTGCGCACACGGCCCTGATCCGGCTCGGTGCGGTTGCGATCGACGCGTGCGCCGAACTCCAAGCGCCCGAAGCCGAGCGCGCGTTCCTCGAGCACGAACAGGCCGATCGAGCGGCTGCGCACCGGCGGCACGTAGGCCTCCTCGCCGATCGCTTCGAAGTCGCGGTCGTTGAGCTGCACACCGACGGTGCCGCGCAGGCCGGCGACGGCCACGTGCGTGGCCTCGATACGAGCCTGCACCTGCTCGTTCTCGAACACCGTGCCGGGCTCGCCGGGCGCCTCGAACTCGGTGTGCGTGTAGTCGGAGTAGCCGGCGCGGATGCGCAGCGACTCGAGCCCGCGCAGCGGCCGGTCGAGCAGGATGCGCGTGTCGAAGCGATTCTGCTCGAGATCGATGAAGCCCACCGGCGCCTCATCGGTGTGCGCTTCGTCGGTGTGCGCCTCGCCGTCCTCCTCATGATGCTCGTGATGCCCGTGCGCGAACGGCAGGCCATAGCGACTGTCAAAGCGGCTGTACGAGAGGCCGAAGACATCGCCGCGACGGCCGAACCAGTTGTAGGACAGCGCGCCGTTGCGGGACTCGACGGCGCTGTTCGGCAGCACGCCGCGCACGCCCTCGCCGTCGACGTCGCCAGTGCCGGGAATCTCGTAGTCCTCGATGTCGCGCCAGGCGTAATCGGCGTGCAGCAAGTGCGGGCCGCTGCCGTAGTCGAACTCGGTATGCGTGCGCCGGGCATTGCCGTTGTCGCCGTACTCGAGGTCGATTCCGCCACCAAAGCCCGGTTCGGCGGCGTCTGGCAGGCGGTCGTCGACGACGTTGACGACGCCGGACGCGGCGTTGCCGTAGAGCAGGGTCGACGGGCCCTTGAGGATCTCGATGCGCCGCGCATGCGCGGGGTCGATGGACACCGCGTGGTCCGGGGACAGGTCGGACACGTCCATGGTCGACAGCCCGTTGTCGAGGATCTCGACGCGCGGGCCGGCGAGACCGCGGATCACCGGCCGTCCGGCGCCGCGGCCGAAGTCGGTGGCGGCCACACCGGGCTCGTGCTCCAGGGTCTCCCCGAGATTGTTGGCGCGCCGGCGGTCGAGCTCGGCACTGCCGATGACCGTCACCGGCTGGATCAGCTCGTCGGCGGTGCGGCCGAGCGGGCTTGCTGTGACGATGACGTCGTCCAGACGCGTCGCATCCTGGTCCTGGGCCAGCGTCGGCGCGGTGGCCATGGCCAAGGTGGATGCGAGCAGGCTCCGCTGCAATGCGGGAATGGCCAATGCTGGACGCGCGCGCAACGCGCGAAAAATCGAAACGTTCATGGCAGTCCTCAAAAAAGGGAAAAGGGGGCGCGCAGGCGCCGCCCCGGGGTCGTGAAGCGGAATGCGGGTTAGGCTTCAGCGGACCGGAGGACCGCGGATACGGGGCGTGTGGGCGTGAACGCTCGGGGGCGCGCACGGCGCCGCGTCCCTGGGAACCTCGTTGCGTGGCGCGAGCGGCAACGCCGCCGGCTTGCCGCCGAGTGCGCCGGTGGCGATGCCCGGTGCGTGCAGACAGATCTGGCAGATCTGCTCGATGGCCTGCGGCGCGTGATCGTGGGCGTGCGCCAGCACCAGCCACTGGCCGAAGACCACGGCCAGCAGCAACAGCAGGTGCTTGGGGGCAAGGCGAGGCATGCGGCCGATTGTAGCGGGGCCGTCAAGCCCTGCGTCGCCCGATCGGGCGCTGCTGGTCGTCGATCAGGCCATGCCGCTGCAGCCAGGCTCGCGCATCCTCGGCGTCGCGCTCGAACCAGGCCTGCGCGCCGCCGAGGCGGAAGTGATAGCCCCAGGCGTCTATGTCCGCGAACAGTTGCGCACGTGAATAGCCGGGCAGGTGGTCGGCGAAAAGGCTTTGCAGATAGCAGACGCCGGCTTCCTCGATGTCTTCGCCGCCGGCGTCGGTGTGCAACGCGGCGCGGCGGGCCTGGTCCATGCACAGCCAGTGACACAGCTCGTGCAGGGCCGAGTGCACCGGCGTGTCGGCGCGCACGAACAGCGCATCGCCGACGAGGCCCGCCTCGGATTCGCCCCAGTAACTGCCCGGGATCGGATCGCCGTCGGCGACCCAGCGCAGCTGCATGCCGCACGCGCCGACGAAGCCTTCGAGCACGCCGTCGGCGAGTGCGGCGCAGCGCACGACCTCGTCGGCCGGGCCAGCGGCGGTGTCGCAGACGCGTTGCGCTAAAGTGATGGACATCCGAACGACATCGAGGAGAGCACCATGTGGCAGTCTAAGGCCTGGGTCGGGGCAGTTGCGTTGGCGGCGGCGGCGATCGCCGGCTGCGGCAGCAGCGATCCGGTGGGTGGCGGCACGAACGCGCCGGACACCGGATCCGGTGGCGGCGATGCCGGTGGTCCGCCGCGCGCGGGCCGCACGCCCAATGACGGCGACAGCCTCTACCTCAACGTGCTGCCGCCGGGGGCCAACGGCAACTCGGCCGGCGGCGTCGGCGTGCCGGTCGAAGGAGCGCAGCTCGTCTATCCAAACAACTTCCGCGACCAGCTCGATCTGTACGGCAACCTGGCGTACTCGCCGCCCAACCTCAAAGCCACGCCGTGCACGCCGCCGACGTCCATCGACGCCCATCAGCCGGTGTCCGACCTCGCTTGCAACTACTTCAAACGCGAGGGCTTGGAGCCGGACACCGTCGTCTCGGAGATCACGCTGCAAGCGCACAACGGCAAGTCGGTGATCATCCGCCGCGACGCTTGGGGCGTGCCCTTCGTCGAGGGTGAGGACCGCGAAGCCGCGGGCTTTGGTTTCGGCTATGCCGCGGCGCAGGACCGGTTGTGGCTCTACGACGTGCTGCGTCAGGTCGGCCGCGGGCGTTTCTCCGAGTATCTGGGGCCGGCGCCCGACACCTATGGTTTCGATGCCGACATCGCCAACGTCGCCGGCTACAGCGAGGCCGAGTACACGGCGATGATCGAGGCGACGGCAGCCAAATTCGGCGACCTCGGCGGCGTTATCCTCAAGGATCTCGATGCCGTCGTCGCCGGCATGAACGCTTATCTCGCCCACGTGAGTTCGCCGCAGGGTCTCGGCGAGGCGCCGCCGGAGTACGCCTCGCTCGCGGTCCAGCCCGGCGGCGAGCCGCTTCGCTTCCCGCCGGCGCCGTTCACGCGCGGCGACATCGTCGCCTCGGCGGTGCTGATCCAGGCGATTTTCGCCGCCGGCGGCGGCGGCGAAGCCAGCGCGGTGCAGTTGCTGCAGAAGCTCGATCCCAGCTTTGGCCCGAACAGCACCTCGGTGCCGCGCGCGGCCTGCGAGTTCTGGCGTGACGTGCGCCACGCCGAGGACGCGGACACGCCGCTGACCATCGACTTGGAGTTTGCGACCCAGGTGCCCGGCCGCGTCAGTGAAGTCTGTCCACAGCCGCTGCCGCCTGGCGTTGCGATCTGGGATCCTGGCAGCCTCGAAGGGCGCGTGACCCTCTACCGCGAACCGGCGGGCGGTGTGCCGCTGCCGCTGCCGACGGCGGACACGGTGCGCGAACTGCTCGACCTCGAAGATCTTTTGCCCAGTCTGCTGCCGCTCGCCGGGCTCGTGCCGCAGCCGCTGCAGTTTCCGTTCGACCTATTGGGCAAGGCCGACGAGGTCCAGATCCCGCTGCGGCCGAGGCTCGATCCCGAGCGCAGTGTCGTCGCCTCGCTCGATCCGGCGCAGGGCGCGCACCGGCACCTCGCCGCGACCGGTCTGCATATTCCGTTGCGCATGTCCAACTTCCTCGCGGTCAACGCCGACCAGACTGCGAGCGGGCATCCGATCGCGGTGATGGGGCCGCAGTCGGCTTACTTCGTGCCGCAACTGCTGTGGGAGGTCGCGATCAAGTCCAATGGCGGCACTGATCTGGACTTCAACGGCCGCGGCGTGGTCTTCGGCAACCTGCCGTACATCAACATCGGCCGCGGACTCGACTTCGCCTTTAGCGCCACCTCGGGCGGTTCCGACCTGGTCGACATCCGCGTCTCGCGCATGTGTAATCTCGACGGCTCGCCGGCGTCGCGCGATGACGCCAACGGCGACGGTTTTCCCGATGCCGACGGCTATCTCGTCGACGTCGGCGACGGCGAGGGCCTGCGCTGCCGCGCCTTCTACAAGCGCACCGACGAATGGGTCGCGCAGCCGACGGTCGCGAGCGTCGCCCTCGGCGGGCCCACCGGCGCCGAGACCGTGCGCCGCTTCGTGCTGCGCACGCACTACGGCCCAGTGTTCGCGACCGCCACCGTCAACGGCGAGCCGGTGGCCATTTCGCGTCAACGCACGACCTTCTTCGGCGAACTCGACACCGCGTTGCCGTTTGCGCTGGTGACCACGCCGACGATCAAGAACGCCGCCGATTTCCAGCGCGTGTTCAACAGCATGACCGGCACCTTCAACTGGATCTACGTCGATCACCGCGACGTCGGCTACATCCACAGCGGTCTTTATCCGCGGCGCGCGGCGACGGCGCATCCGGAGCTGCCGGTCTGGGGCGATGGTCGCCACGAATGGGCGTCCGATGCTGCCGTGCTCGATCGACTGTTCTTCGCCAATTTCGGCGGCTCGCGACCCTTCCCCGGGCGCGCGGTGCCGGTCGCGCAGGGCGATCCGCGGCGCGGTTACTTCGAGTGGCCAGGTTATCTGTCGCTCACCGAGCATCCGCGCGCGATCAACCCGGACAAGGGCTGGATCACGAGCTGGAACAACCGCCCGGCGAAAGGCTGGTGGGCGGCCGACTTCAACGGCACCTATGGTCCCACCCATCGCGCCGATATGCTCGAAGACCGGCTCGAAGCCTTCGCGGCCACGGGGCGCAAGCACGACATCGCCAGCATGATCGAGATCATGTCCGATGCCGCGCACACCGATTTGCGCGGGCAGACGGTGTTGCCGCTGCTGCTCGAACTGATGGAGGCCGGGCCGCTCAACGACGAACAGCGGCAGGTGGTGGCGCTGATGCGCGCGTGGATGAATGCCGGCTCGCGGCAGTGGATCGACGGCGGCGAGGGCCTGGGGGCCTACCGTCGCGACCGCGACCAGGACGGCGACTACGATCAGCGCGCCCAGGTGCTGCTGATGGACGCCTGGTATCCGCGCCTGATCGACAGCGTGCTGCCGCAACTCGTCGCCAACGACGGCCTCGTCGGCAGCGGCCGCTACGACAATCCGCGCGCGCAGGGTTCGGCGTATCAGGAAGGCTGGTTCCAGCACATGAAGCGCGTGCTGGAGATGGCGCTGGGCAAGAGTGCGACGCCGTATCGGCAACTGCGCTGCGCCGACGGCACCCGTGACGGCTGCCGCGCCGCGGTGCTGCTCGCACTCGATCAAGCGCTCGCGGATCTCGGCGGCTTTGCGAACCGCGACCAGTGGACCGGCTCGCCGCGGGCGCCGGCCGGCGGCGAGCGCGTCGAGGACGCCGACGCCGTGCGCCACACACCGTTCTCGTTCCTGCCGGTGCCGGCGATCCACTGGACCAACCGCCCGACCTTCCAGCAGGTGATCGAGATCCGCACGACGCGCGTGCCGTGACCGCCGTCAGCGCGCTGGCGTCAGCGCCGCGCTCGGCGGGCGTCCGGTCCAGCGCTTGAAGGCGCGGCGGAAGTTGTGCGCGTTGGCGTAGCCGAGGCGTTGGGCGACACGCGGGTTGGGCCAGCGCCGCTCGCGCAGCAGCGTCCACGCGAGCTCCGCGCGCACCTCGTCGACGAGTTCGCCGTAGCTCGTGCCGTGCTGGCGCAGCATGCGCTTGAGCGAGCTGCGGCTCATCGACAGTGACGCTGCGGCCTGTTCGAGCGCGAGCGTCTGCGGCAAGGCGCGGCGCAGGCGCCGGCGTAGGAATTCGAGCAGGCCGACACGCCGGCCGCCGTCGTCGAGCCGAGCGCGCAGCCGCGTCTGCAGCGCTGCGAAGCGCGCGGCATCGGCATCGGCGAAGGGCTGGAACAGCAGCGGGTAGGGAATGCGCACGCGGCTGACTGGCGCGTCGAACGCCGGCTCGATGCGCCAGTGCAGACGGTAGGACTCGACATCGGCCGGGCACGGCCACGCCAGCTCGACCGCCGGCGTCGGGTCGCGCTCGCGAAGCTGATGGCGCAGCAGGCCGAGCAGCAGCGAGATCGTCAGCTCGGTGACGAAGCGATCCTGACCCTGCAGGCCGATGGCCGGTCGCAGATAGAGGCTCAGTTCGCGATCCCCACCGCCGAGACCGATCTGCAGCAGCGGCAGGAAGCTGCCGCGCAGGCGGTGCCAAACGCGCAGGGCGCGCGCGAGATCCGGCGCGCACTGTAGCATCTGCAAAAAGGCGTGGTCGCGGTTGGCGAGCATCGCCTCCGCGGCGACGAAGGCCAGATCGTCGACCGGCACCTGCCGACGGCAGTTGCGCACCAGGTTGAGCCAGTCGCGGCCGGCGATGCGGTGATCGTCGGCGGCCAGATGCGCGGGGAAGATGCGCGTGTTCGACAGCAGGCGATGCAGTTCGGCATCGCGGCGCAGGCAAAGATCGATCAGATCGCGGCCGCACGACGCGAGCCACAGGCACTTGTCGTCGCCGTCGAAGGGCGTCATCGGGCGGCGGCCCACTGTGCGCGTCGGCTCGCGCGCGAATGCGCCGCCAGCGCGTCGCCGATCTCGGTCGGCGCGGTCCTGCCATTGCGCCCGTCGACGGCGTGCGCGCTGCAGCGCAGGGTGCAGGCGGCGGCCTCGTCGCCGAGCTTCGCGAACCGGTCCTGCAGCAGCCGGCCCAGGCGCACCGCGCGCGGCAGCGGCGTGTCCGGCAGCAGCATCACGAAGCGGTCGCCGCCATAGCGGCACAGCAGGCTCGACGGCCGCATGCGCATCAGCAGCCACTCGCTGATGCGGACCAGCAGGCGATCGCCGGCGACGGCGCCATACGTGTGGTTGTAGCGCGCAAAGCCCTCGACATCGATCACCAGCAGCGACAGCGGCTCGTCCGGTGCGCGCAGTTCGAGCTCGCGTTCGAGCGCGTGCTGCAGGTAGGCGCGGTTGTAGAGCTTGGTCAGCGGGTCGAGCAGGCGGTGATCGCGCAGAAAGTGTTCGCGACCGCTGAGCTGACGATGGACGATGCGCTGCTCGCGCATCCAGCCCGCCACACCCACCGTCAGCAGCAGCATGCCGAGCGGCGCCGGCGCCGATTCGAGCAGGCTCTGCGGATGATCGACGCCGACGTATTCGAAGAACTCGTCGAACAGGTCGAGCGCGTAGGACCAGATGAGCAGACCGGTTCCGGCGATCAGGCAGTGGCTGACCCAGCCGCGCGGACGGTAGGCGACGACCAGGCCGAGCCAGCCGCAGGCGACGAGCAGGGTCACCGCCTCGCCGAGCACGTCATACCAGGCGATCGCCGACAGCGGTTTGGGCTGTCCCAGCGACAGCGCCAAGGTGCAGCCGACGCACAGGGCCGCGCACAGCAGCAGCAGGGACGGGAGGTGTTGTCGCCACATGGTAGCGCGGGAAGGATCGGATCAAGGGCAAACCCTCGTGCACCTTCATGACAACGGCATGAAGGCGGCGCAGCGACGCGAGCCGAAATGACCCGGGTCGCGCCGGCTCGGGTGGCTGCGTTCCGCCGTGCCTCGCTGTCACATTGGGTCCATAGAGTCCCGCCTCGACCGTTGGCCGGCGCCCGTGCCGGCGTTCTTCGAGGGGGACATCGATGCGCATCCGTACGATCGTGCCGCGGCGGCAGGGCGGCAGGACACTCATCGCAGTCATGGCCGGCGTGTGGCCGGCGCTGGTCGCGGCGCAAGCCGACACCGCGCCGACGCCGCTCGACCCCATCACCGTGACCGACAGCGCGGACTTTTTCCGCTATCGCAGCGACTCGGTGTCGCCGCGCCTGATCTACGACGCCGCGTACTTCTCGCGCTTCGAACCGCTGTCGGTCGGCGACATGCTCAAGCAGGTGCCGGGCGTAGCCTTCACCAGCGATGTCGGCGAATACGACGCGCCGCAGTTGCGCGGCATCGGCACCCAGTACACGCAGATTCTGATCAACGGCGAGCGCGTGGCGGGCGCCGGCGACGATCGCAGCGTCTTCGTCGACCGCATTCCGGCGGAACTGGTCGAGCGCATCGAGATCATTCGCGCGCCGACCGGCGATCTCGACGCGCAGGGCATCGGCGGCACGATCAACATCGTGCTCAAGAACGCCGGCGAGTTCTCCGGCGGCCAGTACCGCAGCGGGCTCTACCGCAGCGGCGACGGCACGCTGCGCGGCAGCGGCTACCTCGGCTATGGCGGTCAGAGCGGGCGCTTCAGCTACATGGCAGCGCTCAACTATCAGGGCCGCTACAACGCCAAGGACAAGCGCGAGACTCTGTACGACGCCGACGGCAATCTGATCGGCCTCGCGCAGGAGGACGACGTGCGCGACAGTCGCGATATCGCCGGCAACCTGCGGCTGTCGTGGCTGCTCGCCACCGGCGGCACGTTCTCGGTGGACGGCTACTCGGTTGGCACCGATCGCGACGAGGATCAGCTCTCGCCGAACTTCGAGGTCGAGGACGGCGTCGCCGAGCTCGACGCGATCGAGTTCGAGCACGAGGACATCGAGGAGAACAGCCACGGTGTCGCACTGAGCTTCATGCAGCCCTTCGGCGAGGCGCGCTTGAACATCGTGCTCGACTACAACCGCTTCGATGTCGACATCGACAACGTCGCCGGCGCGGTCGAGGACGGCGCCGAGCTTGCGCTGGAAACCGAGACCATCGACACCGACGATACCGAGATGCGGCTGTCGCCGAGCTTCGAACTGCCGCTCGGTCGGAACGATCGTCTGCACGTCGGCCTCGACCTGGCGCGCAAGGCCCGTGACGCCGCCACGCGCACTGCGGAGTTCGACGAGGACTCGGGCGAGTTCGAGGACGAGACGGAGATCAACGGCGTCTACGAGATTCGCGAGAAGCGCCTTGACGCCTTCGCGCAGTACACATGGACGCTGAACGCCCGCCACGCACTCGACGGCGGCCTGCGCCTCGAAACCACCGAGCTGGAGCAGCAGGGGTTCGATTCCGATGGCAATCTGCGTAAGGCCGATGACCGCCAGACCGAGCTCAATCCGAATCTTCACTATCGCTGGCTGTTCACCGCGAACGACCAGATCCGCGCCAGCGTCGCGCGCACGCTGCGCCGTCCGGACTTCAGCGCTCTGGTGCCGTTTCTCGAAGAGGATGACGGCGAGTTCTTCGTCGGCAACCCGGAGCTCAAGCCGGAGACGGCGATCGGCTACGACCTCGGTTACGAACATCGCTTCGCCGACCAGGCCGGCATCATCGGCGTCAACCTGTTCTATCGCGATGTCCGCGACCTGATCGAGGTGATCGAGATCGAGGACGATGTCGAATCACCCGCGAACAGCGGCGATGGCGAGGTCTACGGCATCGAGTTCGATGCGAGCCTGCCCCTCGTGATGCTCGGTCTGCCGGGTGTCAACGTCTACGGCAACTACAGCTACCAGAAGTCGCAGGTCGCCGATCCGTTCACCGGCGAGCAGCGGCGCTTCCAGTTGCAGCCGATCTACGTGTTCAACCTCGGCTTCACCCACAAGCTGCCGCCGCGCATCACCTGGGGTGTGAGTTTCCTGAAGCAGGGACGCGCGCTGGCGTTCGCATCGGACGAGATCGCCACCGTGCGCTACGACGGTAATCTCGAAGCCTTCGTCGAGTATCAGATCCGGGAGAATCTGTGGATCAAGCTCAACGGCAACAACCTGCTCGATGCGCACAAGGACGAAACCTTCCGTGTCTTCGACGATGATCTGCCGGACGGCCAGCTCGAAGCGTTCGAGGTGGAGACCGAAAGCGTCGGGCGCATCGCGATCCTGACGCTGCGCGGCCGCTTCTAACGATCGGGAGGATGACGATGAGACGAATCACCTCACTCGCGGCCGCGCTCGGCCTGGCCGCCTGCGCGACGCTCGACACCGACCCGCCGCTGCCGACGGTGGCGGGCGCCGTCCAGGTCGCCGAGCGCTGGCACACGGTGCGCGACGAAGGCGACAACATCGACTCGGTGGCGACCTGGCACACCGCTGAAGGTCGCCACTGGCTGCTCGCCACGGCCAAGCAAACGGACCGCCTTCTGGTCTTCGATGCAGCAACCGGCGCGCCGGTCCGCAAGGTCGGCGAGCCCGGCAGCGGCGCGGGGCAGTTCGACCGGCCCAATGGCGTGTTCGTCATCGACGATCTGGCCTTCGTCGTCGAGCGCAACAACCGCCGCGTGCAGCTCTTGCAGTTGCCCGACTTGACCTCGCTGCTGCGCTTCGGCAGCGACGGCGAGGACGCGCTGCGCAAGCCCTACGGCCTGTGGGTCCACAAGCTCGCCAGCGGCGACTATCGCGTCTACGTGACCGACAACTACGAGACCGCCGACGAGCGGGTGCCGCCGCCGGCCGAGCTCGACCGGCGCGTGCAGCAGTTCCTCGTGCGCCGCACCGACGAGGGCTGGACCGCCGTGCGCGAGCGCAGCTTCGGTGCCACCGAGGGTGCCGGCGTGCTGCACATCGTCGAGTCGATCTGGGGCGATCCGGCACACGGCCGCCTGCTGATCGCCGACGAGGAGCAGTATCGCCAGCGCAACATCAAGGTCTACGGCTTCGACGGCAGGTTCACCGGCCGCCGCGTCGGTGCCGGCGTGTTCCGCTTCCAGCCCGAGGGCATCGCGCTGTACGCCTGCGCCGACGGCAGCGGCGCGTGGTTCGCGACCGACCAGGGCAAGCAGGAGAACTTCTTCCACGTCTTCGACCGGCGCAGCCTCGACTACCTCGGCAGCTTTGGCAGCGCCACGGTGCTCAACACCGACGGCATCTGGATGACGCAGACCGCGATGCCCGGCTTCGATCACGGTGCGTTCTACGCAGTGCACGACGACGGCAACGTCGCTGCCTTCGATCTGGGCCGCGTGCTCGATGCGGTAGGCGTGGCGCGCTGCGCGCCGTAGTCGCATCATCGTCGCCATGATCGATCGCAGACGTTTTCTGCAGCAGGCCGGTGGCGCCGTCGCCGCGGCCTTCGGCGGCTGGCGCCAGGCCCTGGCGGCGGAGCTGGGCGCACCGCGCGATGCGGCGCTGCAGCCCGACCCGCTCGGCATCCTCGACCTGCCGCCCGGCTTTGCCTATCAGGTGCTGTCGCGCGCCGGTGACGAGATGGACGATGGCCTGTTGGTGCCCGGCGGCTGCGACGGCATGGCGGCCTTCGCCGGTACGGACGGGCGCATCGTGCTGGTGCGCAACCACGAGCTCGATGCGCGCAGCGGGCGGCGTTTCGGCACCGCCTTCGGCGCGGGCGACGCGCGACTGGCAAAGCTCGTGCGCGAGCGGCTGTTCGATGCCGGTGGCGACGCGCCGGCCTATGGCGGCACCACGACCTTGGTGCTCGATGCGCGCGCAACGCGCGTCGAGCAGCAGTTCCTGAGCCTCGGCGGCACGCTGCGCAACTGCGCCGGCGGGCCGACGCCGTGGGGCTCGTGGCTGAGCTGCGAGGAGAGCGTGCAGCTGCGCGATGCGCGCCATGCGCGCCATCACGGCTGGGTCTTCGAGGTGCCGGCGGCGCAGCGCGATCTGGTCGAGGCGCAACCGCTCACGGCGCTCGGGCGTTTCAATCACGAGGCGGCAGCGGTCGATCCGGCGAGCGGCATTGTCTATCTGACCGAGGATCGCCCGGACGGCCTGTTCTACCGCTGCATCCCGCGCGAGCCGGGCCGGCTCGCCGCCGGCGGCCGTCTGCAGGCGCTGGCGCTCGCTGACTGGCGCGCGGCCGACACGCGCGGCTGGCACGCCGGTGTCGCGCGCTGCGAGCGCGGCCGCGAGTACCGTGTGCGCTGGATCGATCTCGACGACACCGATGCGCCGGACGACGATCTGCGCCTGCGCGGCCACGCCGCCGGCGCCGCCGTGTTCGCGCGCGGCGAGGGGCTGTGGTGGGGGCGCGGCGAGTGCTGGTTCGCCTGCACCAGCGGCGGTGCGGCGCAGGCCGGGCAGATCTTCCGCTACCGGCCGGATGCGCGCGGCGGCACGTTGACGCTGTTCGTCGAGTCCGACGATCCGGCGCGCTTTGCCCAGGCCGACAACCTCACCGTCGCACCCTGGGGCGATCTGATCGTCTGCGAGGATGCCGATCGCGCCTGCCAGCTCGTCGGCGTGCGTGCCGACGGCAGCCTCTACGTGCTCGCGCGCAATCCGTACAACGAGTCCGAGTTCGCCGGTGCCTGCTTCGCGCCGGACGGACGCACGCTGTTCGTCAATCTGCAGTGGAGCGGGCTGACGCTCGCGATCCGCGGGCCGTTCGAACGGCTGTGAAGGCCGTTGGAAGCGGACCGTCAGCGTGACGCCGCTGCGCCGCTCACCGCGCGCCGCTGCCTGCCAGCGCGCGCAGCGCCTGCGCTAGGCGCTCGACCGTGGCGTCGACGTCGGCGAACTTGTCGAGGCCGAACAGGCCGATGCGAAAGCTCCGGAAGTCCGCGGGCTCGTCGCACATCAGCGGCACGCCGGCGGCGGCCTGGATGCCGAGTTCGACGAAGCGCTTGGCCGAGGCGAGGTCGGGATCGCGGGTGTAACTGACGACCACGCCCGGCGCTTCGAAGCCGCTTGCGGCCACGCTCGGATAGCCATGCTCGACCAGCAGTGTGCGCACCTTGCGTCCCAGCATCTCTTGGCGCTCACGCAGATGATCCAGACCCAGGCTCACGGTCTGTTGCGCGGCATCGCGGAAGTGGCGCAGCGCATCGGTCGGCATGGTCGCGTGATAGGCGTGACTGCCGTTCTCGTAGGCCTGCATGATCTGGCGCCACTTGCGCAGATCGGCGGCAAAGCTGGTGCTCTGCGTCTGTTCGAGGCGATGGGCGGCGCGCGCACCGAGCATCACCAGGGCGCTGCTCGACGGCGCGCTCCAGGTCTTCTGCGGCGCCGATAGCAGCACGTCGATGCCGCGTGCGCGCATGTCGACCCAGATCGCGCCGGAGGCGACGCAGTCGAGCACGAACAAGCCGCCATGCGCGTGCACCGCCGCACCGACACGGTCGAGGTAGTCGTCGGGGAGGATGATGCCGGACGCGGTTTCGACGTGGGCGGCGAACACCAGCTCGGGCTTGTCGCGCGCGATCGCGGCCTCGACTTCCTCGATCGGCGGCGGTGCGAACGGCGATTGCGGTGCATCGCTGACGCGGCGCGCCTTGAGCACGGTTTCGTGCGCCACGATGCGGCCCATCGCGAAGATCTGGCTCCAGCGGTAGCTGAACCAGCCGTTGCGGATCACGAGCACGCGAGCGTCCTGCGCGAACTGGCGCGCGATCGCCTCCATGCCGTAGCTGCCGCCGCCGGGAACGACGGCCACCGCGTCGGCCTGGTAGACCGAGCGCATCAGCGCGGAGATGTCGCGCATCACCTGCTGGAAGTTGCGCGACATGTGATTGAGCGCGCGGCCGGTAAACACGACCGAGAACTCGGCGAGGCCGCCGGGATCGACGGGAGATTCAGCTACCACGGGCGTCATCCGGATTGCGAACGGGCCGTCATTGTCGCCGATACACGCGCCAGCACGCGCGCCGTGCTCAGGCAGCGTGCGCGGCCTCGGGCGTATCGAGCATCCAGATGCGATCCTGCCCCCAGGTCGTGAAGCGGCCCTGGCGGAAGCTGGGAACGCCCCACAGGCCGGCGTCGAACAGGGCGTCGCGATGGGCCTGTGCATGCGTCGTATCGATGCCGCGTGCGAGCGCCGCCTGCGCGTGCGTCCAGTCGAGCCCGCAACGCGCGAACACCGAGGCGAGGTTGGCGTCGCGCCGCAGATCCAGGCCCTCGGCCCAGATGCTCTGCATGGCGATGGCGGCGAAACGCAGTTGTGTATCGGTGTCGGCGTCGTAGGGAAACACGCTGAGCACGCGCAGCACGCCGTCGCCGACCGGATCGTGGATCTTGCCGAAGGCAATGCCCTGCGCATCGGCACAGCGCTGCACGTCGCGCACGATGTACAACCGCTTGATCGCCGGTACCGGCAAACCGCGCATGACCATGGGCAGCACCGGACGCAGCGTTAAGTGCGGATGGCGGCCACGCTCGCGTTGCCGCAGTAGCTGGACGGCGGCGAGATACGAGTACGGGCTGCGGAAGCTGAACCAAAACTCAAGCGGTGCCGTCGGATCGCGCCCGTCGGCGACGAGGCGGCGCGAATCGCGCACCGATAGCGGTGCGTCGCCGCTGAGCACGCCGTCGGCCGTAAGGCGCGCGTGCAGGAAGTCGAGCCGGTCGATCGCCCAGAACCATTCGCCGCGGTACTGCCACATGCCCGGCAGGTAGTGGCCGAGCTTGCGGCGCCGCTGCGCGTTGGCCGCGAGCACCGCGGTCGTCTGGCCGGCGTCGCCCGGGGCCGTCAAGCTGCGGCCCTCGGCCAGCGCCGCCAGGCATTCGCGCTCGACGGCGAGAAACTCGTCGGCGTCGCGTGTCTGCGCAAGCAGCGCCTGCATCGCTGCATGCTGCGCCGGCGGCACCGCCACCGGCGCCGGCAGGTCATGGCAGGGGGCAAGGCGCGCAGCGTCGCGCGCGGCGAAATCGCGCTGTTTCGCCGCCTCTGGATAGGTCTGCGCGTCGGGCGCCGGCACCACGCGGATGTCCAGGCGCGTGCCGAGGCGCGCGCGCATGCGCCGCGCGAGCGCGGCGGCGAGTTGCGAATGCGGATCGCCGACCTCGTAGTACAGCTCCAGCGCGCGTCCGGCATGAAGGCGCGCGATCGGATCGCGCGAGCGCGCGATGCGCTCGGCGATGCGCGACGCAAAGGAGGGCGGCAGGCCGGACTGCGGCAGCCAACGCGGTGCTTGGTGTGTGTGCATGATCGATTCCTCCGCGCACCGCCCATCATGCGGTGGCCGCACCCCAGACTTCCAGAAACTCTCGGCGCTCGATGCGGCGCAGCGGTTTGAGCGTGAGCAGCGGCTCAAGGCCGGTGCCGTCGACAAAGGCCGCGACCGACGCGCGGCCGGCGTCGTCGAGCGCATCCCAGGCGTCGGTGACGCGCTGCAGCTTGTAGATCAGATAGGGCGCGACGACGGTGGTGACCGGCGTTCCGCGCAGCGTGAAGCAGTCGCGCACCAGGCCGCGCTCGGCCGGTTGGCCGACCAGACCTTCATGACCGTGCGCGCGCCACCAGCGATCGAGTGCGCGGACGGTCATCTCGACCTCCGGCACAAAATCGGTGGCGATCTGGCGCAGCAGCGGCCGCAGGGTGTCGGGCACGGCATCGTCGTCCGGCAGCGCGTAGGGCGTGTGCGGGAACTCGGGCGCGTCGTGGTCGGGGGCGTTCATGCGCTCGGTCCAGCGGTACAGGCTGGGTGCCTTCGACTTCATCAGCGTCGCCGGCACCGGATCGCGCGCCAGGTGCGCATACAGCGGCGCCATCAGGCCGTAGTCGGCGATCGTCGGCAGGCCGCCGAGCGCGTAGGGCTGCGCGCGCAAGTGCGCGTCGAGCGTCGTCAGCAGTTCCTCGTAGCACGCCTCGATCACCAATGCCGTGGTCGCGTCGATGCCGAGGTTCGGCAGGTGGCTGTGCAGGTAGTTCATGAAGTTGCCGAGCTGCTGCTCGACGACCTCTGGTGCCGCGCGGCCCGGGCGGTAGCTGAGGCCAAACTCGTGACGCAGGAAGGCCTCGTTCTGGTCGCGGTAGCCCCAGCGGTAGTGCATCGCCGGACGCACCAGGCCGTCGCTGCCGTACAGATCGAGGATCAGCGCGACGATGCGCTGGCGTGGCGTTGCCGGTGTCGACGGATGGCGTGCGAGACCGCGGGCTTCGAGGAAGTCGATGATGTCGGCCGTGTCCTGCACGACCGTGCCGTCCGGCATGCGGATCACCGGATTGATGAAGCGCTTGAGACGCGGCAGCAACTGCTTCTGGAAGATCGGATCGGACGGCAGCCGCTCGGAATAGGGAATCCCGTTCTTGCGCAGATAGCTGCGCACCTTGCCGGTGTACATGCCCACGGGTGCGCCGAACAGCAGCAGAGGCTCGGTCCGTTGAAGGTTCATCGCCGGTAGAAAGGACAAGATATGGACAGATTGTAAACTTATTGACGATGTGTCAATAATCGCAGTAGATGCGCAAAGGAGAGCCGATTTGGACCTGCCGATCCGCTACCGCCTGGCCCGCGTTCCGGCTGGTCTACCGGACGCCGAGACGTGGACGCGCACGCAGGAGCCGGGGCGCGCACCCGGAGACGGCGAGCTGCGCCTTGCCGTGCGCTATATCTCGATCGACCCGGCGATGGCCGGCTGGATCCAGCCGGTCCGCAGTTATGCCGAGCCAGTGCGCGTCGGCGAGGTGATGAAGGCCTTCGGCATCGGCGAGGTCGTCGACAGCCGCAGCGAGCGCTACAGCACCGGCGATGTCGTCTTCGGTCTGCTCGGCGTGCAGACCGAGGTCACCTTGCCGGCCAAGGGCCTGCGCAAGCTCGATCCCAAGATCGTGCCGCTGCCCAAGTACCTCGGCGGGCTGGGCATGCCGGGGTTCACCGGCTACTTCGGGCTGACCGAGATCGGCCAGCCGAAAGCGGGCGAGACGGTCGTCGTCTCCGCCGCAGCCGGTGCGGTCGGCTCGGTGGTCGGTCAGGTGGCGAAGATCAGCGGTGCGCGGGTGATCGGCATCGCCGGCGGTGCCGACAAGTGCCGCTATCTGCTCGACGAGCTCGGCTGTGACGGTGCGATCGACTACAAGGCCGAAGACGTGGGTGCTGCTCTCGATCGCGTGGTACCCGAGGGCATCGACGTCTACTTCGACAACGTCGGCGGCGCGACGCTGGACGCGGTGCTCGCGCGCATCCGCCGGCATGCGCGCATCGTCGTCTGCGGTGGGGTATCGCAGTACGCCACGCTGGCCGGCGCACGCGGGCCGGCGAACTACCTACAGCTGGTCGCGCAGAGCGCGCGCATGCAGGGTTTCACGATGCTCGACTACCTGCCGCGCATCCAGGAAGCGGCGATGCAGCTCGGTGCCTTAATGATGAAAGGCAAGCTGAAGACACGCGAGCACATCATGGACGGGATCGACCAGTTCCCGGCGGCACTGGAACTGCTGTTTGCCGGCGGCAATCACGGCAAGCTGATGATCAAGGTCTAAAAGGGGGCGAGCAAGATGAACGTGCATGAACTCTGGGTGCGGCGCGATGACCTGCGCCAGACCAGGCTGGTCGAGCGCGCGGCGCAGGCGCTCGACGAAGGCGAGATCCGCGTCGCCATCGACAAGTTTGGATTGACCGCGAACAACGTGTCGTATGCCCTGACCGGCGATTTGATCGGTTACTGGAAGTTCTATCCGGCGCAAGGCCACGAGAGCGATGGCTGGGGCAAGGTGCCGGTCTGGGGCTTCGCCGACGTGATCGAGTCGCGCTGTGCGGACATCGCCGTGGGCGAGCGCCTGTGGGGATTCTTTCCGATGGCGACGCAGGTGGTGCTGCGGCCCGGCAAGATCGAGCCGGCGCGCTTCAAGGACTTCGCGCCACACCGCAAGGCGTTGCCGGGCCTGTACAACGAGTACCACCGCACCGCCAACGATCCGCCATTCCTCAAGCAGATGGAGGACGAGCGCTGCCTGCTGTTCCCGCTGTTCGCGACCTCGTTCATCCTCTACGACTATCTCATCGCCAATGACTTCTTCGGTGCGCAGCAGGTGCTCATCGGCTCCGCATCGTCGAAGACCGGCTTCGGGCTCGCGCACCTGCTGCATCACGACATCGCCGTGAAACAGCGCGTGGTCGGCCTGACATCGCCGTCCAATGTCGCATTCGTCAAAGGCTTGGACGTCTGCGACGAGGTCGTCACCTATGGCGATATCGCGACGCTCGACGCCTCCAAGACCACGGCCTTCATCGACATGGCCGGATCCGGCGAGGTGATCCGCGCCGTGCACGAACATTTCTGCGACAACATCCGCCACAGCGCGATCGTCGGCGCCACGCATTGGGACGCGGCGCGGCACGAGGGCACGGTGCCCGGGGCACGGCCGACGATGTTCTTCGCGCCCTCGCACATCGCGCGCCGCGAGAAGGAGTGGGGGCCGGGCGCGGTGCTGATGAAGGCCTTCGCCGCGGGCGCGAAGATCGCGCAGTCGGTCGCCGACAAGCTCGAGGTCGTGCACGCGCGCGGACCCGCGGCGGTCGAACAGCGCTACCTGGAGATGATCAACAACCAGGTGCCGCCGAGCCGCGGGCTGATGCTGTCGATGCAGGGCTAAAGGGCGTGGAAATCCTGCGCACACCGGACGAATGCTTCGCCGCACTCGATGGCTGGCCGTACGCGCCGCGCTACTGTGAGATCCGCGATGCCGACGGCACGCCGATCCGGATCCACCACGTCGACGAGGGGCCGCGCGACGCCGATCCGATCCTGCTGATGCACGGCAACCCCACCTGGAGCTATCTGTACCGGCACATGATTCCGCTGCTGCTGGCGGCAGGGCATCGCGTGATCGCCGTCGATTTGGTCGGCAACGGCCGCTCGGACAAGCCGGCGCACAAGGCCGACTACACGCTCGCCCGCCACTACGCATGGATGAACGACTGGCTGCGTGCGATGGACCTGCGCCGCATCACGCTGTTCTGCCAGGACTGGGGCGGGACCATAGGACTGGCCATGGTCGCCGAACAGCCGCAGCGCTTCGAGCGCGTCATCGCCTCGAATACCGGCGTGCCCGAAGGGCAGGGCGAGTCCGAGTTCATGAAGATGTGGGTGGGCATGATGCGCAATGCGAGCACGTTCCCGCTGCGGCAGATGCTGCCGCCGGGCATGACGCGCAAGCTGACGCCTGCTGAACTCGACGCCTATTGCGCGCCATTCCCGG
This sequence comes from Sinimarinibacterium thermocellulolyticum, assembly GCF_040327995.1. NCBI lineage: Bacteria > Pseudomonadati > Pseudomonadota > Gammaproteobacteria > Nevskiales > Nevskiaceae > Sinimarinibacterium > Sinimarinibacterium thermocellulolyticum. The sequence continues at coordinate 366,909 of NZ_JBEPIJ010000001.1, read as the reverse complement.
ATGCGCGCTACATGGCCGGCATCATCGCCTTCCCGATGCTGATCGCGGTGCAGCCGGACAACCCGGGCGTGCCGCTGAACAAACAGGTGTGGGCCAAGCTGGAGCGCTTCGACAAACCGTTTCTGACGCTCTGGGGCAAGCTCGATCCGGTGTCGCGCGGCGTCGACCGCGAGTTCCAGCGCCGCGTGCCGGGCGCCAAGGATCAGCCGCACCAGCGCTTCGACAACGCCAACCACTTCATTCAGGAAGACGTGCCCGAACTGCTGGCCGAGCACACGATCCGGTTCATCGGTAGCACTGAGTAGATCGGTAGAGTGCGTTCCGCGAGCGCCTGGAGCCGGCTGCGCGGCACTGGTCCCCGTTCCCCGCGTATCCAGTCGGCGTATACTGCAGGCATGCCTGTGATCTCGTATTTCTTCGGCATTTACGTGCGCATGTACCACGATGATCATGCGCCGCCGCAAGTGCACGTCGAGTATCAGGGGCACGAGGCTCTGGTCGCCATTGCATCGGGCGATATCATCGAGGGCGCGTTACCGCGGCGGGCTGCGCAGCTGGTCAAGGAATGGTGTCTGGAGCAGCAGGCGGCACTGCTCGAAGATTGGCGACTCGCGCAGGCATTGCTGCCACTGAAGAGAATTCCCGGAGCGGACAATGATTAAGATCGTTCAGGCTACACCGCCACCCGACAACCGAATCAGTCTGGTGTTCTCGGATGGTTCGTTTGGCGAACTCGATCTCCAGCCCTTGATCGATCGCAATACCGAGCTCACCGAGCCGCTGGCGGATGCTGCGTTCCGCAATCGCTTCTTTCTGGAGCTGGGCGCGCTGTGCTGGCCCAACGGACTCGAATTGAGCGCGGCTTCCCTGCATCAGCGCCTGCGCTCGACTGGGCATCTGCGGACCGTAGAGGCGGCGTAAGGCGCGCGGCTCACTGGCCGAAGTTGTAGCGCAGATCCAGCGCATACAGCGGCTCGTCGGGCAGAACCACGGTGGCATAGTTGCCGGCGAACTGCGGCTGGTCGAAGACGACGACACGTTCCTGCACGCCGGTGAGGTTCTTGGCGTTGAACACCAGCGCCCAGCGGCGCGAAGCCGGTGCGATGGCCAGGCGCGCGTTGAGCTTGGTCGTCGCCTTCTGCAGGCTGGCTGGATCGAGATCCGCATCGAGGTACTGCTCGCCCTGATAGAGCACGTCGATGCCGAGCATCGCGCCGAGCCGATGGCGCGGCCACAGCAAAAAGCGCAACGAGGGCGTGAAGCTGGCGCTGATCCTCGGCGTGAACGGCGTCTGGCGACCCGTGAGGTCCTGCGTCGGCGGCGGGCGTGGATTGCCGTTTGGGTTGCATTCGGGCGCGGTGTCGGTGTCGGTCGCAATCGCCGGGCCGCAGACGAAGGCGCCATAGGCCACATCGGTGAATCCGAGGCTGCCGGCCAGCGTCAGCGCCTCGATCGGCGGCAACCACTGGAAGTCGATCTCCAGACCCTGCGAGACCGCGCTGGCCGCGTTGATCGTGCTGATGTTGGTGCCGTCGAACAGGTTGACCTGCAGGTCGTCGAACTCGACGCGGTAGACCGCGGCATTGAGCACGAGACTGCGGTCGAGCAAACGGGACTTGATGCCGGCCTCGTAGGACATGGCCTGTTCCGGGCCGTACTGCAGATTGTTGGGCGCGAGCAGCGGTCCGGAGAAGCCGCCGCTCTTGAAGCCGCGCGTGACATTGGCAAAGCCGGTGATGGCATCGTTGAATGCGTAGCTGACGGCGAGCTTGGGCGAGCGTTCCGTCTCGCGCCGCGCGCCGCTCTCACTGAAGTTACGCTGGCCCGCGAATGCGAAGGCAGCGGTACACACAGGACGGTTCTGGCATTGCGACGACTGGCTGCCTTGCTTGCGTTCGCGCCCGTAGCGGTAGCCGAAGATCAGGTCGAGCCGCTCGGTGAGCGACCAGGTGCCTTGCACGAACACGGCGAGTGAAGTCGCGTCGACATCGGTGCGATTGAGCAGCTTCTCCTCGGCGAGCGCTGCCGGAATCAGCTGCAGCGGTGCTGGCAGATCGCTGATGTCGGTCGGCAGCCCCAGCGCTTCGAGCAGATCCTGCAAGGCCAGCGGTATCTGCGGAATCGGACGGCCGGCAGCGGTGCCGCCGGCGAGGATCGAGTCGATCACGCCATTGGTGTTGACGGTCACGTCCTGGCTCACCTTGGACGCGCTGTCCAGTCCGAAGATGCCGGCGATCCAGTGCATGTCCTCGCCCCAGCCGAATAGCCCATCGCTGCGAGCCGAGGTGCGGAGCTCGAAGGAGCGTTGCCGGTAGCGCTCAGGTCCCGCGGAGCCGGCGGACTGCGAGTCGATCGGCGAGAAGTCGGTGTCGACCAGGTAAGGGGTTTCGATCAGCGCGTCGGCCAGTATCAGCGTGGCGTCGACGTCGCGCAGCGCGGCGATCTGGCCGAGGTCATGATTGAGCTTCAGCGACAGGCTGCGGGCATCACGGTCGGAGAACACCGGCTCGTTGATCGACTGGCGGCCGTTGAAGGCTTCCGCTTCGGCGTCCGGGTCGATCTGGCGGTAGCGCGTCAGCGAGCGCTCGGAGGCCTGTTGCAGCTCGAAACCGGTGCCGTTGGCACGCGAGCTTGCAACCAGCAGGCCGAGGTCGGCGGTGGTCGCATCGCCAACGTACCAGCGCAGCTTGATGCGTCCGGCGTAATCCTGGGCGTCGTTGGTCTGGTCCAGCATGGTGTTGACCATGCCGGTCTTGCGGTCGCGGGCGCGGAACGACACCCGCGCAGCGAGCACGTCGTCGATCAGGCCGAAGCTGGCACCGCCTTCGAGGCGGCGTTCGGACAGGCTGCCGACCGCAGCCGTGAGGAACCCGGAGGGCTCGAAGTGGGGCTGCGCGGTGGTGAAACTGAGCACGCCGGCGATGGTGTTCTTGCCGAACAGAGTGCCCTGCGGCCCGCGCAGGACCTCGACGCGGTCGACGTCGAAGATGGCATCGGCGATGAAGGTCGAGCGGCCGTAGAACACCTCGTCGATCGCAAGGCCCACCGAAGGTTCGAGGTTGCGCCCCAGCGGCGGCGAGCCGAAGCCGCGGATGTTGAGCGTGGGCAGGAAGTTCGCCGCCTGTGCGAACTTGACGTTCGGCGTGTACTGCATGAGTTCCTGCGCATCCGAGATCGCCGCATCGCGGATCTGCGCGCCGCCGATCGCCGAGACCGAGATCGGCACATCCTGCAGGCTCTGTTCGGTTTTCTGCGCGGTGACGACGATTTCCTCGACCACGCGCCCGCTGCGCGACGGCGTCGTTCTCGTCTCCTGCTCGACGCGCAGCGGCGCAACCGGCAGCGTGGCAACGGTGTCGTCGGCGTCCGCCGCGGCTTCACCGGACTGCGGTTCGGACATGGCCGGTTCTTCATGCACGGGCGCCAGCAGCAGGTCGAGCTCGTCGGCGGCGCCGGCACCGGCACCCATCATCAGCAACAGTGCCGCTGCGGCCTGCAGCGGTGCTGGTCCCGATCGCATCGCCTGCTCCTCCAGTGCCGCCATGCCGGGTGGGGCCAGCGGTCTCGCTTGCATCGCCGTGGCCGGCCATGCCGGCTCACGTTAATTGACATGCTGTCTACTTTGAATCAGTGGCGGGCCAGCGTCAACGGCCGGAGTGTCGGTGATCTGCGATGATATTGACAACATGTAAATAAACGGCAAGCATTGCGCCGCAGTCCCTGTCTCCAGGAGAGCGAGTCATGTCCGACGCCGCCTGCGGTCCCGCAATACCGGATGACGTGCCGTCTGCGAATGTGACGGTCGCGCCGCGCGAGTTGCACATGGAGATCTTCGATCCACGCAGCGGCGATGTCTGGCTGCATCAGCAGCCGATCAGCGAGGCGGAATACAGGGCTTTCCGGCCGGAGCCGCCTTACGTGAAGTCGGGTCTGGGCCGCTCGGCGATGGATTTCGCCTGGTTCAAACGCTCGCCCGGCGCGGATGCGGACAGCGCGCTGGAGCAGCGTCGCATCGGCGGTCTCGATTGGGTGCGGGTTGCGCGGCCACGCCAGTTCCGCGGGCTCGCACCCGGCGATGCGCCGACCCGTCTGGTGATCGAGAAACACCATGTCATCGGCTTCGAAGCCGGAACGCGGGTGAACTTCGTGCGCCTGCCCGACGGCGGCTGGTACGTGCAGCAGACGGCTGCCGCCGATGGTAGCGTCATTGCCGAGCCCGATGACTGGGCCTTGTTCCATGTCGAACTGCCCCGGCGCTGGGTCTGTGATCTGGGCTGTCCGGTGACGGTGTATTTGTTCCGCAATCTGCGCAGCTTCCAGGGGCCGGTGCCACAGAAGGCCCTGCCGGATGCGCAAATGAAGCCCGGCCGGGGTCCGGTATGAGCCGCCGCTGGTTGATTGCCCCAGCGGCGGTGATCACGCTGCTGATCGTGGCGGCCGTATTCGGCGACCGCCTGCTGCTGCGCGCGATGCAGCGCCAGGTGGTGTCGACGCTGTCCGGCGAGGCCTTTGCGCAATACGCCGAAGGCTTGAACATCGTGCTCTGCGGCAGCGGCTCGCCGATGCCGGACCCCAAGCGTGCCGGGCCCTGCGTCGCCGTGGTCGCCGGCGGACGCATCGTCGTGATCGATGTCGGCAGCGCAGCGGTGCGCAACTTCCCGCAGCTCGGCCTGCCGCCCGGTCGCGTCGAGGCGCTGCTACTGACGCATTTTCACTCGGATCATATCGACGGCCTCGGTGAACTGATGCTGCAGCGCTGGGCCGGCGGTGCTCGCGATACGCCGCTGCCGGTTCAAGGCCCGGCGGGCGTCGAGCCCATCGTCGACGGATTCAATCTCGCTTACGGTCATGACTTCGGCTATCGCGTCGCGCATCACGGGCCAGCGGTCATCCCGCCGTCCGGCGCCGGTGCCAGGGCGCTTGCCTTCACGATGCCCGGCGACGGCGAGAGTCGCGTCGTGCTCGACGATGACGGCCTTAGGATCACCGCGTTTTCGGTGACCCATGCGCCGGTCGAGCCGGCCGTCGGCTATCGCATCGACTATCGCGGTCGCAGTGCGGTGATCTCCGGCGACACGATCAAGTCCGACAACCTCGCGCGCTTTGCCCAGGACGTGGACCTGCTCGTGCACGAGGCGCTCGCCGTGCATCTGGTCGACGTGATCACGGCCGGTGCGCGTGCGGCGGATGCCGGGCATATGGCGCAGATCACGCTGGACATCCACGACTACCACACCACGCCGGTGCAAGCGGCCGAGCTGGCGCAGGCGGTGCGCGCAAAGCACTTGCTCTACTACCACATCGTGCCGGCACTGCCGCTGCGACGACTCGAAAAGTTGTTCATACAGGGCGTCGCCGAGGTCTACGACGGCCCGGTCACGGTCGGCCGTGACGGTACCTGGATCCAGTTGCCGGAGGCCAGCACCGACGTGCGGCTGCGCCGCCGTGGCTGAACGCAGCATTGCCGCTGTGCTGCTGACTTCATCTGCGCGACGGTGCACGCTGATGCCTCGCTGGCGGGCCGTTGGAGCGCCGTCGATGCACCCGAGGCGGTTGTCGAACTACGCGAGATCGACGGCCTCTGGCAGGGACATATCGTTGCGCATGCCACGCATCCCGAGCGTGTCGGCACGCATGTGTTCCGTGACTTCGCACCATTGAAAGACAAGTCGCGTTGGCGCGGCCGGCTTTATGTACCGCGACGCAACCGCGAAGTCGACGCGGAGCTTGGACTGGAGGGCGACCGCCGCTTCATCACGCGTGTGGGCACGCTGCTGGGTGAGCGCCGCATCGAGTGGCAGCGCCTTGCTGCAGAATGAGCTTCTTTTCGCGGAGACCACAGCATGATCGAGCTTTACACCGCAGCGACGCCCAACGGCCACAAGGTATCCATCGCGCTGGAGGAGCTCGGGCTGCCCTATCGCGTCCATGCGATCGACCTGATGAAGGGTGAGCAGAAGCGGCCGGACTATCTCAAGCTGAACCCAAACGGCCGCATCCCGACGATCGTCGATACCGACAACGACGACTTCGCCGTCTTCGAGTCGGGTGCGATTCTGATCTACCTCGCCGAGAAGACCGGTCGGCTGCTGCCCAAGGACGCCAAGGGCCGCTCGCGCGTGCTGCAGTGGCTGATGTTCCAGATGAGTGGCATCGGCCCGATGATGGGGCAGGCGAATGTGTTCTTCCGCTACTTCCCGGAGAAGATCCAGCCGGCGATCGACCGCTACCAGAACGAGTGCCGACGCCTGTTCGAGGTGCTCGACCGGCGTCTCGGCGAAAGCGAATGGCTTGCCGACGACTACTCCATCGCCGACATCGCCACCTGGCCCTGGGTGCGGACCTACAAATGGTCCGGCGTGAAGGTCGACGGACTGGAAAACCTCAAGCGCTGGCGCGATGCCATGGCCGCGCGCCCGGCCTGCCAGAAGGGTATCGAGGTGCCGGTCAAGCTCCCGCCGCTCGACGAGGCGTCCGATGCCGCACGCGCGTTCGTCAAGGGCGCGCAGAGCATGCTGCAGAAGTGAGCGGCAGGGGACGGCGGTGAGTCGGACGCGCGATCACGTCCTCTACGGCTGGGAGCTGTCGCTGTACAGCGGCAAGATCCGCGCCTATCTGCGCCACAAGGAGATCCCTTTTCGCGAAAAGCGCGTGACACTGTGGGACATGCGCGCGATCAAGCGCCGTACCGGTGCCAAGGTGATGCCGGTCGTGCTCACGCCGCAGAACGAATGGCTGCGGGACACCTCGACCATCATCGACGTGCTGGAGACGCGCTACACCGATGCTCCGGTGGTGCCGTCCACCCCGCGTCAGCGCATCGCCGCCTACCTGCTCGAAGCCTGGGGCGATGAGTTCTGGCTGCCGAGCGCGATGCACTACCGCTGGAACTTCGAAGAGAACTACCGCGAAGTCTTCGAGCCTGAAGGTGGGCGCAATCTGCTGCCGTTCGCGCCGCGCTTGCTGAGAAACCGCGTCGTCGCCAAGGCCGCAGGCACGATGCGCAGCTTCCTGCCGGGCCTGGGTGTGGTTCCGGCACAGCTCGATGCCATCGAGCGCTGGACCGAGACGATGTGCGACGCGCTCGATGCGCATTTCGCCCGGCAGCCCTATCTGCTCGGCACGCGCGCGAGCCTCGGCGACTACGGCTTGATCGGCCCGCTGTACGCACATCTTGCGCGTGATCCTTACCCGGCACGCACGCTGATCGAGCCGCGCCGGCATCTGGCCGCCTGGGTGCAGCGCATGCTGCAGCCGCGGGCGAACGACCGCGGCGACTTCCTCCCCGCCGATGCGGTCCCGGACACCTTGCAGCCGCTGTTCGCCTCGATCTTCGGCGAGTTCTGGCCGTATCTGCAGGCGACGCTGGCCGAAGTCATGAAGGCAACGCCGGGGCTGGCGCCCGGTCGCGGCTATTCGCGGGCGCTGGGCCGCATCCAGATCCCGCTCGCCGGTCGCCCGTTCACGCTCAGTGCACGCCCGTATAGCCTGTGGATGGCACAGCGCGTGTTCGATGCCTACGCCGCCCTCGATGCGCAATCGCGCAGCGGCGTCGACACCTGGCTCGCCGGCCTTGGCGGTGTCGAGGCCATGCGCCTGCCGATTCCGCGGCTCCAGCGCATGGCGCTGCGCGTCGCGCCGCAGTAGCGCGCCGCATGTACACCGCCTACGTTTCCGACGTCTCCTACTACGGCGGCAAGCTCGAATGGCAGTAGGCCGCGGTGCTCGGCGGCTTCATGCGCCGCCGACATTCCCGCCGGCCTCGAGGCCGAGTTCGAGCTGCCGCTGCGACAGCGTTACCCCGTGTCCCTTGGTATGGCCTGCGCGCGCTGCGCGGTACACCCTGGAATCTGCCCGCGCCGCCGGTCCGACGGCGTACGGACAGAGCCTGATCGCCGCGAATCGGCGCGCCATCTGGATCGGCGCATCCGACGCGCACCGGACCGATCGCTCGCTGGATGCTCAGTCCCTGCGTAGTTGACATCATGTAAAGTTCGTTCCAACATCGCGCGGCAAGGAGCACGCATGACGCAGACGCTGACGATCATCGGCAACGAAGGCTCGCCGTATTCGCGCAAGCTGCGCGCCGTCCTGCGTTACCGGCGGATCGCGCATGTCTGGGTGGTCAGCAACGGTCCGGAGTACGTCGCGCCGCCGCCGGTGCCGGTGCCCGTCATCCCGGTGCTGGTCTGGCACGACGAGACGGGCGCGATGCGCGAGGCCGCGGTCGACTCCACGCCGCTGATCGCGCGCCTGGAACGCGAGCACACCGGCCGTTCCTTGCTGCCGAGCGATCCGGCGCTGGCCTTCTTGAGCGCACTGGTCGAGGACTACGGCGACGAGTGGTGCACCAAGTTCATGTTCCACTATCGCTGGACCGATCCCGACGGCATCGAATGGGCGCGCCGGCAGCTCATGCGGCAGATCGATCCGAGCGTGCCGACGGCGCAGCTCGAACAGTTCGCGCAGTGGTTCGGCGAACGCCAGATCGCCCGGCGCGCGGTGGTCGGCTGCAGTGAGGCGACGGCGCCGCTCCTCGAAGCCGGCTACCGGCGCCTGCTGGGCGTGCTCGAAACGCTGTTCGCGCAGCGCCGCTTCCTGTTCGGCGATCGCCCGGCGGCCGGCGACTTCGGGCTGTACGGCCAGCTCACCCAGCTCTGCGGCTTCGATCCGACTTCCGCGCGACTCGCCGAGCGCACGGCACCGCGCGTGGTCGCCTGGACCGTGCGCATGGAAGATCTCGGCGGCTGGCGCGTCGACGATGGACAGTGGCTCGATCGCGACACGGCAGTGGACGCGCTCAAGCCGCTCTTGGCCGAGATCGGCGGTACCTACGTGCCGTTCCTGCTCGCCAACGCGGCGGCGCGTGCACGGGGCGCCGAATGGGTCGAATGCGCGGTCGAGGGCGGGCAGTGGCGGCAGCAGCCCTTCGCCTATCAGGTGAAGTGTCTGAATGCGCTGCGCGCACAGCTCGCGGCGCTGGCGCCGGCGGATCGCGACTGGCTGGCATCGGTGCTGGCCGGCAGCGGCTGCGAGGCACTGCTCGCGCCATGAGGCGGATCGCGCTGGCGCTGCTGGCGCTGCCCCTGGTCGCCGGCGCCGACATGATCCGCGTGCCCGGCGGGCAGACCCGCATCGGCGACGACGCCGGCCGCGCCGACGAGAAGCCGTCGTTCCTCGCCACGGTGGCGGCGTTCGAACTGGACCGCGCACCGGTGACGGTGAGCGCGTTCGCGCGTTACGTCGCGGCGCACGGCATCGTCACCGAGGCCGAGCGCGTCGGCAGCGCCGCGGTGATGAGTTTCGGCAGCGGACACTGGCGCTTGGTCGACGGTGCGTACTGGCTGCGGCCGTTGGGGCCCGACGGGCCAAAGGCCGTCGCCGATCATCCGGTCACGCAGGTGAGCTGGAACGATGCGCAGGCCTATTGCGCGGCCCACGGCAAACGCCTGCCGACCGAAATCGAGTTCGAACACGCCGCGCGCCTCGCCGGCCATGGCGGCCGTCATGCCTTCGGCGCGCAGCTGGTCGCGGCCCGACGCTATCGCGCCAACGTCTGGACCGGCGCGTTTCCGGCGATCAACACCGCCGCCGACGGCTACCGCACGACCTCGCCGGTCGGCGCCTTTGGCCGCGACGGTCTGGGCTTCGAGGACCTGGCCGGCAATGTCTGGGAATGGAGCGCGGACTGGTACGCGCCCTACGGCACCGGCACCACCGCGACTGGCAGCGAGAAGGCGATGCGTGGCGGTTCGTTCCTGTGCGATCCCAACGTCTGCTATGGCTTTCGCGTCAGCGCCCGCGCGCACGCGACGCCGGACTCGGCGCTGATGCACGTGGGCTTTCGTTGCGCGCGCGATCTCACCGATTGACCCCAAGCGAGGCAGCTCATGTCCCTGATCACCGGCCGTCGCGTCCTCGTCGCCGCGCTGCTGCTGCTCTACGCCGGCTTCATCGCCTGGTACGACGCCGATCGAGCGGTGCTCAGCGAGGCCGATCTCGCCGCCTACTTCGCGCAGATCCGCGCGCGTGCCGGCAGCAGCGAAGGCGAGGGTCACGGACAGGAACGCCTGTTCGAGGAGCTGCGCCGGCTCGCGGCGAGCGACGACGGCGACGAGTTCTACATGCTCAACCTGATCGACTTTCGCGACGAGGCGCAGTATCCCCCCGGCTCGGCCTACGGCGGCAGCGCGCTTGATGCCGACGCCCGCTACAACCGCGCGATCGTGCCGGTGCTGCTGCGCCATGGCGGACATCCACTGTTCCTCGGCACGCCGATGGGGCGTTTCCTCGACGAGCCCGGCGATCACACGGCCTGGGAGCGCGTCGCGCTGGTGCGCTATCGCAGCCGGCGCGATCTGGTCGAGATGGTCGTTGCGCTCGCTGGCGCCGGCATCGGCGTGCACAAGTGGGCGTCGATCGAAAAGACCCAGGTGTTTCCGGTCAAGCCGGTTTTCGGCCTGTTCTTCGTGCGCGTGCCGGTCGCCCTTTTGCTCGCTGCGCTCGGCGGCTTGCTGCACCTGCTGCTGCGGCGCAGCGCCTGGTATTCCGCAGCGCGCCGATGAAGCGCACGCTGCTGATCGCGCTGCTGGTCAGCGCCGCGCTCGCGGCGGCGCTGTATGTCGCGCGCGTGCACATTCTGCTGCACGTCACCGGCTGGGTCTCGGCGATCAAGCATCCGGTCGGTTCCAACCGCGAGGTGCCGTGGCAGCGCGGGCCCGATGCGCCATCGCGGCCGCCCGGCGCGCGGCCGCCGAACATCATCGTGATCCTGTTCGACGATCTGGGTTACAACGACGTCAGCACCTACGGCGGCGGCATGCCCGAGGTGCCGACGCCGAACATCGACGCGGTGGCCGCCGCCGGCGTGCGCTTTCGCAACGGCTATGCGGCGAACGCCGTGTGTGCGCCGTCACGGGCCTCGCTGCTGACCGGACGCTACCACTCGCGCTTCGGCTTCGAGTACACCCCGACACCCGGCAACATGGCGCGCGTCGCGCCGATGCTCGACACCCAGCGCCGGCGTCGGCTGCCGACCATCGTGCATCCCGAGCGCGCCGCGGACATCGCCGGTTTCGATGAGCTGGGTCTACCGCCCGCCGAGATCACCCTGGCGGAGATGCTCAAGCCGGCCGGCTACCACAACGTGCACATCGGCAAGTGGCATCTGGGCGGCACCGATGCGCTGCGGCCGCTGAATCAGGGCTTCGACGAGAGCTTGTACATGGAGAACGGGCTGTACCTGCCGGTGGACCATCCCGAGGTCGTCAACTCGCGCCAGGACTTCGATCCGATCGACCGCTTCCTGTGGGCGAACATGCGCTATGCGACCAGCTACAACGCCGGCGACTGGTTCGAGCCGCGCGGCTATCTGACCGACTACTACACCGACGAGGCGATCCGCGTCATCGAGGCCAACCGTCACCGGCCGTTCTTCTTGTACCTCGCGCACTGGGCGCCGCACACGCCGCTGCAGGCGGCGAAGGCCGACTACGACGCGCTGGCGCACATTCCCGATCACCGGCGCCGCGTCTACGGCGCGATGCTGCGCGCCGTGGATCGCAGCGTCGGCCGCGTGCGCGCGGCACTCCAGGCGCAGGGCTTGGCCGAGCACACCCTGCTGATCGTCACCAGCGACAACGGCGCGCCGAACTACCTCGGTCTGCCCGATCTGAACCGGCCGTTCCGCGGCTGGAAGCTGACCCTGTTCGAAGGTGGTGTGCGCGTGCCTTTCGTCGCGCAATGGCCGGCGCGGATTCCCGCCGGCATCGACTTCCCGCACCCGGTATCGAGCATCGACATCGTACCGACCGCGGTCGCCGCCGCCGGTGCGCGCCTGCCGGAGGATCGCGTGATCGACGGCCGCGATCTTTTGCCATATCTGCGTGGCGAGATCGAGGCGCCGCCCCACGAGGCGCTGTTCTGGCGCGACGGCAGCTACCAGATGGTGATCGCGCGCGGCTGGAAGCTGCAGGTCGCCAAGCGTCCCGACAAGCACTGGCTGTTTCATCTCGACGTCGATCCGACCGAGCAACACGATCTCGCGGACCGGCGTCCGGACAAGGTCGCCGAGCTGCGTGCGCTGCTCGATGCGCACAATGCGCAGATGGCCGAGCCGATGTGGCCGAGCTTCGTCGAGCTGCCGGTGCTGATCGACAAGACCCTGGCCGAGCCGGAGAGCCCGGACGACGAATACGTCTACTGGCAGAACTGAAGCGCGCCGATCAGGCGAACGCCTGCGCCGCCGCCGGCCGCGCCTTGATGCGCGCGAACCAGGCCGCAAGGTGTGGTGTCTCGTCGGTGATGTCGAAGCCGGCGATGCGGAAGAAGCGGAACGAGCACCACGCGGTGATGTCGGCGATGCAAAACTCGCTGCCGGCGATGTAGTCCTGCGTCGCCAGTTGCCGGTCGAGCCGCGCGGCGCGCTTGCGCGCGACCTCGCGCTGCTTCTCGCCGAATTCCGGCACCTGGTCTTCCAGCGCCTTCATCGCGGGAAAGGTGTGTCGGAAGGCCATCGCCATCGGCAGCATCAGTTCGAACTCCATCATGCGATCCCACATTTCGATGCGTGCGCGTTCGACCGGCGTCGTGCCGCACAGCGGCGGCGTCGGCTGCAGCGCCTCGAAGTAGTGGCAGATCGCGGTGCTCTCGCAGATCACGCGACCGTCGTCGAGCTGCAGCGCCGGCGTGCGGCCGTTGGGTGAGAGCGCGCGGTACTCGGGGGTCTTGTGCTCGCCCTTCATCAGGTTGACCTGCACGCGCTCGATCTCGATGCCCTTTTCGGCGAGGAAGAAGTGGACGCGGGCCGGGCTGATGGCGCCCTGGCTGGTGTAGAGCTTCATGGCGGAGTCCGGTAGAAAAGTGACAGTATGTCAATCATAGGATGAGTCGCGCGGCCCATTCGCGCTCGGATCCGCACCACTCGCCATCACCGCGCGCAGCTTCTGGAACAGTTCGCGGTAGAGCTTGCCCTTGCGCGGCGTCTCGCCGCGCTGGCGGGCGACATGCTCGGCCTGCTCCTTCTCGCGACGGGCGTTGGTGACGAGGCCGCGCAGGGCGCGGGTGTTGCCGGCGGGGAAGGCGGCGATCCACGCCTGCCAGCCGTCGTCGCCGGCGAGGATGCGCTCGCGCCACTGCTCGGCGTCGTGCAGTGACCGGGTTTCGTGGTCGCGCAGGCGCCGGTGCGCCGCCAGCGCCTGCATGAGCGGTGCGGGGTCGTCGCGGCGCAGCAGCTTGCCGATGTACTGCATCTGCCGGCGGCGCGCCTCCCTCGTCGGGAAACGCCGGTAGTCGGCAAAGGCCTCGCGCAGGCGCTCCGACATCGGGAGCGCGTCGAGCTGCGCTTGCGGCAGCGCCAGCAGCGCGGCGCCGAGCGCGATCAGCGCCTCGTCCTCGCGCTTGCGCTGGCTCTTGCTCGGCGCCGATTCGCCGGCGGCGGATTCTTCTGGCGAGGGACGGCGGCGCATGGGCGGATCGGCGGCAACGGGTGGCCATGATACGGCGCGTCCGCGTTCACCGGGCGGCGATCCGATCGAGAAACTCGTTGAACAACCGGATGCCGCGCGTGCGCGTGATCTCGCCGTCGCGGATGAGCTGGCGCATGCCCCAGAACGCCATCACCGCCATCCATGCGTAGGCACGCGCATCCGCGGGGTTGAGGCCGAGCTGCTTGCGCACCAGCGGCGCCCACAGGCCGACGATCACCTGTCGCAGACTGCGGCGGATCTTCTCCAGTTCCGGCGTCGCCGATGCGGTGCCGGCGACGAGCTGCCACAGCGCATCGCCGCGGCCCGGCGGCAGGTCGAGCGTGAACGACTCGGACGCCTTGGCGGCCTCGGTGAGCGCGCTCGGGTGCGCGGCGATCGAGGCCTGGGTCTGCTGCATGGTCCCGTGGAAGATGTGCCAGGCGGTGTCGGCGAGCAGCTTCTCCAGGCTCGGGAAATGCTGGTAGACGAGCTGGCGGCTGGTGCCGCCGCGCTCGGCGAGTGCACTCATCGTCAGCGCGGCCCAGCCTTCGCTCTCGACGATGCCGGAGGCGACGTCGAGCAGCGCCTGCCGGCGTCTGTCGCGGCTCAGGTAGGTACGCTTGGGCGCGCCGCTGCGCTTGCGCGTCGTGGTTTTGCGGGTCGGCATCGTCGGCCAATGTGGACAGTCCGACAAAATCTGCCGGCAGTATGCGGCAAATGCGCGCTGCCGCCCAGAGCCGGCGGATGCCGGAGGATCAGGCGGGGGCGTGGGCGGCGAGGAAGTCGGCGATCTGGCCGATCGACAGGTCGTCGACGTAGCGGCCGTCCTTCATCAGCAGCCTGTCGAAGGACAGCTTGCGCTTGAGGATGTCTTCCTGGATCGCGACGACGAGCTGGATGATGTCGATCGACTCGAAGCCCAGATCGGCGAACAGCCGCGTGTCGCGGTTCATCACGCCGGCAAACTCGTGGTCCCAGTCCTGCGTGAAGTCCGCAAGGAGGGTGACGAGTCGTTCGAGATAGGTGTCGCTGACGGACATTCGGATTCTGCGAAATAGAGCGGTTGCGGCAGGCGGTCGAGATTGAAGCCCTCGCGGGTGCGCTCGACCCGGTAGGTCCGCGGCACGAGCGGCAGGAGTTTACCCGCTTCGCGTGCGTCTTCGAGGTAGGACAGCGTGCCGACGACGTCGGCGAAGTCGACGCGGTGCTTGTGCGGAGCCAGATCGTAGCGCCACCACTGCAGCGCGAGCATGCGTTCGATCAGGCGTTCGGGGATGCGGTAGCGTAGGATGCGCGCCGGCGTGCCGGCGACGATCGCGTAGGGCGGCACGTCGCGGGTCACCACCGCGCGCGCGGCGACGACCGCGCCGACGCCGATGGTGACACCGCGTTTGACGAAGGCACCGGCACCGACATAGGCATCGTGGCCGATCACGGTCTTGGGTGCGATCGCAAACGGCGTCGGCGTGGGACCATCGGGTGCGAGCCGCGCGGCGTCGGCGAGCTCGTAGAAGCGCGGCAGGTATTCGCGCTGGGTGAACGCGAACATGTGCGTGCTGAACCAGTCCATCGGGTGTTCCGGCGGCCCGATGATGCAGGACTCACCGATCTGTCCGTAACGGCCGACTTCGGTCGCGTACATGCTCGACGTCGTGTGACCGTTGAAATAGGTGAAGGCGCCGACCTTGCAGTTCTTGATCCGGCGCGGATCGAGGATGAAGGCCGGGCTCTCGTAGACGAGGCTGCCGGCGATCGACTTGCCTTCGTAGACCTTGAGTCCAAAGCGGACCAGATCCTTGGCCATCAGGCCGACGTGACGAATGTTCTCGGGGTGCATGGGGCGGGTCCTTGCGCTCGCCGCCATGATCGCGGCGCACAGCCGCGCCGTCGTCGGCGGGATCGCCGAGCGGCCCGTCAGCCGATGTCGATGCGCATGCCGGCGAAATACCGCATCGGGCGGCAACGGCGGTCGCGGGCCGACGAACGGTCGCCGCGGCTGCCCAGCGGACTCACTCCATGTAGCCGAGCATCTGGAGTTGCTCGATGATCTGCTTCTGCTCGCCGGCGTCCATTTCCTCATCGAGCTCGCGCCGCTGGGGTGCACGCGTGCGCGCACCCTTTTTCACCGGGTGCGCGGCGAGCCAGTCGGGGTCGAAGAACGATGCCGGTACCTCGCCCTCGAAATCGGCCGGCACCGGCAAACCCAGACTGTGCAGCAGGGTCGGCGCCACGTCGACGATGCGCCGCGTCTCGACCATGCCGTTGGCCGCGATGCCGGGGCCGGCGGCGATGAAGATGCCGTCCGGATGATGCGTGCCGATCGCCTGCGGCCGCTCGACGACGCAGGGCTTGAGGTTCTTGATCGAGACGAAGCCGTGGTCCGACAGCACCAGCGTCAGGTCGCAGGCGCGCGTCATGTGCCGTCCCGGAAAATGCACCTCGCGCTTGAGCACGTCGGTGACGATGGGCGCGCCGGTGCGCGGATGCCTCAGCGATTTCAGATCATGGATCAGCTTGTCGCGGAAGCTCTCGTAGTCCTCGGGCCGGATGCCCGGATCGCCTGGCTTTTCGGCGACGCGGATGTGGATGCCGTTGCTCGACGGCGTGCGGCAGTAGGCCGTGGTCCTGGTCCAGTCGAGATTGGCGAAGTCCGCGGCCTCGCGGCGGATCGCCATGTCACTGCCGTCGCTATGCGCCCAGGCGAGATACCCTTTTTCTTCGAGAAAGGCGTTGATGCGCAGCACGTAGGTCGACGCGGTGAAGCCGTGGTCGGAGGCGAAGAACACCTGCGTATCGGCCCCGGCGAGCGTTACCAGTCTTTCGATGTAGCCATCGAGATTGCGGAAGTACTCGAGGCAGACCTCGCGCATCTGCTTGTCGTGGCCCTGCGGGTTGTCGGGCAGCAGCGCCGGGTCGAGCCACGGCCAGGCCTGGTGCTGGATCTTGTCGGTGCCGTCGAACATCACCGCCATGAACTCGGGGCGGTCCTTGTCGAGGATGAACTCGGCGACCTTGAACCACTGCGCCTCGCGCGGCAGGTGATAGCGCACCCACTTGGCCGTCTCGTCGGCGGACAGCGACTCCATCGCCTGCTTTTCCTTGTCGAAGTCCCAGGCGAGTTCCTTGGGATCGAAGCCCGGAATCTCGGTCTTGATGCGCTCGAACAGCTCGCGTGGATGGGTGTTGCGACGCAGGTGCTTGGCTGGGATGAAGCCGGGCACGATCGAGCCCTTGAAGTTCTCGGCGGCCGGTGCGGTCAGCGGGAAGTTCAGCGCGGCGACCGAGACGTTCTTGCGCGAGCAGATCGACCAGATCGTCTCGCAGTCGATGTCGCGCGCGTCGTACAGCGTCCAGTAGACCTCGCCACCGCGATCCTCGGCACGGATGAAGTCGAACACGCCATGTTCGCCGGGACTGCGCCCGGTCATGATCGAGCACCACGCCGGCGGCGTCAGGGGATTGGGCGTCGAACGCAGCTTGGCGCGCGTGCCGCGCTCGATCAGCGACTTCATGAACGGCATCGTGATGCCGGTGCCCGGCAGCTCGCGCGTCATCTGGTCGAGCACGGTGTAGGTGCAGCCATCGAGGCCGATGAACAGGGTCTTGGTGGCGGTCTTGGTCTTGCTGGGGGTATCGGACATGACGGGATGCAAAGGCAAGTCGACGCGAATGCAGGCGCGCTGGCTCAGGAAACGTGCTGGCGGGCAGGAGCCGCAACGAGGCACAGCGCGCTGATCGCGTCGCGGCCTTCGAACTGCAGGGCCACATCATAAACCCGACCGGCGTGCACGACCTGTGCAGAACCGAAGGCAACGCTGCGCGGATCGAGCTGGCAGGCGCTCACGACCCAGTCCAGCGGCCGGCCTTGAAGGCCCGTGCCGGCGGCCTTGGACGCGGCCTCCTTGGCGCACCACAGTGCGGTGGCGACCAGACCGCGCTCGCCCTCGTCGAGCTTTGCGAACCAATGTTGCTCGGCGTCGCCGAAGGCGCCCTGGATCAACTCGTTGGCGCGGATCGAGCGCAGGCGCTGGTAGTCCAAGCCGACCGCAAGGCCCGGGTCGGCCACGACCGCTGCCGCAAAGCCGTGGCTGTGCGCGATCGACAGCGCCGGCATGGCCGCATGGGGCAGCGCATCGATGCGGATCTCGGGGCGGCCGCGATCGTCGCCGACGATCTCGATGTCGGCGCTGGCGAGTTCGAGCCGATGACGCGTGCGCAGCCAGTCGCGCGCGGCCTCCTTCGCCGCGATGCGTCCGAGCAGCCATTCCTCGCGACGCGGGCCTGCGGCCGGCAGCGCGTACCAGCGCGCGCGTTCGGCACGATTCAGCACCATGTGGGCGAGGCCGCGGCCCCAGATGCCGCCACCCGAGGCGAGCAGATCGTCGTCGAACGGCGCGACACGCCGCGCGTGCAGCCCCGGCGGCAGCAGGCCGTCCATCCACACCTCGCCGAGAAAGTTCCGTGCCGGCTGCAGACGGAAACGGTAGAAGCGCTCCGGCACCTCGAAGGTTCGGTCTTCCCACTGCGTGGCGCGCATGACCACGCGATTCTGCGCATCGCGGGCCTCGACATCGGCGCTCAGGCGATCCGGCGCCGGTACCTGCAGCCGCGCGCGGCTGTAGAGCGGCGTGCCGGCCGGCAGCGGCGGCGCGTGCAGCGTCAGCCGGCCGATGGCGTAGGGGAAGCAGTTGACGAGGCCGCCGTGCTGCTCCTGCAGCCAGTAGTAAAAGGTCTGGCCGAGCACGTCGGCGAGCGCCGCGTCCAGTTGCAGCCGCGGCGCCTGGGTGAAGCCGAACCAGTCTTGCGTCGGCAGCGTCGTCAGTTCCATGTCGATCGCCTGCGCGTTCCAGCGCAGCAGCTTCTTCGCGCCCTGCAGGCGCGGGCCGTGGAACATGCCGCGCGTGTACAGCGCGTCGTCGGCGTTGAAGCGCGGCGGCTTGGCGTCGGCGCCCGGCCAGTCCAGCGGCGGCGGCGCCGGCAGGTAGTCGGCGGCGAGCAGCACCTGCGCCTCGAACACGATCACGCCGCCGCTCGGTGCGGCGTCGCCGAGCAGGAACAGGCGCACGTGCACGCGCGCGGCTTCGTCGTTCTGCGTGGGGATGCGCTCGGCGGCGATGCGCAGGTGGAGCGCACCGTCGTCGAGCGACAGCCAGCGGCTGCCGCGGGCGTGTTCGAGGGCGACCACCTTGAGGTCGGCGCATCCGACCAGCTTGGCCGCCGCCTCGGCGCAGATTTCGAGGCTGAAGGTGAACGGCATCACCGGAATCGCCAGCAGCGAAGGATCGCGCGCGCTCGGCGCGCCGCCGATGCAGTGATCGCGCAGGAAGGCGTCGGTGTCGAGATCGAAGCGGCGTTCCATCACCAGATGCGCGTCGCTTTGCTCGCGCACGGTGCCGAGCAGCGGGTAGGCGGGATCGAGCCCCGGCGCTGGGGCCGTCGGTGTCACCGTCGTTGCCACGCCCGCGACCAGACCGAGCACGCGCGCCTGGCTGTCGAGAAAGTCCTGCATCAGCGCGAAGTGGCTGCGCAGCAGGGCGAGGCGCGCATCCTCGTTCGCCGTTCCCGCTTGCGGGAGAGGGGAGGTCGCCGGCAACGGCCGCTTCCACTGCGCCGGCAACACCACCTGCGGCATGCGCAGGGCTTGCTTGGGCGCACCCGTCTTCGGCACACGCGGCGGCGCGAGCAGATCGAACTCGGCGACATCGCGATGCGCGTACAGCTTGCGCGGATCGAAGACGATGCCGGCGGCGAACAGCGTCGCCAGTGCGGTGTGGAACTGCGTCAGGCTGCCGCGGCGGCGGTTGTCGCTGGCGATGGCGATCACGTCGGACTTGTCGCGCAGCGTGTCGGCGACGAACGAGGTGAGAGTGCCGCCGGGACCGACTTCGAGAAACACGCGGTAGCCGTCGTCGTAGAGTCGCCGCAGCGTCTCGGTGAAGCGCACCGGGTTTTCCCACTGCTGCGCGGCCAGTTCGCGGATGGCCGCGGCGTCGTCCGGAAACGGCGCGCAACTGCGCGCGCTGTACAGCGGCACGCGGCCGGGACCGAAGTCGAGCGCGCGGAAGTAGTCGCGGAAGGCGTCGGCCATCGGTTTGAACAGCGGCGTGTGGTAAGCGCGACCGAAGGCCAGCGCCTGGCAGATCGCGCCCTGTGCCGAGAGCTGCTCACGCAGCCGCTCGGCCGCCTCGGGCGTACCGAACAGCACGAGCTGGTTCGGGCAGTTGTCCATCGCCAGTTGCAGGCCGTGATCGCCGGCGAGCAGCTCGGCGCGCATCGCCTCGTCGAGTCCGCCCACGGACAGCAGCGTGCCGTGGACGATGCGTCCTTCGGCGTCGAGGCGCCGGTACAGACCATGGACCGCCTGCACCGCCTCGGCGAGCTCGTCGGTCGAGGCGTAGCGGCGCACGCCCGAGGCGGTCAGCGCGGTGTTCTCGCCGGTGGAGTGACCGAGCATCGCGTCGAAGTGCAGGGCGAGGTCGTCGTAGAGCCGCTGCAGTGCGAGGCTCGCCGCGAACACGCTTTCGGCGCCGACATCCATCGTCTGCAGCGCGGCTTCGAGTTCGGCGCGCTGCGCGGCGTCGTAGCCGGTCGGCGCGGGATACACCAGCGCCGCGCGCGAGCGGCTGCCGCGGCGGCGCGCGGCGTCCTCGATGAAGTCGAAGCCCGCGCGCACCTGCGGAAAGCGCAGCGCGAGCTCGCGCAGCATGTCGGGGTATTGCGAACCCTCGCCCGGGAACAGCAGGCACAGCTTGCCGGGTGCCTGCCCATGACCGTAGTACACGCCGTTGCGGGTCTTGAACGGCGCCGCGTCCGCGCTGGCGAGCTTGTCGAGCGCGCTGCCGAGCTTCTTGCGCAGATCGGCGGCACCGTCGCAGACGATGGCGAGCCGGTGCGCGCCGCGCGTGTGCGCGCTCGCGGCGCGCGCGACTTCGGCCGGCGTCAACGGCAAGGCAGCATCGAGCTGCGCCAGCGCAGCCTGCGCGAGTTCGACGAGGCGGTCGCGGCTGTCCGCGGCGAGCAGGAACACTTCGCCGGATTCCGGCGTGTTGAGTACGCCGACCTGCGTCTTCGCCAGTGCCGGCACGTACTCTTCGAGCACGACGTGCGCGTTGATGCCGCCGAAGCCGAAGGCATTGACGCCGGCGCGCCGCGGGGTCTCGCCACCGTGTACCCACGGCCGCGTCTGGTTGTTGATGTACAGCGGCGTGCGTTCCAGATTTAGCGCCGGGTCAGGCTCGTCGCAGAGCATCGGCGGCAGCACCTTGTGGTGCAGCGCCAGCGCGGTCTTGATCAGCGACGCGGTGCCGGTTGCCGGCAGGCAGTGGCCGATCATCGACTTGACCGCCGAGATCGCGATCTTAGGACCTCTGCCGCGCGCGCCGAACACCTCGGTCAGCGCTTCGATCTCGGTCTTGTCGCCGACGACGGTGCCGGTGCCGTGCGCCTCGATCAGATCGACGGTCAGCGGGTCGATGCCGGAGCTTTCGTAAGCGCGGCGCAGCGCCAGCACCTCGCCTTCCAGACGCGGCGCGAGCAGGCCCTTGGCCTTGCCGTCGGAGGCCGTGCCGATGCCCTTGATCACCGCGTAGATGCGATCGCCGGCGGCCTCGGCATCGGCGAGGCGCTTGAGCACCAGCATGCCGCTGCCCTCGCCGAGCAGGGTGCCGTCCGCGCCTTTCTGGAACGGGCGCAGGCGATCGCGCGACAAGGCCTGGATCTGGCAGAACTGGATGAAGAGCTGCGGCGGCGTCTGCGCCTGGGTGCCGCCGCACAGCATCAGGTCGCAGCGGCCGCTGGTGAGTTCCTGCACCGCCTGATCGAGCGCGATCAGCGCCGAGGCACAGGCGGCATCGACGATGTAGCTCGGCCCCATGAAATCGAGGCGGTTGGCGATCAGGCCGGCGATGACGTTGGGCGTGAGCACACCGACGAAGTCACCGCCGTAGGGCGGCAACTGCTTCTTCAGATCGGTCTGCAGCGCGCGGATCTCGGCCTCGGTGAAGTCCGGCCGCAACTGCCGGATCACGTCCATCATTTGATCCATGAAGAAGCCGCGCGCGAGCATGCTGGCCAGCCCGCGGTTGCCGTAGGTGCCGCGCGCGATGACGACGCCGGCGCGCGA
Organism: Sinimarinibacterium thermocellulolyticum; assembly: GCF_040327995.1. Classification (NCBI taxonomy): domain Bacteria; kingdom Pseudomonadati; phylum Pseudomonadota; class Gammaproteobacteria; order Nevskiales; family Nevskiaceae; genus Sinimarinibacterium; species Sinimarinibacterium thermocellulolyticum. Next base: position 345,321 of record NZ_JBEPIJ010000001.1, on the reverse strand, counting down.
ACCGTCGATGCCCTTGCCCTGGGCGTAACCGGCGTCGGCGAGCGCATCGCGCGCGAGCTTGAGCGCGAGCAGGTGATCCGGATCGGCGCCGGCGGCGACGCTCGGCATCAGCCCAACTTCGAGCGGATCGACGTGGGCGAGTTCGTGCAGGAAGCCGCCGCGCGTGGTGTAGATGCGGTCGTCGGCATTCGTGCCCGGCTCGAAGTACGGGCCGACCCAGTCGGCCGGTGCCTCGCTGATCGCGTCGACCTTGGCGCAGATGTTCTGCCAGAACGCACGCGCGTCCTTGGCGCCGGGGTAGACCCCGGCGAGACCGATGATGGCGATGTCGAGCGGCCGCGCCACGGGTCAGCCGCGCTGGCCGAGACCCGGCCGCACGTAGTCGGGCGAGCTGGGTGCGAGCCGGCTGAGCGCGGCGTTCATCGTGTGCACGAAGTCGTCGACCGCGTAGCGCAGTACGCCCTGGGCGTCGGTGAACTCGGCGTCGACGCGCAGCCGCTCGTCCGACAGCGCGACCAAGTGCTGCACCAGCGCGACGCGGCCCGTGGGCGCATCGCCATAGCGACGCACGCGACCCACGCGCAGCGGCAGCACGCCGTGGCCGCGCTGGCGGTGGGCCCAGACGAAGGCGAGCTGGGTCAGTGCGTCGAGCAGCGCCGGATCGAACAGCCACGGCGCATCGCAGGCGGTGACGAAGCGCGCGGCGTTGCTGGCGCGCACACGACCGGCAGCGCCGTTGGCGGCGAGCGCGTCGATACGTTCGATCACGCGCAGACGCTCGCCGCGGCACAGCACGCGCGCATAGGCGTCGGCGGCGTCCATCGGATCGCGTTCGGCGAGCGCCGCGAGCTGCGGCGCTGCGGCGGCGGGCGGCGTCTGCCGCAGCACCACGTTGGCGCGAAAGTAAGGATCCTCGCCACGGCGCGCGCCGCCGAGCTGCACGGTGATGACCTGGCCGTCGGCCTGCGCGTGCGTGGCCGCCTTCGCGCGCAGCACGATGTCGCTGCCATGCTCGGGGTCGATGTGCAGCGGCGCGCGCATCTGCAGGTCCTGCACCTCGGCCACGCACCAGCCGGGCCAGTTCTGCGCGACGAACTGCGCCATCGTTTCCAGCGCGACGCCGAGCGGCACCACCGGCTGGCCGTCGATCAGGTGATCGCGTAGCCAGGGGTCCTCGGCGAGGGTCAGGTGCAGGTCGAGCGCAACCGCGCCGCCGACGCCGATGCGCGCCGGCTTGCGCACGAAGGCGTGGCGCGGCGCCGCCGTCTGCGCGGTGGCGGCGGGTGGCTGCATCTGCCCCCACGGTCCGCGGCCGGCGACGAGCTCGACCTCGTGGCGCGGCCCGCTCGCCAGCTCGTCGAGGAAGAAGCGGCAGCCGGCGGCGATGCCGATCGGCTCCATGCCGCGTTCGCGCAACTGTGCCTGGATCGCGGCGTTGGCCATGCCGGCCTCCCAGGGGCCCCAGTTCACCGCGATCACGCGGGTCTGGGTCCAGCGGCGTTGCAGCTCCCAGGCGAGGCGGTTCAATGCCTCGTTGGCGGCGGCATAGTCGGCCTGGCCGCGATTGCCGTAGCGGCCGGCGACCGAGGTGAAGAAGGCAATCAGCTTGAGCGATTCGGGCCGCAGCCTGCGCGCGAGCACGAAGGCCGGATCGAGCTTGGTGGCGAGCACGCGCTCGAAGGAATCGGCGCGCTTGTCCTTGATCAGCTTGTCCTCGATCACGCCGGCGGCGTGCAGCACGGCGTCGATGCGGCCGTGCCGCGCGTACAGCTCGTCGATCAGCGCGCCGAAGGCATCGGCGTCGCGTGCGTCGACGGCGCGATAGTCGACCGTGGCGCCGGTCGCGCGCAGGCGCGCGAGGTTCGCGCGCAGCTCGCGCTCGACGAGGATGCGGCTGACATCGGCCTCGATCTCGACCGGGCGCGGACGCTCGCCGCGCGCGAGGCGCTCGGCCAGCAGTGCCTTGCGCAAGGCGTCGGCATCGGCATGACGGGCCGTGGACTCGGCTTCCGCCGCGGGCTCGGGCGTACGGCCGAGCAGCACCAGGTGCATGCCCGGCCGCGCCATCGTCGCGATGATCTGCGCGGTGATGCCGCGCGCGCCGCCGCTGGCCAACACCACCCAATCGGATCGGGGGCTGAGACCGGCCGCGAACGGCGTGGCCGTCAGAGGCTGCGCCAACGTCGCCGCGCCGTAGCGTTCGCGGCCGATGTAGCCGGCCTCGGTCTCGGCGTCGTCGGCGAACAGCTCGGCGGCGAGCAGCTCGACGACCTCGTCGTCGGTATGACCGTCGAAGTCGACCGCGCGCGCGCGGCAGTCCGGCTGTTCGATGCGCAGGCAGTTGAGCAGACCGCAGGCACCGCCGGCGAGCGGGCCGCCGTCGCCGATCGCATCGCGACCGAAGGTGCCGCCGAGGCGGCTGGCGGCGAGCACGCGCGCGCCCGCCAGCTCGTCATGGCAGTGCTGCAGCGCGTGGAACAGGCTCAACAGGTCGCGGCGATAGAGCGCGCGCCAGGCGTCGATGTCGTCGGCCGCTGCGGCGCCGAGGCCGTGCAGGTGTAGCAGCGCACGCACCGGGCCGTGCCGCGCGCGCGCGGCGTCGATCGCGTTGCGCAGGGCATCCGCATCCGTGGCATCGATGCCGACCGGCGTTAGGCCGCGTGCGCGCAGCGTGCGGGCGAGGCCGTCGCGGATCGCATCGTCGGCGCCGAGCAGCAGGGCGAGGCCGCTGAGGTCCACGGGGTTTCCCGCCAGCGGGGCGGCGCGCGACTTGACCACGTAGCGGGGCAGGGGGACAGCGTCGCCGCGGTCGCCAGAGACGGAGAGTGAGTCGTGAGACGTGAGGCGTGAGTCGTGAGACGTGGTCTGTGCCGGAGCCGGCGCTGCGGCAGCTTCGAGCGTCGCCAGTTCGGCCAGCACGGCCTTGAGCGTGCGCGCCTTAGTGTAGCGCGCCATGTGCGACTTGATGCCGGCGGCGATGGCTTCCGGCAGCGCCTTCTGCAAGGCGCCGATGATTTCGACGCGCTTGATCGAGTCGATGCCGAGGTCCGCTTCCAGATCGGCGTCGAGATCGAGCATCTCGGTGGGATAGCCGGTGCGCTCGGCGACCAGGGTCAGCAGCGTGGATTTGAAGTCGACGCTGCCGTGAGAGGTGAGTTGTGAGACGTGAGACGTGGCGTCCGCTTGCGCAGGCGCTGCGGCAGCTTCGAGCGTCGCCAGTTCGGCCAGCACGGCCTTGAGCGTGCGCGCCTTGGTGTAGCGCGCCATGTGCGACTTGATGCCGGCGGCGATGGCTTCCGGCAGCGCCTTCTGCAAGGCGCCGATGATTTCGACGCGCTTGATCGAGTCGATGCCGAGGTCCGCTTCCAGATCGGCGTCGAGATCGAGCATCTCGGTCGGATAGCCGGTGCGCTCGGCCACCAGGGTCAGCAGCGTGGACTTGAAGTCCACGGCATCGGAAGAGCTGAGACGTGAGTCGTGAGACGTGAGCGGTGAGACGTGAGACGTGGCCTGCGCCGGTCGTGTCGGTCCACCGTGCTGCTGCGGCTCGACGCGCTGGTGTTCGGATGGCGCCGGCACAGCGGCGCCTGGCGGCTGCGCCGGCGCGGCGGGCAGCGTCGGCATGACCGGGTTTGCGGCGGGCACTGGCGCGGCACCACCGAGGAACTGCTGCAGCACGCGCTCCTGCAGTGCGAGGAACTGGCGCATGGTCTGCTGGTAGGCGAGCAGGGCTTCGTTCGACAGCCCGTTCGACGTGCCGGCGGTGGGGCTCGGCGCCGCCGCCGGTGCCGCTGGCGGCGGGATTTGAGTTTCGAGTTTCGCCCGCGCCGCGTCGCGCGCAGCCTTGGTCAGCGCCGGCAGCTTGCCGGTGCGGCGCTCGCTTTCGTCCGGGCCGCGCGCGCAGCCGCCGGACAGCCACCAGATGTGTCTGGCGTAGGTCGGTTGCGCGGCGTGCTGCGCCAGCGCCGCCGGTTCGATCAGCGGCAGGCCGCGGCCGGCGTGCAGCGCGGCGGCGTCGAAGCGCACGCCGGCGACGAACAGCTCGGCAAGGCCCAATTGCAGACTCTTCATGCCCTGCATGCCGCTATCGAGCGATACTGCGCGCGCGTCGTCGCGGCCGGCGAGAATCTGGCGCACCAGCGCGGCGCAGATGCCGCGCGGTCCGAGTTCGAGGAACACGCGCACGCCGGCCGCGTACATCGCCTCGATCTGGGCGACGAACTCCACCGGCTGCAGCAGATGCGCATCGAGCTGCTGTTGCACCGCCTGCGGCTCGCGCGGGTACGGCTGGCCGTCGCGGTTGGCGAACACCGCGAGCGCGGGCGCGCAAAAGCGCGTCGCGTGAATCGCCCGCGACAGCGGCGGCTGCGCCGGTGCCATCAGCGCCGTGTGGAAGGCGCCCGACACCGGCAACGGCACCGTGCGCACACCGGCCTCGCCGAGTCGCGTCACGGCCCGCTCGATCTGGGCCTTGGGCCCGGAGATCACGCTCTGTTCGGGGGCGTTGTGATTGGCGATGACCACGCCGTCGAGATTCGCAATCAGCGCCTCGATCTTTGCGCGCGGCGCCTGCACCGCGGCCATGCCGCCGGCTTCGGTCTGCCGCGCGGCCTCGGCCATGGCCGCACCGCGGATCGCCGACAGGCGCAGGAAGTCGATCGGGTCGATCGCGCCCGAGGCCATCAGCGCGCTGTACTCGCCGTAGCTGTGGCCGCCGGTGGCGACCGCCGACAGCCCCAGGCGCTGCGCGAGGCCGAGATAGCCCAGCGACAGCGCACCGATCGCCGGTTGCGCGTAGCGGGTATCGGTGATCGCGGCGTTCTGCTGATTCTCGGTCTCGGCATCGAAGGCGGCCGGCGGCCAGATGCGCGCGCTCAGGCGCTCGGGCAGCACCTCGCGCAGACTCGCCTCGGCGAGTTCGACGGCGCTGCGCAGTTCGTCGACGTGCAGCGCGGTCTCGCGGCACATGTCGACGTACTGCGCGCCCTGGCCCGGGAACAGAAAACCGACGGCGGGGCTGTCGGCCGGTGTTTCGCGGTTCAGGCGGATGTGCGGCGGCAGCGCTTTGGCGTCGCCCTGCAGATGCGCGAGCACGCGCGCGATGTCTTGCTTGAGCGCATCGAGATCGGCGGCGACGATGGCGAGTGCGACCGGCCGGCCGCGCTTGAGATCGGCCTGGCGCGCGAGCGCCAGCGCGAGCACGCCGGGCTGCAGCGGGCTGCCGGCGGGAATGGCGTCGCGGACGCGTTCCAGTTCGTGCTGGAGCTGGGCCGTGTCGGTGGCGCGCCACAGGAACAGTTCGCAGGGCCAGCGCGCGCCGCCGGCGCTGCCGCCGGCGCCGGCGTATTCTTCCAGCACCGCGTGGAAGTTGGTGCCGCCGAATCCGAAGGCCGAGACTGCGGCGCGCCGTGGGTGCGCCCCCGGCGTCAGCCACGCGCGCGCGTGCTTGAGCAGGTAGATCGGCGCCTGCGGGTCGGCGAGCACGTCGATCGGTTTTTCGACCCCGTAGTGGCCGGGCAGCGTGCGGTGGTATAGCGCCAGCGCGACCTTGATCAGGCCGGCGGCGCCGGCCGCGGCCTTGGTGTGGCCGAGAATGGTCTTGACCGAGCCGATCGCCGCGGTCTTCGGCGCCGCGCCGCCGTCGGTGAGCGCGCGCGCCACCGTCTGCGCCTCGGTGCGATCGCCGACCGGCGTGCCGGTACCGTGCGCTTCGATCAGGTCCAGCGTCGCCGGCGAGAAGCCGGCCTTGGCATAGGCGCGTTCGAGTGCGCGCACCTGGCCTTCGGTGCGCGGCGCGGTCAGGCCCAGGGCCCTGCCGTCGCTGGAGCCGGCGGCGGCCTTGATCACCGCATAGATGCGGTCGCCGTCGCGCTCGGCATCGGCCAGGCGTTTGAGCGCGACCATGGCCACGCCCTCGGAGATGGCGATGCCGTCCGCGGCCTGGTCGAAGGTGCGCGGCCTGCCGCTCGGCGAGAGCGCCTGGGTCTTGGCGAAGGCCATGAACGCAAACGCCGACTGCGTGGTGTCGAAGCCGCCGGCCAGCACCAGGTCGCTGCGCCCGGTTTCGAGTTCGTACACGGCGAGGCTGATCGCCGCCAGCGATGACCCGCAGGCGGCATCCACGGTGTAGTTCACGCCGCCGAAGTCGAGGCGATTGGCGATGCGACCGGCGGCGACGTTGAGCAGGGTGCCGGCGAAGGACTCCTCGGTCCATTCCGGCAGACGCTCCCAGACTTCGGGCGAAAGGTTTTCGACGAAGCGCGGCAGCTCGGCGCGCATCGCGTACTGCTGGCCCAGATCGCCGGCGCCGCCGCCGGCGCCGAGAATCACCGAGGCGCGTTCGCGATCGAAGCCGCCATCGGCGTAGCCGGCGTCGGCGAGGGTGCGTACCGCGGTTTCGAGCGTCAGCAACTGCAGCGGGTCGATCGCCTTCATCGACTTGGGCGGAATGCCGAACTTGAGCGGATCGAACGGCACCTCGTCGAGAAAGCCGCCCCACTTCGAGTAGACCTTGTCGCGCGCCTTGGGGTCCGGGTCGTAGAACAGCGCCGGATCCCAGCGCTCGCGCGGCGCCTCGCGCAGGACCGAGCGCTGCTTGAGGATCAGCTCCCAGTAGTCGTCTGGCGAGTTCGCGCCGGGCAGGGTCACGCCGATGCCGACGATGGCGACGTCGGACGGCCGGGCCTCGGCCGCGCGCGCCTGCGCCGCGCCGGCCTGGGCCTCGAGGCGCTGCGCGGCACCGTCGCAGACCTCCGCGTGCAGCTCGGCCAGCGTCTGCACGCGATCGCGCAGCGTCGCCACCTGACCGATCATGTACATGCCGTCGCTGCGCTGACGGTCCTCGGGCACGACGACGATCTTGCCGTCGGCGCCGCGGTCCAGTCCCTTGGCGGCGATGCGCAGGCGGCCCAGGTTGAGGTCTTCGAGGGCGTCGCGGATGTCCTCGACGCTGCGCTGCTCGCGCAGCAGGCGGCGGCGCTCATCGAAGAACGTGCGCGCGAACGGCGTGTCGACGCAGCGCGAGGCGTGGCCGGGTCCGGATTCGAGATTGACCGTGCGCGTGCAGCGCAGCGCCTCGTCCTGGAAGGTCTGCACGATGGCGCCGCTCGCCACGATCTCACGCGTGAACAGATACGCCGTTCCCATCAGCGCGCCGAGCTTCATGCCGCGCTCGGCCAGCGGTGCGACCATCGCCGCGAGCATCGCGCCGGACAGGGCGTCGTGCACGCCGCCGGCGAACAGCACGTGGATGTTCTTCTCCTCGCCGGCCGGTACCGCGGTCAGCAAGAGCTCGATCATCTGCTCCCACAGCGGGAAGCTCGCGATCGGGCCGACGTGACCGCCGCACTCGCGGCCCTCGAACACGAAGCGCCGCACGCCTTGCTCCAGATACAGCTTGAGCAAGGCCGGCGTCGGCGCGTGGATGTAGGTGGGGATGCCGCGCGACTCGAATGCCGCGGCCTGGTCCGGGCGGCCGCCGGCGATCAGCGCGTAACGCGGCCGCTCGGGCGGTGCAAAGGCCCAGATCGCGGCGCACTGCTCCTCGAACAGTGCTTGGGGCACGAAGCCGAGCATGCCCACGCCCCAGGGCGCATCGCCGAGGCGCGCGCGCGTCTGTTCGAGCAGCTCGCGCACCTGCGCGCCGCGCATCAGCGCGAGCGCAAGAAACGGCAGCGCGCCGGCCTTGGCCACTTCGGCGGCGAAGGCCGGCGAGTCGGACACGCGCGTCATCGGCCCCTGCACCAGCGGATAACGGGTGCCGTGCGAGACTGCCAGCGCCGAACCGGCGCCGAGCGGGTTTTGCGCGGCGGCGCGCATCGGCTGCTGCTGCGCGCAGCGGCGCACCGCCTGCACGAGACGGCCGGCCGAGCCCAAGTGCGTGCGATAGATCGCCGACAGGCCGATCGCCTGACCCAGCGGCAGCAGCGCGTCCTCGCTCCAGCCCAGGCGCGCCTGAAGCTTCTGCGTCCACAGGTTCACGTCGAGCTCGCCGGCTTCGGCGCGGCGCGTTTCGGCCTCGCTCTGCTTGAGCAGCGCGTTCGCCGGTTTGGCGTAGACGCGGCAGGCGCGATCGAACAGCTCGCCGAGCGGCCGGCATGCGCCACCGTCGAGGCGCGCCAGTTCGTTCTGCAGCGCCGCCGGCAGCGGCGATTCGTCGAGCAGCAGCAGCGCGTCGTCGAGCACGACGCCGGCGGCGCCGGCGGCGCGACAGGCGGCGGCGGCGCGCAGTCCGATGCCGCCGGCCGCGTATAGCGGCTTGGCAACGCGACCGGCGAGCTTCTGCAGCAGCACGAAGCTGCTGTCCCCGCCGACCCAGCCGCCGGCCTCCATGCCGCGCGCGACCAGCGCATCGACATGCGCCTCGAGTAGCGCGGCGTCGTCGGCCTTGCCCACTTCGGCGAGCCACACATGCTGCGGGCCGGGGCCCAGGCGCGTGCGCAGCGCGCGCTGCGCGGCGGCATCGCCGGCGATCATCAGATGCAGGCGGCGCGCGCCGGCGAGGGTCAACAGATCGGCGGCGAGCGCCGCGTGTTCCGCGTCGATGCGCAGACCGATCGCGCCGGTCGAGGCGTGCAGCAGCCGATCGAAGTTGCGGCGCGCAGCGCCGGCATCGCGGACCGCGGTCAGGTCGAGCAGGCCGCAGCCGCCGCTGCGGCTGACCGCGACGGCCAGACCCGGGTGGGCGAGGTCTGCCGGACACAGCCCGAACACGTCGAATGTCTTCACGTCAGCACTCCCTGCCTCGCGCCGGTTCTTCCCGGATCCGGCGGCGATCCGATTCGCATCCTTGGACTCAACGTTTCTTGCCTTCGATGAACGGGACTTCCAGGACCTTGTCATGCACGATCGGGCCGTGGCCGAAGTAGCCGCCCTCGCCGAAGCACTCGCCGTGATCGGCGGTGATGATGAAGTGCGTGTGCGCCGGCGCCTTGCTGATCAGGGCGTCGAGCACGCCGTCGACGTATTCGACACACTGGATTTGTTGTGCGTGCAGCGCCTTCATCTGCTCGTCGTCGAAGAAGCGGCCTTCGGTCTCGCGGCCGAGTTCGTCGTCCATGCGCTTGAACACGCCGTGCACGCCGGAGATGTGCGGCAGGCTGCCGGGTTCGAGCATGTACGGGTAGTGGGTCTCGCCCAGGTTCAGGAAGAAGAACTGCGACTCGTCGTCGTAGAACTCGATCTCGTCGACCATGCCGGCGAAATCGTTGTGATTGGTCATCAGCTTGTAGTCGTCGAAATGCCGGTTCAGGTGCGAGCTTGGGTTCAGCACCGGCATCGACACGCGCGCCACGGTGCGATAGCCGTGGTCCTGCAGTACCTTGGGTAGCGACAGTTGCGGCACGAAGCTCTTGAACGCGAGGCCCTCGATGCCGAGGCGGTCGACCCATTTGACGAAGTCCTTCTTGTAGACCTCGGAGGCGAACACGCCCTTGGGACTGTCGTGGGGGATCATCCCCATCAAATAGGTGTAGTGCGAGGGCGAGGTCCAGGAGGCGTAGGCATAACGGCGCTCGCCGGCGCCGATGCGGTCCATGTTGGGACGTTTTGCGCGCAGATAGCTGTCGAAACGGCAGCTATCCAGGACGATGTAGACGAGGTCGTGGCTCATGTCATGCGCTGGCGGGATGGGTCGGGGCGCGGACACTGCGCGCGCGGCGCGCCTCGGCCACCGGCGGCACAGACCGGTTCTCGGCGGCACTGGGCGCGGCGATTCACGCTGAAGATTTCCCCCGCGAAAAAGCGACGAGCCGCTATTGTGGCGGCCGCTCGCCGGCGCCGCTGTCGGAAAATGGCGCATGTTGACCCCGATACCCGCGGCCGGGCGTGGGATTTCAGCCCGCGCAGGGGACCTCGAGCAGATGCAGATCTTCGAGCCGTAGCGCGCTCAGCGCGCCGCCCCAGACGCAGCCGGTGTCCAGTCCCCAGACGTTTGCCTGCGGCCAGTGGATCCGTCCGAGCGTCGACCAGTGGCCGAAAACGATGCGCGTGCCCGCGCTGCGCCGCTCGGGCACCTCGAACCACGGCATCAGATCGCCCGCCTGGGCGCCGGGTGAGCCTTTTTCCGCGAACTCGAAGTCGCCCTGCGCGCTGCAGTAGCGCGCGCGTGTGAGCACATTGACGATGCAGCGCAGGCGATCGTCGCCGGTCAGATCGTCTCGCCAGCGCGCTGGCGCATCACCGTACATGCGCGGCAGAAACGCGCGCCGTCGCTCGCGGTCGGCGAACACCGCCTGCGCCTCGCCGGCCAGGGCCAAGGTCTGGGCCACCGTCCACTGCGGCGCCACGCCGGCGTGGACGATCAGGGTGTCGGTGGCGGCGTGGTGCAGCGCCAGCGGCCGCGTCGAGAGCCACTCGAGCAGCGTCTCGGCGTCGTCGGCCGCGACCACCGTGTCGAGACCGTCGCGCGCCCGGCCGAAGCCCTGGGCCAGTGCCAGCAAATGCAGGTCGTGATTGCCGAGCACCGCGGTGGCCGCCGTGCCCAGACCATGGACGAAGCGCAGCGTGCCGAGCGAATCCGGTCCGCGCGCGACCAGGTCGCCGGCGCAGATCAGGCGGTCGGCCGCCGGGTCGAAACGGCAGCGCTCGAGCAGGCGCAACAGCGCGTCGCGGCAGCCCTGAATGTCGCCGATGACGTAGGTGGACATGAAACCAGACTAGCAGCCGACGCGCGGTGAGGATGAGCGGCGCCGATTCAGCCCGGAGTGGTCGCGATACAGAGCCGATGAACGGTAGAAAACCATCGCCTCGCCAGCTTTGACGCTCTTTGGAACGGCTTTCATAGTATGCCCACGGCCCGCGCACGGCCGGTACGAAAGCACAGGAGCACGCCATGTTGAAGGTCTACACGGAATATCTGAAAACCTTTTTCAAGGACGAAGAAGGGGCGAGCGCGGTCGAGTACGGCCTGATCGTGGGCCTGATCGCAGTGGCGCTCATTGTCGTGCTGCTCGCCGTCGGCGGTGGGTTGACGGACGTGTTCAATGCGGTCGTCACCGCGGTTGGGGCCGCCACTGCGAGCGCCACGCCGTAAGGCTATCGATCGCCCGTCGTGACGGGGCTGTTCGTGGCATGGGCAGTCGCCATCTCGGTCTGGGATCTGCGCACAAGGCGGATCCCGAACTGGAGCCTGGTGGTGGCTGCCCTGGCCGGCGCCGGCCTGTTGCTGCATCAGGGGCAGGGCATCGCCGGCGTCGGCTGGCTCGGTAGTCTGGCCGGGGCGGCGATCGGCGTGCTGATCTGGCTGCCGGGGTATCTGGTCAAGAAACTCGGCGCCGGAGACGTGAAGCTCGCCGGCTGCATTGGCTTTCTGCTCGGCGGGCTGGCCGCGGTCGAGGCGATGTGGATCGCGGCGGTGGCACTCGGCGCGATGGCGGCGATCGCGAGCCTGTCGTTCGGCCCGTCCCACCGGTTGCCTGCGGCGGCGGCCTTGTCGGCAGGCTTCGTCGTGCGTCTGTGGGTGGGCCCGTTGTGGACGGCATAACGCTCGCCGCAGGGGTCTGTTAAAGGGGTGACGTGATGACTGCAGGACGCGCAGTGGCACGAAGGTGGGGTACGCACTGGCGACAGTCCGGCGCCGCCGTCGTCGAGTTCGCCTTCGTCTTTCCGATCCTGTTCCTCTTGGTCTACGGCGTCATCGTTTACGCCTACATCTACGTTCTCAAGCAATCCATCGTCTATGCTGCGCAGGAGGCTGCCGAGGCCGCCGTTGCGGTCGATCCGGCGATCGATGATGCGTTCACGAGGCAGCAGGCGGTGGTGCGCGCCACAGCCGTCTCGGCGCTGTCTTGGCTACCGGTATCGCAGCGTGCGCGCGTCGTCGGCACGGCCGGCGAGCGCGTCGAGGTGAGCTTGTGCCCCGCAGGCACGCCCGATTGCCCCGTCGACGGCGACGCGCTGCGCGTGACGCTGCGCTTCGATCTGGCCAATCCGAGCAGCCTGTTCCCGGTGCTGAACCTCTATATTGTCGGCACTGTGCCACCGCTGCCGGATACGCTGACCGCGACCGCGGTCGTGCGTATCTAGGTGTGCGGATGCGCCGTGTCCTGGGGAGTTGGAGAATGAGAACATGAGCAGCACCACGCTCAAGGTCGTTGCGGTGGTCGCCGTCCTGCTGGCCGTCGTGTTGGCTTTCGTCGGCTTCAAGATCAGCCGCGACTACGCCGCGCAGGTGCAGCAGGCGCAGCAGCAGGTGACGCAGCAGCAGGTTCAGCAGACGCTCGCCGTCGTCGCGCTCAAGCCGCTGGCCGCCTACCAGCCGATCGCGCGCGACGCCGTGGCCCTGGTGCCGGTGTCGGTGGTGCCGGCCGATCCATACGGCAGCATCGACGACGTCGTCGGCAAGGTGCCGCTGGTCGACATCGACGCCGGCGCGCCGGTGACGCAGCGCTACTTCAAGGAAGGCAATGTGCTCGCCCGCATCATTCCACCGGGCCATCAGGCGGTGTCGGTCGAGATCAACGACGTGGTCGCCGTCGGCGGTTTCGTGCGCCCCGGTGACATCGTCGATGTGCTGCTCTATCTGCGTGGCGGCACCGGGCTGGATCAGCCGCAGTCACGCGTGCTGCTCGAAGCCGCGCGCGTGCTGGCCTACGAGGAGCGCATCATCGACCGGCCCGAGGGCGTGCGGGACGACGCCGGTCAGCGCTCGCGGCAGCGCACCGCGGTGCTGGCGGTGCCCGAGGACCAGACCACCAAGCTGATGCTCGGCGCGAGTCTCGGCGAGCTGCGCCTGGCCCTGCATAGCCAGGCGCCTCTCGTGGCGGGGGCGCCGATGCCGCCCGTCGGGCAGAGCGACCCGACGAGGACCGCCGAGCGCGCGCCGGACAAGGCCATCGGCCTCGCCGAGCTGGCACGGCTGCAGCGCGCCCGGCAGGCCCAGCCGCGGCCGCAGGTCGAAATCCTGCGTGGCGCAAAGCGTGAAGTCGTCACGACCCACTAAGGCCCAGACCATGAACGGTGCACCAGTGCAGAACCCAGCGTCATCGCGAGGCCGCGCCGCGGTGGCGGCGATCCCGGGCAGCTCCCGGGCCGCGAGCGTCATTGGGTTGCTTCGTCACCCCTCGACGACGCTCGGGACATGCCTGCGGTTGCTCGCCATGACGGTGCTCTTGTTGTGTGCCGCACTGCCGGCGAGCGCCGAGCCGACGGTGCTGATGGTCGAGCTCGGCACCCAGCGTCTGCACCGCGCCGCCGGCGATGTCAGCCGCGTCGCGGTCGGCAATCCGGCGATCGCCGATGTGACCGTGGTCAACCGCCGCGAGCTGTTGATCACCGGCAATGGCCTGGGCATCACCAGCCTGCACGTGTGGACGCGCGGCGCGCCGCAGCCCAAGGAGTATCGCGTGCGCGTCGGCGCTGTGGTCGATCCGTCGCCGCGCGCGCGGCCGGATCCGCAGCTCGCCGGGGCGACGATCGATCAGGGACGTAGTCTGTCGGGTACGCTGCCCAACCTGCTCGCGCACCGGCGCGCGGTCCAGGCCGGGCAGCTCGCCGAGGCCGGCCAGCTCACCGACAGCAGCGGCGTCGAACTCGAAACGCAGGTGATGACCACGGTCAAGATCGCCGAGATCGGCCGCAGCACGATGCGTCGCTACGGCCTCAACGCCTCCAAGGCCAGCGGCGGCGACTCCGGCGGCCTGTTCGCGCCCGGCAGCTTGTCTGGGGTCGAACTCGGCACGGGGAGTGCGGCCGGCATCGAATTCCTGCAGAACCTACCGCTGCAGAACGCTTTCAACCTGGTGCTCGCCGATCCGGGCCGCGGTCTGCTCGGCATCATCAGCCTGCTCGAAAGCAAGGGCTTGGTGCGCGTGCTCGCCGAGCCGAGCCTGCTGGCCATGAGCGGCCAGACGGCGACGTATCTGGCCGGCGGCGAGTTCCCGGTGCCGGTGAGCCAGGGCGGTGCCAGCGCCGGCGGCATCTCGATCCAGTACAAGGAATTTGGCGTGCGTCTGGCGATCTCGCCGACGGTGCTGGCGCGCAACCGTATCGCGATGAAGGTCGCACCCGAGGTCAGCGATCTCGATTTCTCGGCCGGTATCCAGATCGGTGGCGTCGCCGTGCCGGCGCTGTCGGTGCGGCGTACCGAGACCACGATCGAGCTCGGCGACGGCGAGACCTTCGTGATCTCCGGTTTGGTCAGCAGCAACCTCGCCGACAACGTCAACAAGGTGCCGTGGCTGGGTGACATTCCGGTGCTCGGCGCGTTTTTCAAGTCCAACGACCTCAAACGCGAGGACCGTGAGCTGATCATGGTGGTGACACCGCGCCTGGTGCGCCCGCTGGCCAAGGGCGCGCGGCTGCCGAAGCTGCCGGGGTCCGAGTACGACCGCTACGCGCCGAGCGCGGCGCAGACGATCTTCCTCGAGCGCGGCGAGTTCGATAGCGGCTTTTCGCGCTGAAACCTCCGGTGCGCGTGGCAAAGGCCATAGAATCCGCCCGAGTCGAACATCGGACGAGCGCATCATGAAAACGCAGGCCGTCGTCGTCGCCGACGATCCCGTGTATCTGAGCTGGCTGGAGAACGCCGCCGGGCAGGGTGCGGAGTTCTCGCTGGTGCGGCCGCTCGACGCCGAGGATCTGATCGAGCGTGTGCAGATGATGGGGCGCGTCGACGTCGCGTTCTTCCAGTTCGAGGCCGGCAATCTCGACGCGCGCATCAGCATGATGGAACGTCTCGCCGAGCGCATGCCGGACCTGCCGATCGCCGGCCTCGGCGCTGACAGCAATCCGGACATCGTGCTCGCGGCCATGCGCGCCGGTGCCCGCGACTTTTTGGTGCTACGGCGCGACGAGGGTGACGTCGCCGCACTGCTGTCCAAGCTGCTGCGGCGCGCAGCGCCGGCGGCGCGCGCGGCGCAGAAGCAGGGGCGCTTGTTCGGTCTGTTCGCCGCCCATCCGACCGATGCGATCGCCTTCGTCGCCGAGCATCTGGCGCTGGCCACGGTCGATCTTCTGCCGCGCAGCGAACCGGTGCTGCTGATCGACATGGCCACGCCCGCCGGCGCCGCCGCGATCTTCCTCAACATCAACCAGTCGTACAGCGTGCTGGACGCGATCAACGATGTCTACCGCTGCGACCAGACGCTGATCGACACCGCGTTCTCGAAACACCCCAGCGGTCTGTACCTACTGAGCCTGCCCGAGGACCTGGTCGGCCGTCCGCAGGCCAACTTCGAGGAGTTCATCAAGCTGCTGCAGGTCGTGCGCGGCCTGTTCGGTTGCGTCGTCGTCGCCTTCGACGGCCACTTGCCGCTGCAGACCATCGCCGGCCTCGTCACCCAGGCCGACCGCTCCCTGTTGTTGACCGATCAGTCGATCATGAAGTCGCGGCACAGCAAGTACCTGCTGCGCGCGCTGCGCCTGGAAGACTGCCCGCTGGACCGCACCGCGCTGGTGGTCGACTACTACCGCCGACGTATCGGTCTTGAGCCCGAGAATCTCGCCGAGATCCTCGATCTGCCGCTGCTCGGCACGCTGTCGGCGAGCAACGGCAGTGCGCGCATCCAGGCGATGAACGCCGGCGAGCCGATGTTCACCCTTGCCCCCAAGGACCCCTTCGCGCTCGACGTGCGCCGGCTCGCCGCCGCCCTCGTCGGCGGCCAGGCGCGCGTGGCGCCGGAGCGTTCGGGGCTGCTCGGCCGCTTGTTCGGGTAACGAGGACGCGCCGTGAACGCGCCGACGCCAGCGACCGATCCGCAGATCACGCGCTTTCGGCTGTCCGAGCAGTACCAGCAGCTCAAGAACAGCTTCCACCGGCATCTGATCCAGCAGATCGAGGAGCGCGATCTCGACATCGACCGCTGGGACGCGCTCAAGATCGAACGCTTCGTCGCCGAACAGATGCGGCGCTACGTCGTCGAGCAGCGCCTGCCGGTCAACCAGCGCGAGTCCGAGGCGCTGGCGCGCGATGCGCGCGACGAGCTGATGGGCTATGGTCCGATCCAGTCGTTGATCGACGACGACAGCGTCAACGACATCGTCGTCAACGGCCCCAACAACGTCTTCGTGGAGCGCGACGGTCGGCTCTACAGCGCCCCGGTGCGTTTCTTCAACGACGCCCACGTGGTGCGCGTGATCCAGCGCATCCTCGCGCCGATCGGTCGCCGCGTCGACGAATCGACGCCGATGGTCGATGCGCGCCTGCCGGACGGTTCGCGCGTCAACGCCATCATCCCGCCGATCGCGCTCGATGGGCCGTGCCTTTCGATCCGCAAGTTCCGCAAGCAGCCGCTGTCGGCCGACGATCTGCTGCGCTACGGCACGCTCAGCGAGGCCGAGCTGGAGTACCTGAAGGAGCGCGTCGACAAGCGCACCAATCTGATCGTGGTCGGTGGTACCGGCTCGGGCAAGACCACCTTCCTCAACCTGCTGTCGCAGTGGATCCCGCCGGACGAGCGCGTCATCACCGTCGAGGACGCCGCCGAGCTGCGCCTGAACCACGGCCACGTGGTGCGCCTGGAGACGCGGCCGCCGAATCTCGAAGGCGAGCGTGCGGTCAGTGCGCGCGATCTGGTGCGCAACGCGCTGCGCATGCGTCCCGATCGCATCATCGTCGGCGAGGTGCGCGGCGACGAGGTGCTCGACATGCTGCAGGCGATGAACACCGGCCACGACGGTTCGATGACCACCCTGCACGCCAACTCCCCGCGCGACGCCGTGCACCGGCTCGAACTGCTCGCTGGTTTCGCCGGCTATACCGGCAGCGAGATCACCTTCCGCGGCCAGATCGCCTCGGCGATCCAGTTGATGGTGCACGTCAGCCGGCTCAAAGGCGGCGAGCGGCGCGTGATGTCGATCAGCGAGGTCCTCGGCATGCGCGGCGCCGAGCTGCTCATGCGCGAGCTGTTCCGCTACGACGTCGAACACGGCCGGCACGTCGACTGCCGGGGGGCGATCTGATGGCGCTCGCGATCATCTTCGGACTCGCGCTGCTGTTCGCCGGCGGCGCGATCTGGCTGTTCGTGCGCGCCGGCATGCGCGAACGCGAGGAGGACATCCTGCTGCGCCTGCGCGCGATGGGCGGCGACGAGGCGGCCTATGTGATGCCGGCCGAGCGTGCGCACCTGCGCAATCCTTTGCTGCGCTGGGCCTGCCATCTGGTGTGGCGCACCGGTGCCGAGCTGTCGGCCGACACCGTGGCGCGCATCCTGCTGGTGATCGTGGGCCTGGCGCTGATCGCGGTGCTCGTGCTCGGCTGGTTCGGCGGCCTTTCGGCGATCGCGATCCTGCTCGCCTTCGGCTGGGCCTGGCTCAACCGACAGGGCGCGCTGCGCCGCGCGCGCATCGTCGAACAGTTGCCGCCGTTCATCGAGAGCGTGATCCGGGTGCTCGGCGCCGGCAACACGCTGGACGAGGCGCTCGCGGCCTCGGCGCGCGAGAGCAGCGAGCCGATCGGGCCGCTGTTCCTGTCGATCAGCCGTCAGGTGCGCCTGGGCGCGCCGATCGAGTCGGTGCTGATGGAGACCGCCGAGATCCACCGCTTACGCGATCTCAAGGTGCTCGCGCTCGCCGCGGCGATCAACCGCAAGTACGGCGGCAGCCTGCGCAACCTGCTGCGCAGCCTGATCCATGCGGTGCGCGCGCGCGACAGCGCCGCACGCGAGTTGCGCGCACTCACCGCGGAGACGCGTTTCTCGGCCGTCGTGCTGTCGGTGATTCCGGTGGCGCTGATGCTGTACATCTTCGCGCAGAACCCCGACTACTACCGCACGATGTGGTTCGACGGTGTCGGCCGCTGGCTGTTGATCGGATCGGTGGCGCTGCAGGTCGTCGGCGTGCTGCTGATCTACCGCATGATGCGCTCGACCGAGGAGCCGGCATGACGAGGGCGCGCGCATGAATCCCACGGTGTTCGCCGGCCTCATCGCCGCGGCCATCCTCTTGGCGACGCTCGGCGTCGGCCTGCTCGCGCTGCTCTTCGTCCGTGCGCGCGACGAGCACCGCCTGCGCCGGCGGCTGGCACCGGAGGTCGCCGGCGGCGGGGGTGACTTCGACGATCGCGGTCAGCGGCCGCTGGTGGCGTCGATGGTGCGCGGCGGCAAGGCCATCGAAGGCATGGTCGACCCCGAGGGCGAGAGCGGCCGTCTGTTGATGCAGGCCGGCTGGCGCGGCGGCGAACAACGGGTGCTCTGGTACGCCTTCCAGGGCGTGTTGCCGATCGCGCTCGCGGCGCTGCTGCTCGTGTTCTGGCTGTTCGCCGAGGTCGACAACAAGTTCCTGGTCACGCTGCTGTTCGGCGTCGCCGCCGTGCTGCTCTCGTTCCTGCTGCCGCGCTGGATCCTGCGCGCCGCGGCGGCGGCGCGGCGCCGGCGCATCAAGGCCGAGGTGCCGCTGCTGATCCATCTGCTGACGCTGCTGTTCGAGGCCGGCCTGTCGACGCGCCAGGCGCTGGCGAGCCTGGTGCGCGAGGGCGGCGGCGTGCTGCCGGAGCTCGGGCGCGAACTCGATCTCGTCCTGCGCCAGATCGAGGCCGGCGCCGACACCAGCGACGTACTGAAGAATCTCGCCGATCTCGTCGAGGTGGACGATCTGAGCACCGTGCTCGGCGTGCTGCGCCAGGTCGACCGTTACGGCGGCGAGATCCGCGAACCGCTGCTCGAAGCGCTGGACGTGATCGAGGAGCGACGTTCGCTGGATCTGCGCGAGAAGGTCAATCTGCTGTCGGGACGCATGACCGTGGTCATGGTGCTGTTCTTCTTCCCGGCGCTGATGGTGTTCGTCGCCGGGCCGGCCTTCCTCGCGCTGATTCGCGCGCTCGGAGACGTCAGTGCCTAGGCGATTGTGGCTCGCAGCGCCGCTGGCGCTGGTGCTGATGCTGGCCCAGACCAGCGGCTGCGCGGCCCCGCGCCGCCTCGATGCGCCGGCGAATCCGCCGCGCGAGCGCGACGCGCAGAGCGTCGACCGCGAGGTCTACACCGATCTGATCCGCTCGATGCTGGACCAGAAGCAGTACTACGCCGCGCTCGCGCACGTCGAGCAGCGTCGTGTCGCCGGCGGCGGCGACCGCGACGAGTTGAATTACCTGGAGGCCGAGGCGCGGCGCGGCCTCGGGCAGATCGCCGCGGCCGATGCGCTCTATCAGAGCCTCTTGCGCTCGCCGCTGGCTGCCCAGGCGTATCACGGCCTCGGCCTGCTCCACGCGCGCACCGAGCCGGCGCGGTCGATCGCCTTTTTGCGCGAGGCCGCGCGGCTGCGCCCGACCGATGCCGACGTGCGCAACGATCTCGGTTACGCGCTGCTCACTGCGCGCCGGCATCGCGAGGCGCTGCACGAACTGGCGACGGCGGTGGAACTGGCGCCGGAATCGACCACCGCGCGCAACAATCTGTTGCTGCTGATGATGGTGCAAGGCGACGAGGCGGCGGTCAGCCGCATCGCGCGCGAGGCGGCGGTGCCGCCGGAGACGATTTCGCGCCTGCGTGAACGGGCGCGCATACTGAGCGCGACGCCCACGGCGTCGGGAGGTCGAGGATGAACGGTAGATACCCAGTGGCGATGGCCTTGGCGGCGGGTTTGGCCATGGCGGCGGCGAGCGCCGCCGAGCCGCCCCGGATCGGTGACGACACGCGCGCGTGGCTGGACTTGCAGGCCGGCGGCAATGCCGCGACGGCCGAGAAAAGGCCGATGCCGGGCGAGGTCGCCGAGAAGGTCTACGAGCGCTACCTGAACAGCTTCGAGAATCGCATTCCCGAGGAGTTCGAACGCGAGAGCTTCGTCTCCGGGGGCGGCGGCTGAGCATGGCGCGCTTGCGTCCCCGGCGCCGCCAGGCCGGTGCCGTCGCGGTGTTCGCGGCGATCGCCGCGGGCGCCGGGCTGGCCGCGCTGGCGTTGGCGATCGATGTCGGCCGCCTGTACGTGGCGCAGCGCGATCTGCAGCGCATCGCCGATCTCGCTGCGCTGGACGCGGCGCGCGTCACCGGCGGCTGCTTTGGCGAGCCGGAGAATCCGGCCGCGGTCGCCTATGGCGAAGCCTTGGCCAGCATCGGTCGCAACAGCCCGCGCGGGCAGGTGCAGCCCGTGAGCGTCGAGATCGGCCGCGAGGTGCTGGCCGCGGAGGGTCGGCGGTATTTCGAGCCGGGCTTTGATCGCTTCAACCACGCGGTGCGCGTGGTCGTGTCGCGGCCGGCGCCGATGCGCCTGCTGCCGCTGGCGAGCCCTGCCGGCGAGCTGCGCGCGCAGGCGGCCGCGCAGTCGCGTCCGGTCGCCAGCGTGCGCATCGGCAGCCGTCTGCTGGAGCTGGAGCCGCCGGTGCTGGACCGGCTGTTCGGCGCGCTGTTCGACGCGCCGCCGCCGAACATCTCCGCCGTGGGCTACACGAGCCTGCTGGAAGCCACCGTGCCGGTCAACGAGATCCTCGAGGTGATCGACCCCGGGAGCGACGAGCGCATCGATGAGCGGCCGATTCGGGTGGCCGAGATCCTGCGGCGTTTGGTCGAGTCGCTCGGGGACGCGGGCAATGACGCGGCGGCCGAGGCGGCAGCCCGAATCGCCGATCTGGCCGATGCCTCGGCGATGATCCTGCCCGAGGACGTGGTCGCGGTCGAACGCGAGCTGGCGCGGCTCGCGGGCAGCGCGCTGATCAGCGCCGGTGATGTGACCCTCGTGGCGGCGCAGTCCGCGTCCGAATCGCCCGTGATCGAGCTGTTCTATGCCCTGCCGCCGCCGCTGGGCGATAGCACGGCGCTGATCCGCATCATCGACCCGGGCCGGCCGGCGCTCTTGACCACACGCAAACAGCCGGGCGAGCCCGGCCCGCCCAACTTCGCCAGCAACACCCAAGCGCTGCTGATGACCAATCTGGGTTTCCACCTGCCGTCGCTGGGCGTGAACGTGGCGCTGCCGTTCTGGGTGCAGGCCGCGCAGGCCACGGCCGAGGTCGTCGACATCCGCTATGCGTGCCACGGTCAACCGCAGGACGTGGTCACCGTCGAGGCACGCAGCAGCATCAGCCGCATCGGCATCGGCGAGTTTGACGACCCGACCGCACCGGCGCCGGCGATGCGGCCGGCGACGCTGCTCGACACCGAGGTCGTCGGCAGCCTGCTCGGCCTGCCGGTGCCGGTGCGCGTGCGCGTGACCGCCGGGGCCAGCGTGGATCTGCCCGGTGACCGCGAGTCGCTGGTGTTCGTCGGGCCGTTTCCCGACGCACCAGCGCAGACGATCGGTGGCCCCGATGTGCTGCTGCTGCGCGAGGCGGTGCAGGCCCTGCCGGCGCAACTCGACATCGACGTGGAGCTGAGCCCGATCGGCGCCGCCGCGCCGGACGTCTCGGCGGTACTGCAGGCCGCGCGCGATGAGCTCGAACAGCGCTTGCGCGAGCGCATCGCCGCGACGCTGCTGCTCGCCGCCGAGCCGCTGGTGGCACGGGCGCTGCGGGATTCCGGACTGAGGCTCTCGGGCGCGGAGGTTCGCGTCATCGATCTCGTCGCCGAAGAACCTCGATTGTTTCTGCGCTGACCGGCGAGCTCGCCATGGACGGGCAGCGATGGCGGGTCGCGCTGTTGGGCGTGAGCGGCATCGGCCTGCTCACGCTGGGGCTTGCCTGTCTCGTGCGCGCCCACGGCTTGCAGACGCGGCTGGATCATGCCCAGGTGGGGGGGGAGGTGCAGCGTGCGCTGCTGCCGGCCCTGCAGCGCGGCGACGGCGAGCGGCGCCTGCGCCCCTTGGTCGATGCCTTGATGCAGCGGCCCGACCTCGCCTTGTACGCGCTCGCGGTCTACGACGCCGAGGGCGTGCTACTGACCCGCGCCGGCATGGTCGAACACCTGCGCCTGCCGCTGCTGCCGGCCTCGATCCAGGACCGTGCGCGCTCGGCGTGGTATGCGCTGATCGGCAGCGTCGGCAGCCGCCGGCTGTTCGCCGAGGATCGGCGACTGCTCGGCTCGGTGGCGTACAGCCTCGATGCCGGCGACGTCGAGGGCGTGCGCATCGAGGCCCTGGCTGCGCTGCGCCTCGCCGGCTGGTTCGCGCTCGCGCTGGCCGTGCCGATCGGCCTGATGTTCGGGCTCGCCGTGCGGCGCCGCCTGCGCACGCCGCCACCGTGGGCCGGGCGCGCCGATCCGCTGCGGCAAACGCCGAATGTCTCGTCGTGGGGTGCCGACCCACGGGCACTCGGCGATCGCGCCGGTGAGGTCATGGACGCGCTGGGCTACGGTCTCGTGCTCATCGACCGCGACGGACGCGTGCGCCATCTGAACACCACCGCCGAACGCCTGACCGGCTGGAGCGGTGCCGATGCCGCGGGGCGCATGCACTACTCGGTCGTGCATCTGTGCGACGCCGCCGACGGCGACGCCCGCCTGAGCCTGATCGAGCACGCGCTCGCACACGGCCGTCCGCGCGCGGCCGCCAGTGCGGAGCTACGCCAGCGTCATGGCGGACACACGCCGGTCGAGGCGGTCGCCCATCCGATGCGCGATCGGCGCGGCGCGCTCGACACCGTCACGCTGCTGTTTCGCGACCAGACCGCCCATCGCCGCGAGATCGAGGCCCTGCGCCGCGAGGTGCGGCTGTCGCAGGCCGTGGTCGACCACCTCGACGAAGGCCTGCTGACGACCGATCTCGCCGGCGTCGTGCGCAGCGCCAATGCGCGCGCCGAGCGCATGTTCGGCTACTCGCGCGACGAGCTGGTCGGCTTCACCGTCGCCAAGCTGATGCCGGTGCCCTTCCTCAACCTGCCGGCGATCCGCATCACCGACTACGTGCCCGGCCGCAGCCAGAGCAGGCCGCCCAAGGTCGTCGGCTGGCGCAAGGATGCGACGACCTTCCCGGTGGATCTGTGGGTGCAGCCGATGCGTGTCGATGGCGCCGACGGACTGGTGGTGATCGTGCGCGATCTGAGCGAACGCCAGCGTGGCGAGAACCTGGCGACGCGCCTCGGCCGGCTGCTCGACGCCGCCAGCGAGGAGATCTACATCTTCGATGCGCAGACGCTCAGGTTCCTCGAAGTCAACCGCGGCGCGCGCCGCAATCTCGGCTACGACGCCGAGGCACTGGTACGCATGACCCCGCTGGATATCAGCGAGGATCTCAGCGAGGACGGTCTGCGCAACTTCCTGGCGCGCCTGCACGGCGGCGAGCGCGACGATCTGGTCTACCGCTGCCGCCACCGGCGCGCGGACGGCAGCACTTACCCGGTCGAGGTGCGTCTGCACTATTCGCGCGCGGAGGAGCCGCCGGTGTTCCTGGCCATCGCCAGCGACATCAGCGAGCGTCTGGCCGCCGAACGAAAGCTCGACCAACTCGCCTACTTCGATGCGCTCACCGGTTTGCCGAACCGGGTGATGCTCCACGACCGCCTGTCGCAGGCACTGCTCGCGGCGCAGCGCGGCGCGCGCATGCTCGGCGTGTTCTTCCTCGATCTGGACCGCTTCAAGGCGATCAACGACGAGTACGGACACGAGGTCGGCGATCAGGTGCTGCGCGCGGTCGCCGACCGCCTGCGTGCGGTGGTGCGGCCGTCCGACACCGTCGCGCGCCTGTCCGGCGACGAGTTCGTGCTGCTCACGCCGGGGCTGCGCTCGGCCGAGGACGCCGCGCTGCTCGCGCACAAGGTGCTCGAACGCTTCGCCCAGCCGCTCGACCTGCCGGGACTGTCGATCACCTGCCGGCCGAGCATCGGTATCACCCTGTACCCGCTCGATGAATCCGATGCCGACGGCCTGCTGCGTCACGCCGACCAGGCGATGTACCAGGCCAAGCAGGCCGGTCGCGGCTGTTTTCGCCTGTACACGCTGCACATCGATCCCAAGCGCCTGCGCCAGCTCGAACTCGAGCGCGAGCTGCATGCCGCGGTCGCGCTCAACCAGTTCCACCTCGAGTTCACGCCGGCGCTGGCGGCCGATGGCCGCGCGCGTGCGCTGCTCGCACGCCTGCGTTGGCTGCACCCGCGCCACGGCTGGGTGGAGCAGGGGGAGATCTTTCAGGCGGCGGGCCGCGCCGGCCTGGTCGCCGACATCGAGCTGTGGATGATCTGCGCGGCCTGCGAGCGCCTGCGCGCGGCCGCCGCCGCAGCGCTACCGCTGCTGCCGCAGGTGCTGCCGCTGTCGGGCTGGCAGCTACGCGATCGCGAGTTTCTCGGCCATCTGACCGGTCTAATCGATCGTTATGCGGTGCCGGTCTCGGCCCTGGTCCTCGCGCTCACGCCGGACGGTCAGGTCGAGGCCGCCACGCACCACCCCCATCTCGACCCGCTGATCGCGCGCGGCCTGCGCTTTGGTCTGCGCGACTTCAACCGCGTGCCGGATACGCTGCCGCTGCCGCTCTCGCATGCGCTGATGCACGCGTCGCTGAGTGCGGACGCCGCTGCGGTGGCGCGGCTGCGTGCGGCGCTCGACGCTGCGGCGCTGCTGGTCGCGGTGGGCGTGGACGACGCCGATACGCGCGCGCGCTGCGAAAAGCTCGGCGTCGATTGCATGGCCGGGGTGGCGGTGGCGCCCACGCTGCCGGCCGCGGCGCTCAACGACTGGCTGCGCAACGCGCGCGTGGACGCCTGAGCGCGCGAAGGTGCAAACGCTCAGGCCCGCGACAGGCACACCGCGAGCACGTCGCAACGCGCGCGCTGCACCACGTCTTCCTCGGTGTGGCTGAACAGGGCCGACAGGCCGTGGCGCGGGTGGTGGCCGACGATGATCAGGTCGGCGCCGACGTCCGCCGCCGCGCGGTTGATCTCCGCGGCGACGCCGCCGCTGGCGACGCGCAACTGTGCATCCCCGAGCCCCAGGCGCACGCTCAGTTCGTGCAGCCGCGCGCGGGCCTGTTCCTGCAGTTGCGCGGCCAGATCCGGGGGCGCCGCCATCAGCGCCTCGCCGGTTTCGAGCGGGATGTACTCGACCACGTGCACGATCGACAGGCGCGCACCGAATTGCGCCGCGAGCGCCTTGGCCCGCTTTGCGACACCCTCGCCATGCTCGTCGATCGCGATCGCGGCAAGCAGATGCTGGTAGGTCATGGGCTGCTCCGGTGTCGGCTCGCTGGCAGTGTTGCGGATTTGGGTGCCCGGCCGCCAGTGGCCGGCCTCAGCGGCTCGCGAGCAATCCGGCGAGCCGTGCGAAATCGCGCGCGTGCAGGGTCTCGGCGCGGGCGCGCGGGTCGACGCCGGCGCGTTCGATCGTCGAGGCATCGGCGAGGCCCTTGAGCGCGTTCGCCAGGGTCTTGCGCCGCTGCGCGAAGGCCTGCGTGACGAGACGGTCGAACAGGGAAAGATCGTCGATCGCAAACTCCGGCTCGCGTGGCACCAGGCGCACGATCGCCGAATCGACCTTGGGCGCCGGGCGGAACGCCCCCGGGCCGACATCGAACAGGTGACTCACCGCGCAGCGCGCAGCGAGCGCGACGCTGAGCCGACCGTAGGCCGCGTCGCCGGGGCCGGCGACCATGCGCTCGACGACCTCCTTCTGCAGCATGAAGTGCATGTCGCGGATCACGTCGGCCTGCCGCAGCAGATGGAACAGCAGCGGCGTCGAGATGTTGTATGGGAGATTGCCGACGATGCGCAGCGGCGCATCGGCGGTGGCGAAGACGCGGTAGTCGACGCGCAGCGCGTCCGCCTGGACGATGCAAAGGCCGTCGAGGCCGGCGCAGGCCGCGTGCAGGTGCGGAATGACGTCGCGGTCGATCTCGATCACGGTCAGTGCGCGCGTGCATTCGAGCAGCGGTCGCGTGAGCGCACCCAATCCCGGGCCGATCTCGACCAGCGTCTGGCCGGGTTGCGCGTCGATGCTGCGCAGGATGCGCTCGATCACCTGCGGATCGTGCAGGAAGTTCTGGCCGAAGCGGCGCTTGGCGACGTGCGCGATCATCGCGCTCGCGCCAGTTCGACCGCGAGTGTGAAAGCCGCGCGCAGGCTGCCGACGTCGGCACGCCCGCTGCCGGCGAGCTGAAGCGCGGTACCGTGGTCGACCGAGGTGCGCACGATCGGCAGGCCCAGGGTCACGTTGACCGCGCGGCCGAAGCCGGCGTGCTTGAGCACCGGCAGGCCCTGGTCGTGATACATCGCCAGCACCGCGTCGGCCGCATCGAGCAGCGCCGGGGTGAACAGCGTGTCCGCCGGCAGTGGCCCGCGCAGTCGCAGGCCTTCGCCGCGCAGGCGTTCGAGCACCGGTGCGATCACCTCGATCTCCTCACGGCCCAGGTGACCCGACTCGCCGGCATGCGGGTTGAGGCCGCACACCAGCACGCGCGGCTCGGCGATGCCGAAACGGCTGCGCAGATCCGCGACCAGCGTGCGCAGCACGCGGTCGAGCAGCGGTGCGCTGATCGCATCGGCGACGGCGCGCAGCGGCAGGTGCGTGGTGGCCAGCGCGACGCGCAGCGGCGGCGTCGTCGGCGCCACCAGCATCATCACCACCTGGGCTGCGCCGCACTGTGCGGCCAGGTACTCGGTGTGTCCGCAGAAGGCGATGCCGGCGTCGTTGATCACGCCCTTGTGCACCGGAGCGGTGACCAAGGCCTCGGCCTCACCGGTAAGGCACAGCGCGGTTGCGCGTTGCAGCGTGTCGAGCACGTAGGCGGCGTTTGCGGGATCGAGTCGCCCCGGCTGCGCGGCGGCGCGCAGCATCACCGGGACGACGTCGAGGGTGCCGGCCGGCGTCGGCCGGCGCGCGTCCGCCGCATCGATCTCGCGGAGTTTCAGCGACAGCCCGAGCGCGCGCGCTCGGGCGTGGAGCAGGGCGGGATCGGCCACGGCGACGCGCTGCAAGCGACTGCCGGTCTGCGCTAGCAGGCAGACCAGATCGGGACCGATGCCGGCCGGCTCGCCGGGCGTGATCAGGATGCGCAGCGGCCCGCCGCGCCGGCGGTGGTCTGCATCAGAGGCTGCGCGCGGCCGCGGCATCGTCGGGTAGCCGGTACTCGATGTACGCCTCGCTGCGCAGACGTCGCAGCCAGATCTCGTACTCCTCGGCCGACTTGCGGTTACCGATGGCGTTGCGCGCACGGGCGCGACGGGTCTCCTCGGTGGTGTCGCGGGTACGCCGCTCGATCACGCCGGCGACGTGCCAGCCGAACTGCGTGCGAAACGGCGGCGACAGCTCGCCGGGCTGGAGCTGGTCGATGCGCACTTGGAACTCCGGCGCGAACACGCCGGGTGGCTGGAAGCCGAGATCGCCGCCACTGTTCTTCGAGCCGGGGTCGTCCGAGTATTCCTTGGCCAGCGTGGCGAAGTCCTCGCCGGCCTGGAGGCGGTCGTACAGATCGCGCGCGAGCAGGCGCGCCTGCTCGTCGCTGCGCACGGCATTCGGCTGGATGAGGATGTGGCGCGCACGCGTCTCGTCGACGGTCTTGCGCTCGGGGCCGCCGCGCACCTCGGCGAGCTGGATGATGTGGAAGCCGCCGAAGGCTTCGATGACCGGACTGGTCTGGCCCGGTGCCAGCGCGGCGGCGGCCTGGGCGAAACTCGGCGGCAGGTCGGCGGCGCGGCGCCAGTCGAGATCGCCGCCTTGCAGGGCCTGCTGGCCGTCGGAGTGCGCGATCGCGATCTCGGCAAAGTTCTCGCCGTCGCGGATGCGCTGCAGCAGGCCCTCGGCCTTCTTGCGCGCGGCCTCGCGTACCTCGGCGCTCGCCCCCTCGGGCACCGCGACCAGGATGTGCGACAAGCGGTATTCGACGTCCGGATCCGGCCCCTGGCTGGCGAGCAGCATGTCGACGTCGCGGTCGGTGACCACCACGCGCGAATCGACCTCACGCGCGCGGATGCGCTGGATCATGACTTCCTCGCGGATTTGTTCGCGCAGCAGCAGATAGTCCATGCCGTCGGCGCGCACCGCGTCGGCGAACTGCGCCAGCGTCATGTCGTTCTGGCGCGCGAGATTGGTCAGCACCTCGTTGAGCTCGCGGTCGTCCACGCGGATGCCGGCGGCTTCGGCGCGCTGGGTCTGGATGCGGGTGAGGATCAGCCGTTCCAGCACCTGGGCGCGCAGCAGGTCGGTGTCGGGCGCGGCGATGCCGCGCGTGGTGATCTGACGGCTGGCTTCGCGCATCGCCGCGTCGAGTTCGCTTTGCAGGATCACGCCGTCGTTGACGACGACGAGGATGCGGTCGATCGGGGTGGCCGCATGCACCGGTGCCAGCGCCGCGACGGCGAGCAGTAGCGGTGCGGCGAGAAGACGCAGAACGGCGGCGGGAACGGAGCGTGGAGTCATGGAGAACGGCGAGGCTGGAAGCGCGAAGCGGCGATTATCGCTCATTGCCGCCGCGGCGAACGCCTCATTCGACCACGCCCTCGGGGAACAGGTTCGCCACGCCCGAGCCAACGCGCGCCAACCCCTTGAGGTCGAGCTGCAGGTAGATGCCGTTGTCGAAACGTCCTTGCGTGTTGGCGACGTAGCGCCGGTACGAGGTGGAGATTCCCCAGCAGCAGGTCTCGTAGCGCACACCGGCGAGGGCATCCAGCGTGTTGTCGTCGCGCACCGAGTAGCGCCAGCGGCCGAGCAGGCTAAAGCCGGCGGCGAGCGGCGTCGACAGCAGCACGTCGGTCTGTTCGAGCAGATCCGCGCGGAAGCGGTAGGCCAGCTCCAAGAAGCGCCGCTCGCTACGAAAGCGCACGGCGGCGCTGGTGCGGGTGAAATCGGCGCTTTGCGGCGACCATTGCGTGTCCAGGCGCAGCAGCCAGTGATCGAGCAGGCGGTAGTCGATCGCGCCGATGAAGTCGGTGGCGCCGTCGCCGGGCAGCGGCTCGCCGGGCAGGCGTACGCGCGGCTTCTTGAACCGGAACAGCTGGCCGAAGCTGGCGCTGGCGCGTACCACGCCGCTGTCCGGGTCGAGCTGGCGCATGGTCACCGCGCCGGCGAATTGATTGGCGTCGGCGATGCGGTCCTCTCCGGAGAAGCGGTTGCGCGCGAACAACTGGGTCAGGTCGAAGTCCGGTTCACCGCTGTCGAACACCGGCACCTCGTCCTGGTCCTCGAAGGGCACGTAGAGGTAGAACAGCCTTGGCTCCAGGGTCTGCAGCGCTCCGGAGCGCGCGATCCGCTCGAAACGCAGGCCGTATTCGGCGCTGAACTGCGGCAGTGCGCGGTCCACCTGTTGGGGTTGGCCCGGTTCGACGCCGGTCAGCGCATAGGTGGTATAGCGAAAATCGATCTGCGATTTGGCGAACCAGGCGACGCGGTCTTTCTCCATGCGTAAGTAGGGATGCAGGTCGAGGCGCTGGGCCTCGACCGAGTCGCTGCGCACGAAGTTGACGTATTCGGCACTGGCGCCAAGGCGCGTGTCCCAGACCGCGTTGCGGGTGATCGCGTCGATGCGCAGTTGCGGCAGACGCCGGTAGGGCTCGTCCACCGGCGCTAAGTTGCTGGCGATGGTCTGGTAATCCTGGAACAGCGCTTGCACTGTGTACGCCGCCGGCGCGGCGTAGATGAAGCGCGCGCTGCGTTCGAGATGGGTGATGGACGACAGGTCGATGCTGCCGCCCAGATCCTCGAAATAGGCCGGGTCGCTGACGTCGGCGTAACGGATGTCCACGCCCAGCCGCGGCGAGAGCAGACCGCGGTGTTCGAACTCGGTGTAGACGCGCGTGTCGTCGTCGAAGGCGCGGTCCTCGAGCACCTCGTAGCCCACACGGCCTTCGGCGTGGCGCAAGAGATAGCGCGCGTCGGCGTCGATCTGGACGCCACGATCCGACATGTAGCGCGGCGTCAGCGTGGCGTCGTAGTTCGGCGCGAGGTTCAGGTACAGCGGCTGGCGCACGTCGAGCCCGGTGTTGTCGGAATTGCCGACGGTCGGAAACAAAAGGCCGCTGCGGCGACGGTCGTCGATCGGAAACTGGAACCACGGCGCGTACAGGATCGGCACCCTGAAAAAGCGCAGGCGCGCATGGCGCGCCGTGCCCAGGCCAGACTCGTGATCGAGCGTGATCGCGCGGGCTTCGAGATACCAGGCGTCGGACTGCGGCGCGCAGGTGGTGAAGCGCGCGCCCTCGAGCCGGGCGGTCCCCTTGGCGTCGAGCTCGATGCGGCCGGCCTCGCCGCGTGCGGCGCGCTCCGTGAGCACGAACGAGGTGTCGTCGAAACGGCCGGTCTCGGCGTCGAGGTCGAACGTCGCCGCGTCCGATTCGATCGTCAGCTCGCGATTACGGAAGGTCGAGGGCGCGCTGACCTCGACGCGGCGCTGGCGCTCGTCGTAGGCGAGGCGCTCGGTGGTAAACCGGCGCTCGCCGAACTGCAGGCGCACCGAGCCTTCGAGCTCCGAGCGGCCGTCGATGTCGAGCTCGACGCGGTCGGCGTCGAGCACCAGCCGCGGATCGTCGGCGGGCTCGATCCGCGGCAGCGCCTCGGCAAGCTGTGCACACGTGGCCTCGGCGGCGTGCGCGCCGGTACTTGCGAGCAGAGATGCCGTGAGCAGCGGCAGGGCGATTCGAACGGACAAGGCGGGTCGGTAAGCGCGTCTGCCCTGCAGTATATCGGCGAGCGCCGGCAGTGGCCGCCCGCCTCGAGTGCCGGCCCGCCGCACCGGCCAGGCGGTGGCCCTTTGCACCGTTGTAAGCTGCCGCCCCGTTTCGTTCGGTCCCCGTCATGCCCATGCCCACTGCCGCGTCCGACCCCGCCGCCGACGTTCGCGCCGAGACCGCGCGGTGCTTCGCGCTGCAACGGCTCGGACTGGCCGATGCCCGCTTCGCCCCGGCCTCGGCGGACGCCAGCTTCCGCCGCTATTTCCGCATCGAGCACGGCGCGCAGAGCTGGATCGTCATGGACGCGCCGCCCGAGCGCGAGAACCTCGCGCCGTTCATCCGCGTCGGCGCGCTGATGCAGGCCGCCGGCCTTCACGTGCCGAAGATCCTCGCCGAAGACCGCGCGCAGGGGCTGCTGCTGCTCGATGATCTCGGCCGCCATACCTATCTGCAGGTGCTCAACGCCGACAACGCCGATGCGCTGATGGCGGATGCGATTGACGCGCTGATCCGCTGGCAGTGCGCGAGCCGACCCGGCGTGCTGCCGATCTACGACGAGGCCTTGCTGCGGCGCGAGCTGGACCTGTTCGCCGACTGGTACGTCGGCCGCGAACTCGGCCGCACGCTCGACGCGCAGCAGCGCGGCTGGCTGCGCGAAACCGAGCGCCGGCTGCTCGATTCGGCGCTGGCGCAGCCGCGCGTCTGGGTGCATCGCGACTACATGCCGCGCAATCTGATGCTCAGCGACCCGAATCCGGGCGTGCTCGACTTCCAGGACGCGGTCGAAGGGCCGATCAGCTACGACCTCGCCAGCCTGATGCGCGATGCCTTCGTCTCGTGGCCGGCCGAGCGCATCGACGCTTGGATGCGCCTGTACTGGGAGCGCGCACGCGGCGCCGGCCTGCCGGTCGGCGACGACTTTTCCGAGTTCCGCCGCGCCGCCGACTGGATGGCGCTGCAGCGCCATCTGAAGGTGATCGGCATCTTCGCGCGCATCTGCCACCGCGACGGCAAGCCGCACTATCTCGCCGACGTGCCGCGCTTCATCGGCTACGTGCGCGAGCTGGGCGCGCACTATGCCGAGATGGCGCCGCTTTTGCGGCTGTTCGACTCGCTGGACCTGCACGCGCCGTGACCGCCGCCTTCATTCTCGCCGCCGGCCGCGGCGAGCGCATGCGGCCGCTGACCGATCGAACCCCCAAGCCGCTGCTCGAGGTCGGCGGGCGTGCGCTGATCGAGCATCACCTGCTGCGACTTTGCGCCGCCGGCATCGAGCGCGTCGTGATCAATCTGGGCTGGCTGGGCGCGCAGATCCGCGAGCGCCTCGGCGACGGCCGCGCCTACGGCATGCAGATCGCGTACTCGGACGAAGGCTGGCCGGCGCTCGACACTGGCGGCGGCATTCATCGCGCGCTGCCGCTGCTCGATGCCGCGCCCTTCGTGCTCGTCAACGCCGATGTCTGGTGCGAGCTGCCGCTCGCGGGCTTGCGCGAGCGCGCCGAGCGCTGGCCTGCCGACGCGCTCGCGCATCTGGTGTTGGTGCCCAACCCGCCGCAGCATCCGCACGGCGACTTTGCGCTCGACGGCGATCGCGTGCACGAATCCGGGCAGGCGAAGCTGACCTACAGCGGCCAGGCGGTGCTGCATCCGCGGCTGTTCGAGCACTGCGCGCCCGGGCGCTTCAGCCTGATTCCGGTGCTGCGCGCAGCGATGCGCCGCGGCGCCGTCAGCGGCGAGCGCTACGACGGCGTCTGGGCCGACATCGGCACGCCGCAGCGTCTGGCCGCGCTATCGACGCGCCTGTCATCCGCGTAAGGCCTGTTACAGTGCTGGGCTCTCCGTTCACGCCGCCGCCATGACCGCCACACCGCAAACCTTGCCCGCCGCCGAGTTTCTCGAACGCTGTGCTGCGCTCGCACTCGATGTCGCGCGCGCCGGCGGCGCGACCCAGGCCGAGGTGAGCGTCAGCGCCAGCCGCGGCTTCTCGGTCGGCGTGCGCAAGGGCGAGGTCGAGAGCCTGGAGTTCCAAGAGGACCGCGATCTGGGCGTGACCGTCTATGTCGGAGCGCGCAAGGGCAGTGCGACCACCGGCGATCTCGCCGAAGCCGGCATCCGCCGCGCGGTCGGCGCCGCGCTCGACATCGCGCGGGCCACCGGCGAGGACCCGTGCAACGGCCTCGCCGACGCCACGCTGATGGCCACCGAGTTTCCCGATCTGGACCTGGATCACCCGTGGTCCCTAGGCCCCGATGCCGCGATCGATCTGGCGGTGGCTTGCGAGCGCGCCGCGTTCGCGGTCGACCCGCGCATCACCGGCAGCGAAGGCGCAAACATCAGCACGCATCGCGGCCGCAGCCTCTACGCCAATTCGCACGGATTCGTCGGTTTGCGCACCGCCAGCCAGCACGGCCTCAGCTGCGCGGTGATCGCGAGCCACGGCGAGGACATGCAGCGCGACTACTGGTACAGCAGCGCGCGCCACCCCTCAGACCTGATGGACGCGCAGGCGCTCGGCCGCAAGGCCGGCGAGCGAGCGCTGGCGCGGCTTGGCGCGCGTCGGCTCAAGACTTGCTCGGCGCCGGTGTTGCTGCCGCCGGAGATCGCGCGCGGATTCTGGGGTCACCTGGTTGGCGCGATCTCGGGCGGCGCGTTGTACCGGCGTGCGAGCTTCTTGCTCGATCGGCTCGGCGAAGCGGTGTGTGCGCCCGGCATCACGCTGCGGCAGCAACCGCATCTGCCGCGCGGCGCCGGCAGCGCCGCCTTCGACAGCGAGGGCGTGGCCACGCGTGCGCGCACCCTGGTCGAGAACGGCGTACTGCAGGGCTGGCTGCTCGGCAGCTACTCGGCGCGCAAGCTGGGGCTCGTGACCACCGGCAACGCCGGCGGCGTCTACAACCTCATCGTCGAGCCCGGCGATGCGGACTTCGATGCCCTCGTGCGGCGCATGCACCGCGGCCTGATCGTCACCGAACTGCTCGGCCACGGCGTCAACCTGGTCACCGGCGACTACTCGCGCGGCGCGGCGGGCTTCTGGGTCGAGAACGGTGCCATCGCCTACCCGGTCGAGGAGCTGACCATCGCCGGCAACCTCGCCGAGATGTTCAAGCGCATCGTTGCCGTCGGCCGCGACGTCGATCCGCTGGCCAACGTGCGCACCGGCTCGGTGCTGCTCGAACGCATGACCATCGCCGGGCACTGAAGGCGGAGTCACCCCGGCGGCGTCGGTGCTCGCGCGGCGCTAGCCGCCGCGGCGCTGCCGCTGGCGGGCGCGACCGCGTTCGCGCAGCCGCTCGAACAGACCGACGCTGGCGCCGGGGAGCAGGCTGCCGAGCTTGGCCATCGCGCCGCGGTGGCCGGGCAGGGTGATCTCCAGCGGCGCGCGCGGCAGCGCGCGCTCGAACACCACGCGGCCGATGTCCTCGACGGTCAGCGGCGAGGGGCTGCCGGAGAAGGTCAGCGCCGCTTCCTCGCGGTCGACCTGCAGGTCGAGCATCGGCGTCTGCACCGCGTCCGGGCAGATCGCAGTGACCTTGATGTTCTTCTCGCGCAGCTCCAAGGCTGCGGCGAGGGTGAAGCCGCGCACCGCGAACTTCGACGCCGAGTACAGCGCAAGACCGGGCACCGGTGCGACGCCGGCGAGCGAGGCGATGTTGATGATGTGGCCATGACCCTGTTCGAGCATCAGCCGCGCCGCCGCCTGGGTGCCGAAGATCACGCCCTTAGCATTGACGTCGAGCTGCAGGTGCACGTCCTCGGCCGTGAACGCATGAATCCAGCCGGGGCGGATCACGCCGGCGACGTTCATCAGCACGTCGAGACGTTGCCAGCGCGCCCGTACCTGCTCGATCACGGCCTGCCACTGCGCCGCATCGCGCACGTCGAGCGCGGCGGTGATGAGCTGGTCGCCCTCGGCGTGCGCGTGCAGGCCATGCATCGCCGCGGTGTTGATGTCGACGGCGCAGACGCGCGCGCCGCGCTTGAGCAGTTCCGCGGCCAGATGCGCGCCGATGCCCGAGGCGGCGCCGGTGACGAGGTGAACCTGATCCTTGAGCGTTGTCATGCTGCCGCCTTCAGCGCGCTGCGCTTCGCCAGACTGCCGTAGCACAGATCGCCGACGCTGAACGTCGGCGCGGTGCGCGGAAACAGCCAGTAGCCGGCGGACTCCGACGACGGCGCGATGTTGGGCAGGCGCTCGTCGCGCGGGTTCGGACCTGCGATCGCTTTTTCCTGCACCATCGAGATGTACTGGTCGATGCCGTATTCGAGCGTGTTGCCGTTCAAGATCACCTCGGCACCGGTGACGCGCGCGAACTCGGCGACACCCGGAATCTTCGACAGCGCCGGCACGTAGGCATCGAGGCTCACGCCGTTCTCGCTGGTGACCTTGAGGCCGTCCGGCGTGTGCACGACGATCGAGTGATTGCCCTCGGTGTGGCCCTTGGTGCGGATCAGCGCAACGCCCTCGCCGAGCATCACGTCGTGGTCGAGCAGGATCACGCGCTCCATCGGTACGCCGTCGATGCCGCCGGGGCAGTACCACTGGTTCTGCCAGGGAATCAGCGACAGCGCCGACTCCCATTCCGCGCGCATCACCAGCAGCTTGGCGTTGGGGAAGATCGGCGCGGTGCCGTGAGCACCGAGCCAGCGCGTCACGTTCTGCGTGTGCAGGTGATCGTAGGTGATGTAGTCGACGTCCTCGGGCGCAAGGCCGATCTCGGCGAGCCTTTCGAGTACGGTCGCGGTCTTGCGGAACACCAGCGCCTCGCCGAGCCTCGCGAATGCGCCCATGGATTCATCGAGCCGCTTGAAGAACGGCGTTGCGCGTTGATGCTCCCAGTCCGACGGCGACACCAGCAGCGTCTTGAGGCCTTCGCTGCTGTCGAACTGCACGACGAACAGGCGATTGCACAGATGGATGAACGGCGGCAGCGTGCCAAAGCCGTTGAGATAAGCGAACTTGGCCGGGTAGGGCACGCGCACCAGCTCCATCGAGCGGTAATACCGCACCGGTTTGCCGCGCAGCATCCGCTGGCGAAAGGCCGCGCCGGCGGCGCGCACGTTCTCGACGCGATCGAGCGGGCGCGCGGCGTCGCGGGTGCCGTCGAAGTCGGTGATGCGGACGATCGGATGTCGGTCGGGGGTCTGGCTCATGGCGGGATTCCGCGGCGGCTTCTGGCCGGCGTGCGCACCTTAGGCGTTCGCTCGGGGTGCCGCAAGCGGCGCTTGCGATGCGTTGGCGTGGCGTCGGCCGCCGCCACCGTGGCGCCCCGAGGACGAGCCGCGCGTGCCCGCGCCCGCGCGGCACTGTGCCGCGTCTGGAGCCGACCATCCGCGCGGCTGCTATCGTGCCGCGCATGAACGACACGGCCCCCCCACCCTCCGCCGAGCACCCGCAGCCGGATCTGCTCGAATCCATCGCCGCGCCGGCGCCGGCACAGCGGCGGCTGCGCGCGCTGAGCGGGCTTCTGCCCTTCCTCAAGCCGTATCGTCGGCAGGTCGGTTATGCCTTCGTGCTGCTGTGCCTCGCCTCGGCGGCGATGCTCACGGTGCCGCTGGCGCTGCGCGATCTGATCGACCACGGCTTCGCCGCCGGCAGCCGGGTGCACCACTACTTCCTCGGCCTGTTCGGCATCGCCTTGTTCTGGGGCGCGGCAGTGGCCGGGCGGTTCTATTTCGTGACCTGGATCGGCGAGCGCGTGACCGCCGATCTGCGCAGCGCGGTCTATCGGCGCATGCTGGCGCAGTCGCCGCAGTACTTCGAGACCACGCGCACCGGCGAGGTGTTGTCGCGCCTGACCGCCGATACGACGCTAGTGCAGACCGTGGTCGGCTCGTCGGTCTCGATGGGCCTGCGCAGCAGCTTCCAGTTCGTCGGTGGCCTCGCCATGTGTGCGGTCACCAGCCTCAAGCTGTTCGCGGTGACGCTGGCGCTGCTGTTGCTGGTGGTCGCGCCGCTGATCGCGGTGGGGCGGCGCGTGCGCAAGCTCTCGCGCGAATCGCAGGACCGCATCGCCGACACCGCGGCCATCGCCAGCGAGATCCTCAACGCGATTCCGACCGTACAGGCCTTCGTCAAGGAGGCCGACGAGGCGGCGCGCTTTGATGCGACCGTCGAGCGCAGTTTCAGATCCGCGATCCGGCGCACGCGCTGGCGTGCCGGCATGACCGCGGCGGCGATCGCCGGCGTGTTCGGCGCGATCGTGTTCGTGCTGTGGCTCGGTGCGCAGTCGGTGATCGCCGGCACGATGAGCCCGGGCCAGCTCGCGTCCTTCGTGCTGTACGCGGCCTTCACCGCCGGCGGTGTCGGCGTGATCGCCGAGGTCTGGGGCGATGTGATGCGCGCCGCCGGTGCCACCGAGCGGCTGATGGAGCTGCTGTCGGCGGTGCCCGCGATCCGCGCGCCGGCGCAGCCGGTGGCGCTGCCGCAGACGCCGCAGGCGCGCGTGCAGTTCGATGCGGTGCGCTTCTACTACCCCTCGCGTCCGCGTACGGCCGCGCTCGACGGCATCACCCTGGACATCCGCGAGGGCGAAACCGTCGCCCTGGTCGGCCCCAGCGGCGCCGGCAAGACCACGCTGTTCCAGTTGCTGCTGCGCTATTACGACGTGAGTGGTGGCAGCATCCGCTTCAACGGCGTCGACCTGCGCCGGCTCGACCCCGCCGCGCTACGCGCGCAGATCGGCATCGTGCCGCAGGATCCGGTGATCTTCTCGGCGAGTGCGATGGAGAACATCCGTTACGGCCATGCCGGTGCGAGCGATGCGCAGGTGATCGCCGCCGCGCGCACCGCGCTCGCCGACGAGTTCATCCAGCGGCTGCCGCAGGGCTACGACACTTTCCTGGGCGAGCGCGGCCTGCGTCTGTCCGGCGGTCAGCGCCAGCGCATCGCCATCGCGCGCGCGATCCTGCGCAACCCGCCGCTGCTACTGCTCGACGAGGCGACCAGCGCGCTCGATGCCGAGAGCGAGGCACTGGTCCAGCGCGGCCTCGAAGCGGCGATGAAGGGCCGCACGACGCTGATCATCGCCCACCGCCTCGCCACCGTGCGCCGCGCCGACCGCATCGTCGTGCTCGAACAGGGCCGCATCGTCGAAACCGGTTCGCCGCAGCAACTCATGCAGCAGGGCGGGCTCTACGCGCGCCTCGCCAGCCTGCAGGTCGTGGCCTGAATGCGCCGGCGCGGCGCGCTCACCACACGCCGTTGGTCACGCGCACGACGTAGAAGCCGCCGTAGCCGTCGGTGTACCAGATCTCCTTGCGCTCGGGCACGAAGGCCGGGCTCGACATCGCCCAGTTGCTGGCCTCGAAGACCGGGGTGACGCGCGGATTGACCGGCGCGTTGAAGTAGGCGATCTCGCGCGGGCGCGTCGGGTCGCGGATGTCGAAGATGCGCAAACCCGAGACGATCATGCTGCACGCGGCGATGTCCGGATCCACGCGCGTCGGCACATTGCAGTAGTGACCGGCGTAACCTTGGACCGGGAGTTGCGCGCCGGGGTCGTTGGCGATGAGGTCGCGGTTTTCCGGCTCGTGCACTTCGAGGCGCAGGTTGGAAACGATCTTGGGATGGGTCTCGTCGCTGATGTCGATGATGCGGCCCGCGCCGACGATGCGGCCGTGCGCGGCGACGCCGCTGCCATTGGACGAGTACTCGTCGATTTCCAGCAGATAGGGCTTACCGTCGCGCGTGAACGGAATCGCGTTCTGCGGGATGGTCTGGTTCTCCCAGGAGATCGCGGCGATCTCGCGTACCTGGGGGTCGGGTTTGCGCGCCTGGATCTCGGAGACGTCGAGGATCAGCACGCCGTTGCCGTTGCCGGCGGCGAGGTAGGCGCGGTTGCCGTCGGCGCTGATCGACAGGCCGTGCGAGGTGTAGTTGCCGGTCCACAGGCGCTGCGAGACCAGCGGATTGGAGATGTCGACGGCGGTCAGCGTCGGCGTGCCGGGGGAGGCCGAGTAGAAGGTCTTGCCGTCCGGCGAGATGCCGCTCTCGTGGCCGAGCACGCCGGTCAGCGAGGAGGAGCGCAGACGCGGCTGGCGGCAGTCGGGTTCAAGGTCATAAACGTCGACGATGCCGGGATAGAAGGACGGGTTGCCGAGCACTGCGGCGAGTACGCCGCCCTGCTGCGAGACCACCAGCGACTCGTGCGGCGAGAGCATCGCCGGCGTGACCAGGCGCGCGGTGCGCACCGGATGGGCCGGGTCGCTCATGTCGAGGACGTTCACGCCGGCTTCGAAGTCGACGAGATTGGTCGGATAGAGCAGGGTGGTGTCGTAGTAGGCGCAGTCGCGGCCGCTGCTGTCGGTGTAGCGCTCGACCTTGAAGCCGCCGACGGTGCCGATCGGGTTCTCGGCGCCGAAATGGCCGACCAGCTCGGTGTTGCAGGTATAGCCTTCGGCCGCGCGTCCGCTGAGATGGTCTTCGCGGCTGACCCGGCCCTGCAGGCCGGTTTCCGGATTCGAACCCGGACCGCAATCGGCCTTCGGCGTCGGCCCGTCGATGACGACCGGCCTGCCGTCGCCGCCGCCGCAGGCCGCCAGCACGAGCGCCAGCGCCATCGCGGGCACGGTGCGGGACGGATGGGA
Source organism: Sinimarinibacterium thermocellulolyticum (assembly GCF_040327995.1). Lineage (NCBI taxonomy): Bacteria > Pseudomonadati > Pseudomonadota > Gammaproteobacteria > Nevskiales > Nevskiaceae > Sinimarinibacterium > Sinimarinibacterium thermocellulolyticum. Next base: position 306,351 of record NZ_JBEPIJ010000001.1, on the reverse strand, counting down.
CATGGTGCGCTCCTCGAAGATTCGTTGTGCTGGCCAGTATATCCGCGCCAGAGCGGCAGCCCTGAGCAGTGCTAGCGAGTCGCCGCACCGGGAGTGGCCGCCGGCGTCGGCGTGAGCGCAGCCTCGTCCGCGGCCAGCGCGGCGAGCATGCGCCGCATCAGGTAGATCTCCTTGGACTGCTCCAGCACCACGCGCGCCGCCAGCTCGCGCACCACCGGGATTCGCGCCTGTTCGGCGACGAAGCGTGCCATCGGCAGGCCGCCTTCGTGATGGGCCAGCATCAGGCGCAGGAAGTGCGCGTCGCGGTCACGCCCCTCGAGCTGGCGCAGGCGGTTGACCTCCTCGTCCGTCGCCAGACCGCTCATGCCGGTCGGCGAGCGCTGGCAGTCGAGCAGGTAGTCGAGCTCCTCCTGGGTGAGCGCCCGGTCACCGAGGCGCATCCAGTCCATGCCCGGCTTCTCGGCCACCAGCGGCGCGTCCCACAACTGCAGCCAGCCCTGCATCTGCCCCAGTTCGAGCAATTGCGCGGCGGCGATGTTGCGCGCCAGGTGCGTCAGCGGCGTCGGCCGGCCGTCGAGCATCAGTTGCGCCATGCCGATCGCCTGCCGGTGATGCAGGCTCATCGACTGCGCAAACCCGATGTCGATCGGGCTGGGCGTGGCGGGCCTGTGTGCTGGCGTCGTGGCCAGCCGCAGCAGCACGCAGGCGAGCAGGGCCAGCGCGGCCAGCAGAACGGCGGGGGCGATGACGACCGAAGGCACCTGCCGTGTCGAGCGCGCCTCGCGATCGGTGCGCGCCATGCCGATACGTCTGATCACCACGCGCCGTTGGTGACGCGCACGACGTAGAAGCCGCTGTTCGCGTCGCTGTACCAGATTTCCTTGCGCTCAGGCACGAACGCTGGGCTGGACACCGCGCCGCCAGGCATCTGCACCGGTGCGTTGAAGTAGGCGACCTCGCGCGGGCGCGCCGGATCGCGGATGTCGAACACGCGCAACCCGGAGAGAATCATCGTGCAGGCGGCGATGTCGGGATCGACACGCGTGGGCAGGTCGCAGTAGTGCGCGGCGTAGCCGCCGGTGATGTCGCCGGCGCCCGGATCGTCTGCGATGGTCTGGCGATGCTCGGGTTCGTGGACTTCCAGGCGCAGCGCCGAGATCACTCTGGGCTGCGTCTCGTCGGCGATGTCGATGATGCGCGCGGCGCCGACGAATTGGCCGTTGGCCGCCGGGATGCCTGAGGTGTTGCTGTCGCTGGCGAACTCGTCGAATTCCAGCACGTAGGGCTTGCCGTCGCGCGTGAACGGGATCGCGTTCTGCGGGATGCTCATGTTATCCCAGGTCAGCCGCGAGATCTCGCGCACCTCGGGATCGGGCTTGCGCGCCTGGATGTCGGAGACGTCAAGAATCACCAGGCCGGTGTCGGTCAGCGAGGCCGAGGCGAGGAAGGCGCGATTGCCGTCGGCGCTGATCGACAGTCCGTGCGTGCGGTAGTTGGTGGTCAGCAGGCGGCGCGGATTCGACGGATCGGAGATGTCGACCGCTGTCAGCGTCGGCGCGACGACCGAGGACGTGTAGAAGGTCTTGCCGTCCGGCGACATGCCGCTCTCGTGGCCGAGCACGCCGGTCAGGGCGGAGGAGCGCAGTTGCGGATTGCGGCAGTACTCCTTGAGATCGTAGACGTCGACGATGCCCGGATACGACAGCACGTTGCCGAACACCGCCGCCAGCACGCCGGCTTCCTGCGAAACCAGCAGCGACTCGTGCGGCGACAGCATCGCCGGCGTCACCAGCCGGCGCGCGAGCACCGGATTCGACGGATCGCTCATGTCGATCACGTTCACGCCGATCTGGCCTTCGAGTAGGTTGGTCGGAAACAGCGTTGTCGTGTCGTAGTACGCGCACTCGCGCCCGGCCTGGTCGACATAGCGCTGCACCTTGAAGCCGCCGACGCTGCCGAGCGCCGTCGGTGTCGTGTAGCTGCCGACCAGCTCGGTGTTGCAGGTGTAGCCCGCGGCGGCGCGGCCGCTGGCATGGTCCTCGGCGCTGACGCGGCCCTGCAGGCCGGTCTCGGGCCGCGAGCCGGGCCCGCAGTCGGCTTTCGGCGTGGGGCCCAGCGCGGGCGTATCGCCACCGTTGCCGTCACTGCCGCCGCAGGCGCCGAGCGTCGCGGCGAGCGCTGCGCCCAGCGCGAAACGAATCAGCCTGCGCATCGGCGGTTCTCCCCTGGATGACACGGCGCAGTATATCTGCCGTGTCTGCGGTGCCCGCGCCAGCATTGCCGCTCGCGGCAACGGCGACTGCAGCGGCGATCAGGGTGCGCTGCTGCGTCAGTGCACGGTGCCGAGCAGGCGCAGCGCCGCATTGAAGGTCGCGCTCGGCCGCATCACCGCGGCCAGCTTGGCGCGGTCCGGGTGGTAGTAGCCGCCGATGTCGACCGGCGTGCCCTGCACTCGGGTCAGCTCGTCGATGATGGTGGATTCGTTGTCGGAGAGCTGCTTGGCCAGCGGCGCGAAGTGCGCGGCGAGCTTTGGATCCTCGCTCTGTTCGGCGAGTGCCTGCGCCCAGTACATCGCCAGATAGAACTGGCTGCCGCGGTTGTCGAGCTGGCCGGTCTTGGGCGACGGATTCTTGTCGTTGTCGAGCAGTTTTTCGGTGGCGGCATCGAGGGTCTTGGCCAGCAGCGTCGCGCGCCGATTGCCGGTCTTGATGCCCACGTCCTCGAGCGCCACGGCCAGCGCGAGAAACTCGCCGAGGGAGTCCCAACGCAAATGGTTCTCCTCGACGAGCTGCTGCACGTGCCTGGGCGCCGAACCGCCGGCGCCGGTTTCGTACAGGCCGCCGCCGGCCATCAGCGGCACGATCGACAGCATCTTGGCGCTGGTGCCGAGCTCCAGGATCGGGAACAAATCGGTGAGGTAGTCGCGCAGGATGTTGCCGGTGACGGAGATCGTGTCCATGCCGCGCAGCACGCGCTCCAGCGTGTAGCGCATCGCCCGCACCTGGGACATGATCTCGATCTTCAGGCCCTTGGTGTCATAGTCCTGCACGTACTTGACCACTTTCTGGATCAACTCGTGCTCGTGCGGGCGGTAGGGGTCGAGCCAGAACACGGCTGGCATGCCCGACTGGCGCGCGCGCGTCACCGCGAGCTTGACCCAGTCGCGGATCGGACCATCCTTGACTTGGCACATGCGCCAGATGTCGCCGGTCTCGACGTTCTGGCTCATCAACACCTCGCCGGTGTCCAGATCGGTGATGTTGGCGATGCCGTCTTCCGGGATCTCGAAGGTCTTGTCGTGCGAGCCGTACTCCTCGGCCTGCTGGGCCATCAGCCCGACGTTGGGGACCGTGCCCATCGTGCGCGGATCGAAGGCTCCGTGCGTCTTGCAGAAGTTGATGATCTCCTGGTAGATGCGCGCGAAGGTCGATTCCGGCATCACCGCCTTGACGTCCTTGAGGCGACCGTCGGCGCCGTACATCTTGCCGCCGTTGCGGATCATCGCCGGCATCGAGGCGTCGACGATGATGTCGTTCGGCGAGTGGAAGTTGGTGATGCCCTTGGCCGAATCGACCATCGCCAGCTCGGGGCGGTACGCGTGGCAGGCGTGCAGGTCGCGCTTGATCTCGTCCTGCTCGCTCTGCGGCAGATTGGCGATCTTGTTGTACAGATCGACCATGCCGTTGTTGACGTTGATGCCGAGCGCGTCGAAGGTCTTGCCGTGCTTGGCGAAGGCCTCGCGATAGAAGATGCGCACGCAGTGCCCGAACACGATCGGGTGGCTGACCTTCATCATCGTTGCCTTGACGTGCAGCGAGAACATCACGCCGGTCTTGTAGGCGTCGTCGATCTGCTTTTCGTAGAACGCGAGCAAGGCCGACCGGCTCATGAACATGCTGTCGATGATCTCCTTGTCCTGCAGGACCACCTCGGGCTTGAGGACCAGGGTCTTGCCGCTTTTGGTCAGCAGTTCCATTTTCACGCGGCGCGGCCGGTCCAGCGTCATCGACTTCTCACCGTGGTAGAAGTCGCCGTGATGCATGTGCGAGACGTGCGTGCGCGAGGCCTGGCTCCATTCCCCCATCGCGTGTGGATGCTTGCGCGCGTATTCCTTGACCGCCTTGGGCGCGCGGCGGTCGGAGTTGCCCTGGCGCAGCACGGGGTTCACCGCACTGCCCAGGCATTTGGAATAACGGTCCTTGATCGCCTTTTCCGCGTCCGTGGCGGCGCGCTCGGGATAGTCGGGCAGCGCATAACCCTGTGCCTGCAGCTCCTTGATCGCCGCCCGCAGCTGCGCGACCGATGCGCTGATGTTGGGCAGCTTGATGATGGTGGTGTCCGGCAGCTGCGTGAGCCGGCCCAGCTCGGCGAGGTTGTCGGGCAGGCGCTGTGACTCGGTCAGATATTCGGGAAACTCGGCGATGATGCGTGCCGCCAGCGAGATGTCGCTGGTCTTGACCTTGATGCCGGCGGCTGCGGTGAACGCCTCGACGATCGGCAGGAACGATGCCGTGGCGAGCATCGGCGCTTCATCGGTCAGCGTGTAGATGATGGTGGATGGTTGTGTGCTCAAGCGATCGACTCCCGGCGGCTCTGGACGCAGACGGCGGCACCGCCAAGCTGCCGGCGGTGGTGTGCCGTCGATCAGGGAGAGCCGACGGCACACGGGTGCGTCGTCGGCTCGCGCTGTAGTGGGCTGCATGTTAGCGCGACCGCTCCCGGCCGTGCGCTGCGGATGACCCGTTCCCAGCAAGCCAGCGGATCGCCTAGAGTGTCGGCGATGTCGTAACCACCGTTGACCTGACGCCACAAGGAGAACCCGGATGAAACTGTATTACAGCCCCGGCGCCTGCTCGCTGGCCTCGCACATCGTGTTGCACGAACTCAGCCTGCCGCACACGCTGGTGCGCGTCGACACCAAGGCCAAGAAGACCGCCGATGGCGGCGACTATCTGCAGATCAACGCCAAGGGCTATGTGCCGGCGCTCGGTCTCGACGACGGCGGCGTGCTCACCGAGGGCCCGGCGATCCTGCAATACCTCGCCGACCGCAAGCCGGACGCCGGTCTGGCACCGGCCAATGGCACGATGGCGCGCTACCGTCTGCAGGAGTGGCTGGGCTACATCAACTCAGAGCTCCACAAGAGCTTCAGCACCTTCTTCATTCCCGGCACGGCCGACGCCGAAAAGGCGGCCGCCGGTGAACGCCTGGCGAGGAAGTTCGACTGGCTGCAGGGCGCGATCGGCGAGCGGCCTTACCTGATGGGCGATACGTTCACCGTCGCCGACGCCTATCTCTACACCGTGCTCAACTGGAGCGGCTTCGTCGGCATCGACCTGGGCCGCTGGCCGGGCCTGAAGGCCTATCACGCGCGCGTCGCCGAGCGGCCCTCGGTGCAGAAGGCGCACGCCGCGGAAAAAGCGGGCAAGTCGGGCTGAAAGCGCAGTGCCGTAAACGAAGAAGCCCCGCAGCGCGGGGCTTCTTCGTGTGGGCGTCCCGGACTACAGGAAGCGTCCGATCAGCTCCTTCATGATCTCGTTGGTGCCGCCGTAGATGCGCTGCACGCGCGAGTCGCGCCACAGGCGCGAGATCGGATACTCGTCCATGTAGCCGTAGCCGCCATGCAGCTGCAGGCACAGGTCGGCGATCTCGAACTGCTTGTCCGTGGTCCAGTACTTGGCCATGGCCGCGGTGACGACGTCGAGCTTCTTGTCGAGCAGCATCTCGGTGCAGCGTTCGACGAAGACACGCGCGAGCGTCGCCTCGGTGCGCGCCTGCGCGAGCTGGAAGCGCGTGTTCTGGAAGTCGATCACGCGCTTGCCGAAGGCCTTGCGATCCTTGACGTACTGCGTGGTCAGGTCCAGCGCCAGCTCCATCGCCGCGACCGCGGCCCAGGCGACGATCAGCCGCTCCTGCGGCAACTGTTCCATCAACTGCACGAAGCCCATGCCCTCGCCCTTGCCGAGCAGATTGGCCTTGGGGATGCGCACGTTCTCGAAGAACAGCTCCGAGGTGTCCTGTCCGTGCATGCCGACCTTTTCGAGATTGCGGCCGCGACGAAACCCCGACACCTTGTCCGTCTCGACGACGACCAGCGAGATGCCCTTGGCCTTCTCGTTGGGGTCGGTTTTGGCGACGACGATGATCAGTCCGGCCTGCTGACCGTTGGTGATGAACACCTTCTGACCGTTGACGACGTACTCGTCGCCGTCGGCGATCGCGGTGGTGCGCACGCTTTGCAGGTCGGAACCGGTGCCCGGCTCGGTCATCGCGATCGCGCCGACCAGCTCGCCACTGGCGAGCTTGGGCAGCCATGCCTGCTTCTGCGCCTCGGTGCCGTAGGCGAGGATGTAGTGGGCGACGATGCCGTTGTGCAGCGACAGGCCCCAGGCGGAACAACCGGCGCGCCCCTGCTCTTCGACCAGTACCTTCTCGTAGGCGAGGTCGCCGCCGCCACCGCCGTACTCCGTCGGGATGCTGGGACACAAAAGCCCCAGTTCGGCGGCCTTGTACCACAACTCGCGATCGACATGGCCCTGTTCGTCCCAGCGCAGCACGTGGGGTGCGACCTCGGTCTGCATGAAACGGCGGGCGGTTTCCTGGAACATCCGCAACTCGTCCGTGACATAGCGGCCTTGTGCCAGAGCAGCGTTGAACATCGACGTCTTCCTCGAAGGGTTGGGGGAGGGTGGGTCCGGCGCCGCAGGCGGTGCGCGGGCGTGCGGCGCGGGCGGGGTCTCACTCGAAACGCCGGCCTTGCTTGGCCATCTGGACTAGGATCTTCGCCGGCTTGAAGCGCGCGCCGTACTTCTTCTCCAGCTCCTTCGCGCGCTTGACGAAATTGGCGACGCCCACGGCGTTGATGAACTGCAGCGCGCCGCCCAGGTGCGGGGCGAAGCCCCAGCCGAAGATCGAGCCGATGTTGGCGTCGGCGACCGAGACGACGACGTTCTCCTCGAAGCACTTCGCCGCCTCGTTGGCCTGCGCGTACAGCATGCGGTCGATCATCTCCTGCTGCGGGAGCTGGGTTTCGGCGAGCGGGAAGTGCTTGGTCAGCTCCGGCCACAGATGCTTGGGTCCACTCGCCGGGTAGTCGTAGAAGCCCTTGCCGGACTTTCTGCCCACGCGGTCGAGCTGCTTGACCATCTTCTCGATCACGGCGACGCCCGGATGCTCGGGCGCGATCTTGCCCTCGGCGGCGTAGTCTTTGCGCGTTTGTTCGAGCACGTGCATCGATAGCGACAGCGAGACCTCGTCCTGCAGCGCCAGCGGGCCGACCGGCATGCCGGCCTGCATGCCGGCGACTTCGATGGCGCGCGGATGCTGACCCTCCGCGAGCAGGGTCAGGCCTTCCATCGGGTAGGTCGCGAAGCAGCGCGAGGTGTAGAAGCCGCGCGAGTCGTTGACGACGATCGGCGTCTTCTTGATCTGCTGCACGAAGTCGAAGCCGCGCGCGAGCGTTTCTGCGCTGGTTTTCTTGCCCTTGATGATCTCCACCAGCGGCATCTTGTCGACCGGCGAGAAGAAATGCAGGCCAATGAAGTTCGCCGGCCGCTCGCTGGCTTGGGCGAGCCCGGTGATCGGCAGCGTCGAGGTGTTGGACGCGAACACGGCGTTCGCGGCGAGCTGGGCCTCGGCCTTCTTCGTCACGTCGGCCTTGATCGCGCGGTCCTCGAACACCGCCTCGATGACCAGATCGCAGCCCTTGAGGTCCTCGTAACGGGTCGTCGGCTTGATGCGGGCGAGAAACGCGTCCTTGCCTTGCTCGGTTTCACGGCCTTTCTTGATCGCCTTGTCGAGCAGACCGGCGGAGTAGGCCTTGCCTTTCTCGGCAATCTCGAGTGTGGTGTCCAGCAGCACCACTTCGATACCGGCCTTGGCCGACACATAAGCGATGCCGGCGCCCATCATGCCGGCGCCGAGTATGCCGAGCTTCTTCACGGTGGACTTTTCGAAACCTTCCGGCCGCGAGCTGCCCTTGTTGATGCCATTGAGCTGGAACCACAGCGTGCCGATCATGTTCTTCGACACCTGCGACACCACCAGCTCGGCGAAGTAGCGCGACTCGACGCGGCAACCCGTGTCGAAATCGACGATGCCGCCTTCGAAGACGCAGGACATGATGTTGGTCGGCGCCGGCATATTGCCCCAGGTCTTGGCGCTGGCCATCGACGGCGCGATCGCCCAGAGCTGCGCGTTCGCCGGGCTCCGCGAGTCGCCGCCGGGCCATTTGAACTTCTTGTCGTCCCAGGGTTGCACCGGCTTGGGGTTCGCGGCGATCCACGCGCGCGCCTTGGCGAACATCTCGTCGCGGTTCGCGGCGAGCTCGTGGATGATGCCCTGCTGTTTGGCCTGCGCGGCCTTGAGCTCCTTGCCTTCGAGCATCAGCGGCAGCGAGGCCTGGATGCCGATCAGCCGCGGCAGGCGCTGGGTGCCGCCGCCGCCCGGCAACAGGCCGAGCTTGACCTCGGGCAGGCCGAACTTGGCTTTGGGATCGTCGATGGCGATGCGGTAGTGACAGGCCAGCGCCAGTTCCAAGCCGCCGCCGAGCGCGGTGCCGTTGAGCGCCGCGACCACCGGGCGGCCGCACTTTTCGAGACGGCGCAGGAAGCTCTTGTAGGCCTCGGCCATGGCGAAGGCCTCGGCCGGGTCGGTGATCCGGTAAACCTTGTCGATGTCGGCGCCGGCGAGAAACTCCTTCTTGCCGGAGGTGATGATCACGCCCTTGATCGATGCGTCGTTTTCGATCCTGCTGATGGCTTCGGAGAACGGCCCGGTGAGTTCCTCGTTGAGCACGTTCATCGAGCGGCCCGGCATGTCCAGCGTCAGTGTGACGATGCCGTCGGCGTCCTGATTGAATTGCACTGCACTCATGTCGTTTTGTCCGTGAGAGGTGAGACGGAAGACGTCAAAAGGAAAGGGCGATGTGCCGTGAGGATGCGCCGACCGCGTCTCGCGGCTCACCCCTGACGTCTGGGGGTCGAGCGCGTCAAACGCGCTCGATGATCGTGGCGATGCCCATGCCGGCGCCGACGCACAGCGAGGCGAGGCCAGTCTGCTTGTCCTGGCGTTCGAGCTCATCGAGCAGGGTGCCGAGGATGATGCAGCCGGTGGCGCCGAGCGGATGGCCCATCGCGATCGCGCCGCCGTTGACGTTGACCTTGGCCGGGTCGATGTCGAGGTCACGCTGCGCGCGCAGCACGACGGCGGCAAAGGCCTCGTTGATCTCGAACAGGTCGATGTCGGAGGCATTCATGCCGGCGCGCTTGAGCGCCTTCTTGGCCGCCGGCCCGATGCCCGTGAGCATGATCGTCGGCTCCGAGCCGATCACGGCGGTCTGGCGGATGCGTGCGCGCGGCTTGAGGCCGAGCTTCTTGCCCATCTTCTTGTTGCCGATCAGCATCAGCGCCGCGCCATCGACGATGCCGGACGAATTGCCGGCGTGGTGCACGTGGTTGATCCGCTCCAACGTCGTGTACTTGCGCAGCGCCGTGGCGTCGAACCCCATCTGGCCCATCTGCTCGAACGAAGGCTTGAGCGCGGCGAGGCCCTCCATGGTCGTGTCGCTGCGGATGTACTCGTCGTGGTCGAGCACGGTCAGGCCGTTGACGTCCTTGACCGGCACCAGTGACTTGGCGAAGTGCCCGGCGTCGCGCGCGCGGGTGGCCTTGCGCTGCGACTCCAGCGCGAAGCGGTCCACGTCCTCGCGCGAGAAGCCCTCGAGCGTGGCGATGGTGTCCGCGCCGATGCCCTGCGGGGCGAAGCCGGTGAGTTGATTGACGCGCGGATCCATCGCCCAGGCGCCGCCGTCCGAGCCCATGGCCCAGCGCGACATGCTCTCGACGCCGCCGGCGACGACCAGATCCTCCATGCCGGACATGACCTTCTGCGCGGCGAGGTTGACCGACTCCAGGCCCGAGGCGCAGAAGCGCGACTGGGTGACGCCAGCGACGGTCTCGGCCCAGTTGGCGTAGAGCACGGCCACGCGCGCGATGTCCGCGCCCTGTTCGCCGACCGGCGTCACGCAGCCGAGGACGACGTCGTCGACCAGCGCGGTGTCGAGGCCGTTGCGCTCCTCCAGCGCCCACATCAGGTTGGCCACGAGGTGGATCGGCGTGATCTGGTGCAGGCTGCCGTCCTTCTTGCCCTTGCCGCGCGGCGTGCGCACGGCGTCGTAGATGAATGCTTCTGCCATGGTGTGATCTCGATTGCGTGAGCTCGGTGGGGGCCGGCTGGATCGCGCCGTGCTTGCGGCGAATGGTAACGTCTCTTACCATTCGCCCATCATCGGGCGCAACGATCGGTGCGTGCGGCAATGCGGTCGTAGACCAGCGGGCCGCCTCGCAGATTAAACAGCGCGCCGGTACAGGTCAACGCACGGGTGCCGTCATTCTAGTAACGACCGTTACTGTCGCCCACGCAAACAGGAGAACCACAGATGCCGCGCAGCGAGGCTGCCGCCGTCGAAGCCAGGACGCTCGATCCACAAACCCGGGTGCGTATCGAGCGCGCGGTGCTCGACGTGTTTTCCCAGCGCGAGTTCCACCGGGTCGGCCTGATCGAGATCGCGCGCGGCGCCAACGTCTCCTTGCAGACGATCTACAAGTACTACGGCAGCAAGGAGGCCTTGCTGTTCTCCAGCCTCGATGCCTGGCTCGGCCAACTCGCCGAGCGCATGCTCGACCATCTGCAGGGCATCGAGGACTACAAGGAGCGCCTGCGCAAGGTGTTCTGGGTGGTTCTCGACTTCACCGAGAAGAATCCGAAGATCGTGCAGCTGATGATGAGCTCGGTCTACATCAACACCTGGCGCAAGCAGGGTGCCCAGTACGACAACCCGGAGCTGTTCGGGACCTTCATCCGCGTACTCGGCGAAGGCCGCGCCAAGGGCGTGCTCAACGACCAGGTCGACGAGAAGCTGCTACTCGACTACTTCCTCGGCGTGCTGTTCCGTCTGTCGCAGAGCTGGGTGCAGCGCGGCATGAAAGACTCGCTGACCAAGCAGGCGAACGTGCTGTTCGAGATGCTGTGGCGGGCGATCGCAAAGCCGGATTGAGCGTTCCGAGAAATACCTCGAGTGCTCAGTCCGATCGCAAGCAACCTTCCGCGAACAGGTCGGGACAGTCGATGCCCAGTGACGGCAGGTAGAGCGCGGAGCGGAACGTTGCGCTGTAGACCGCGGCGGCGTCTTCGCCGAGCACGCGACGCGAGGTCAGGCGTGTGAGCGCGGCGTCGTCCTCGCGCAGCCACAGATCGAACCAGGCGCGGGTCAGATGCGCCAGCCGCTGCAGGCGCAGCGAGTCGGCGGCGCTGCCCTGGGTCGCGTACTGCGCCCAGGCTTCGTGCGGTAGATCGCGCATGACCAGTTGCATGGTGCCGATGCCGGCGCGGCGCCAATGCTCGTAGGCGAACTTCTTGCGCTCGGGATCGGAGGCGCCGGTGCCCGGATCGTCCGAGGCCTGACCCATCGCCGGCACCCGCGGCGCGACCGGCGCGTTCGGACGCATGAGCTCGCCACTGAACAAGGCGCCGCCCAGACCGCCCTGTGACGGCGTTCCGCGGTCGCCGTGCCGGGTGCTCGACAGATTGTCCCAGGCGACGATTGCGCGCAGGCGCACATCCTCACCCTGCTGCCAGCTCAGCGCGCGCGCCGACAGGCTGTGGCCGGCGGCACCGAGTCTGGCGCGGTCGACGTGGGCGTGCAGCGGATTGCGCGCCGACAGCAGGAAGTCCAGCGCGCTCACGGTCGCGTCGGCGTAATTGTTCAGATCCTGCGCCGGCGCCGTGCCGGGCGAGCGACCGACACCCTGGGGATCGACCGTGACCGCGATGTAGCCGTGGCCGGCCAGATCGCGTGCGGCCCAGTGGTACATCGATTCGTCCCCGCCCCCGGAGGCCGGCGTGATCACGACTGCCGGCAGCACCAGGCCCGACAGGTCGCGGTCGGCTGGCGCGAACAGCGTGCCGTAAAGGCGCGTGCCGTGCATGCGCGAGTCGAAAGTGACGTCGCAGCTCTGCCAGTTCCGCTGCCAGGCGAAGACCGGATGAACGGCGCTGGACGACGTGGCGCCGGACGGCGGCACCGGTGGGCAGTTCAGCGTCGTCGGTGCGGGCGTCGGCGTCGGTGCGGGCGTCGGTGTGGGCGTCGGCGGGGCCGTTGCCGCGGGGCTGGGCGCGGCGCTGGGTGCAGGGGTGGGTGCGGGCCGCGCGCTGGCGCTGGCGGTGGGCGTCGCTGCAGGGCTGGCGACGTCCGTTGGTCGGCCCGAGGCACCGCCGCCGCAGGCGCCGAGCACGCTCACGGCAAGCAAAGACCCGATCAGGTGAACCCAGCCGCGCATGCCCACTCGACCCCCGCCCCACGACCCGGGGCCGAGCATCGCAAGACCACCGGCGCGGCGCTACGGGGCGAGTCCTCAGCGTCGTCGCAAAGCGGCGCCCGCGGGATCGCGCGGGCGGCGACGTGCCCGGGCCCACGGCGCGCCGGCGGCTGCGGGACTAAAGTCCGGCTGTGCCGGGTGGGATCGAGCGCGCGGGCGACCGCCGGACTCAGCCGCCTGCGGCGCGCAGCACACGGCAGAAGAACTCGGTCTGGTCGCTGACCGCACGTTCGAAGCCCTCGCCCACGTAGATGTCGAAGTGGCCGATGTCGTAGCGCCGGATCTCGGCACGTTCACCAGCCGCGGCGGCGGTTCTCTCCGCGGCCGCGGCCGGGGCGACGCTGTCCTGGGTGCAGATGCAGATCAGCGTCGGGCACGGCAGGCGCGCGGCCTTGGTGATCGGGCGGTACAACGGCAATTCCAGCATCCAGCTGGCGGTGATTTCGTTGCGCCAGTCCGGTGGCACGATCGCGCTGTAACCGGGCAGCGCATCCTCGGTGGTCATCACCGCGAGTTCGCCGGGCTCGGCGACCAGCGGAATGCAGTGACGACGTCCGGTCGGGATCAACAGCGTGTCCCAGATCGCGTGCGCGCTCACGCGCAGCGCCTGCAGCACGCCGGCGTAGTGGACCAGGTTCATGAAGGCGGCGAAACCATCCATCATCGGGCCCTGGCTGCTGACCGCCCGCACGCGGCCGTCCTCGACGGCGGCGGTGATGACATGACCGCCGGAGAACGAGCTGCCCCACAGTGCGATGCGTTTGGCGTCGACACCATCGAGCTGGCGCGCATACGCGATCGCCGCGGCCCAGTCGTCGAGCTGGGCGCGGATGTTGAAGTGCTGGCGCGGCTCGCCGTCAGACTCACCGAAGTAGCGGTAGTCGAACACCAGCACGTGCAATCCCGCAGCGGCGAAGCGTTCGGCATAGGCGTCCAGGCGCGCCGCGCGCACCCCGCCCAGGCCGTGGGCCATGACCACGCAGGGCGCGGCGCCGTCGGCGCGAAGCGCATCCGTCTGCGGGCGGAAATGCGCGCCGCGCACAGTGATGCCGTGGCTCGGAAACTCGACCGCTTCGATCTTGTTGCCCATGGCGGGATCCCCGGAAGGTTTGAGCAAGCAATTTAACCCCGTTTGGCGAACGCCTGCGTCATCCAAGCACGTCACCAACCGGAGTCGTTCGCCATGTCCCTTACACAATGGATCCGTTTCGTCGGTATGGCCGTGCTCGTCGCGGCCTGCGCCCAGCCGGAGCGGCAGGCGCAGACACCGCCCTCACCGCCGCCGCCGCTGGCGCAGGCCCGCCAGTCCGAAACCGAGCGCGATCTCGTGGCAGCGCGCCACGAGCTCGTGCGCGATCAGGTGGTCGCGTCGGCGAAGGAGTCGACCCAGCAGCGCCGCGCCCCGATGGCGCACGCGATCGCACCGGTGCCGATGCCGGTGATGGTGCCACCCGTGCAGGAGCGCGAAACCTACGCAGCTTTCGACGATGCCGGCGTGCGGCGCGTCGTCGAAACGCCGGTGTCGACATTCAGCATCGATGTCGACACCGGCGCCTACAGCAATGTGCGGCGCTGGCTGCGCAACGGCCGGATGCCGCCGCAGGACGCGGTGCGCGTCGAGGAGTTCATCAACTACTTCGAATACGCCTACGCGCCGCCGCGCGACCGGTCCACGCCGTTCGCAACGCACGTCGAGATCGCGCCGACGCCGTGGAACGCCAAGACCCACCTCTTGCGCATCGGTTTGCAGGGCTGGCGGCCGCAGGGCGAGCTGCCGCCGGCGAACCTGGTGTTCCTCGTCGACGTTTCCGGTTCGATGCACAGCGCCGACAAGCTGCCGCTGGTGCAGTCCGCGCTCAAGCTCTTGGTGCAGGAAATGAGCGCGCGTGACCGCATCAGTCTGGTCGTCTACGCCGGGCACAGCGGCGTCATTCTAGAACCGACACCGGGCGATCAGAAGGCGAAGATCATCGCCGCGATCGACGGCCTGAACGCCGGCGGATCGACCGCCGGCGCCGCCGGCATCGAGCTGGCGTATGCGATGGCGCAGCAGGGCTTCATCGAGAACGGCATCAACCGCGTGCTGCTCGCCACCGACGGCGATTTCAACGTCGGCGTCACCGACTTCGAACAGCTCAAGGATCTAGTCGAGCGCAAGCGTGCGTCCGGCATCGCACTGTCGACGCTGGGTTTCGGCACCGGCAACTACAACGAGCAGCTGATGGAGCAGCTCGCCGATGTCGGCAACGGCAACTACAGCTACATCGACGATCTCGCCGAGGGCCGTCGCGTGCTGGTGCATGCGCGTGCGTCGACGCTGCAGACGATTGCCAAGGACGTGAAGATCCAGGTCGAGTTCAATCCGGCGGTGGTCGCCGAGTATCGGCTGATCGGCTACGAGAACCGTGCGCTGGCGCGCGAGGACTTCGCCAACGACAAGGTGGATGCCGGCGAGATCGGCGCCGGTCACAGCGTCACCGCGCTCTACGAGATCGCGCTGGTCGGCAGTGGCGGCGAGAAGATCGAGCCGCTGCGCTACGGCGACGAGAAGCCGGCCGGCAAGGCCGACGAGATCGCGCACCTGCAGCTGCGCTACAAGGCCCCGGACGGCGACACCAGCAAGCTGATCGAGCGGCCGATCCGGCGCGGCGAGATCACACGCGCGCTCGCGGCCAGCAGCGAGGACTTCCGTTTCGCCGCGGCGGTCGCCGGCTTTGGACAACTGCTGCGCGGCGGCCGCTACACTGGCGCCTGGACCTGGACCGATGTGCTGGCGCTGGCGCGCGAGGCGCGCGGCGCCGACGCCGAGGGCTGGCGCGGCGAGTTCGTGCAACTGGTGCAGCTCGCGCAGAGCCTGCAGCCTGCGGCAGCGGAACAGCTTGGACACGCAGGGGAGATCTGCGCGCTTGGAAGCGGATGCGACTGAAGACCCGGACGAGATGCTGATGCTGGCCTATGCCGGCGGCGATGCCGGCGCGTTCGAGCGCCTGTATCGCCGCCACAAGGACGCGCTGTACCGCTACTTCCTGCGCCACGTCGAGGCCGCGGACGCCGGCGAGCTGTACCAGGATGTCTGGCAGAAGCTGATTCAGGCGCGCGGCAGCTACCGCAGCGACGCGCCTTTCGCCGCCTGGCTCTACCGAATCGCGCACAACCGCCTCGTCGATCATTGGCGCCGGCTGCGACCGCAGGACGAGCTGGGCGACGAACTGGCGGCCTCCGCTGCGCAGCAGCCGGAGATCCAGGTCGAGCGCGCCGACACCGCGCAGCGCCTGCTCGTGGCACTCGCGCAACTGCCGGCCGAGCAGCGCGAGATCATCGTGCTGCGCGAGGAGCGCGACCTGACGCTCGAACAGATTGCCGAAATCCAGGGCGTCGGTCGCGAGACGGTCAAGAGCCGCTTGCGTTATGCATTGGCGAAGCTGCGCGAGAGCTTCCATGACTGATCCGCACGCCAACGATCCGCGAGATGATCGCGAGCTGCGAGACTATCTCGCCGGTCGCCATGCGCTGTCGGTGCGCTATCTCGACGCCAGCCGCGAGACCGCGCCGCCCGAGCTCGACGCGGCAATCCTCGCGTCGGCGCGCGCCGCCGTCGCGCGCGCGCCACGACGCCGTGCACGGTCGCGCTGGCGCGTACCGCTGGCTGCGGCGGCGACGACGGTGCTCGGTGTGTCGCTGCTCACGCAGTTGCACGACGGTGCCGTGCCCGAGGCAGTGCGCGCTGATGCCGATGCGCCGCTGCTGCGAAGCGCGCCGGCCGCATCGGCGTCGGCTGTCTCGGAGGCCGAGTCATTCGAGACCCCGTCGGCGGAATCCGTCGCAGACATGGCGGCACCGGCCGCACCGCCGCCGGCACGCGCGCCGGCCAAGCCCGCCGCCGAACCTGCACCGCAACGCGAGGCCGACGCGGCGCCCTTGCGTGAGGAACAGCTCGCCGGTGCGGCCAAGCGGCAAGCCGCCGAGCGTCGCGAGCGTGCCGCACAGGCCGAGGCGCTGACGGACGCACCGCAGGCGCAGGCATTTGCGTTCGCATCCGCAGCCGAAGCGACCCTGGACGCTGTCTCGATCGCCGCGCGCGAACTGTTGCGGTTGCTGCAAGCCCAGGACCCGGGCGCTCTGGCCGCGCGCGCTCCGAAGGCGACGCAGCTGCAGATCGAATCGGCCTTGCCCGCGTTCGCCGCTGCGCATTCCGCGCAGATCCTGCCGCGGTCGAGCGATGCGGCGATCTGGCGTGTTGCCTTCGCCGACGAACGCGGCCGCATGCTTGGACACGCCACGCTGTCGATGGAGGCGTCGCCGTGGCAGTTGCTGGCGTTGGAAGCTTCCTCATCAACGGAGCGGTGATGCAAACCCGCATCGATCAGGTCTACGCCGGGTGCGTGCAGCCGATGCCGAACGACGGTCGACCGACCGGCATCTTCAAGACGCCGGTGGACGGCCCGGTGCAGGTTGGCGAGCACGGCATCGTCATCGACGCACAGGCGGATCGTCGTGTGCACGGCGGGCCGGAGAAGGCGGTGCATCACTTCCCCGCGAAGAACTACGCGCGCTTGCGGGCGGCGTTTCCGCAGGTCGCAACGCAGCTCGTGCCGGGCAGTCTCGGCGAGAACATCTCGACATCGGACTGGGACGAGTCCGAGGTCTGCATCGGCGATGTGCTGCGCGCCGGCAGCGTGCGCTTGCAGCTCTGCCAGCCGCGCTCGCCGTGCTGGAAGATCGATGCGCGCTTCGGCGTCGACGGCATGACCCGGTTCATCGCCGAGCATGGCCTCGCCGGCTGGTACTACCGCGTCTTGCAGCCCGGCGCCTTCGCCGCTGGCGATGCGCTGGTCCTCGAATGGCGCGCGGCCGATGCGGTGAGCCTGCGCGAGTACTGGGACCTCTACGCGGCAGCCCGGCCCGACCTCGACGCGGTGCGTCGCGTCGTCGATGCGCCGGGCTTGGCCCCCGACAAGCGTGAGCGCTGGCGGCAGCGCCTGGCCTGGCTGCAGGCCAACGCCTGAACGCACCGCGCAGCGGCTAAGCCGTCAGCGTGCGCGCGATCACCGCGAGCGCGAGCAGCACCAGCACGACCCCCATCGCGCGGTCCAGCCGATGCGCGTGACGGCGCAGTCCGCGCCGCAGCCCCGGATGCGACAGCAGCAGCGCAACGCTGGCGAACCACGCGAAGGTCGACAGCGGCAGCCACAGCGCGAGCACGACCATCATCGGCATCGACACCGGCCCGGCGACCACGGTCGTGAACAAGGCGACGAAGAACAGCGTCGCCTTCGGGTTGAGCACATTGGTGGCAAGCCCGATCAGGAAGTTACGCCCGGCGTTGCCACGCTCGGCGCGGCCGCCTTTGTTCTCGGTGGGCGGCAGCGGTTGCGCGCGCAGCGCCTGCAGCCCCATCCACAGCAGGAAGGCGGCGCCGGCGAGCGCGATCGCATCGAGGCTCCACGGGAAGCGCTGCGTGAGCCAGCGCAGGCCGAACAAGCCGTAGCCGACGTGAAACAGAATGCCGCAGCCGATACCGGCCGCGGTCCAGACGCCGGCGGCGCGACCGAATGCGAGGGCCTGGCGCGTGACCATCGCAAAGTCCGGGCCCGGCGACATCACGCCGAGCGCGTGCGCGGTGGCGACCGCCGCGAACAGGGCGAAGCCGTCGAGCGTCACGTCTCGATGTCCCAGCCCGGCCACGGTCCCGGCGGTGTCTCGGGCCGCTCCACCGTGTGGTGCTCGATCTTGTACGTGCGCATGCCGCGCGCCTGGTAATTGGCCAGCGCTGCGGGACCATCGAGCGAGCAGGTGTGCACCCAGACGCGGCGGGCACCCATCGCGAACGCCTGCTCGATGCCGCGCGTCAGCAGATGACCGCCCAGGCCGCGGCCGGTGAACTCGCGCATCAGGCCGAAGTAAGCGATCTCGACATCATCGCCTTGCTGGTGTTCGAGTTCGACATAGCCGGCCGGCGTACCGTCGACGTAGAGCACCCAGGTTTGCAGTTGCGGCCGGTCGAGCCAGGCCATCCAGCGGTCGTAACTCCAGACCAGGCGATCGCGCCAGAACCAGTGACCGCCGACCGCGGTGTAGAGAAAACGGTTGAGCATCGGCAGCGGTACCCGCGCCTGCATGATCAGCGGCTCGGGCTGCGGCACGCGCGCGCGCCGCAGTGCGGCAGGCTCGCACAGCTCCAGATACCAGGTGGTGACCAGATCCTGCATCTCAGCGCAGCAGCCGCGCGCCGCGCAGCAGTGCGCGGCTTTCCAAAGACTGCTGGCCGCGCGCGACCGCATCGCGCAGCCGCAGGTGTACCAGCGGCTGCCGGTCGAGCCCGGCGGCTTCCAGACGGCGTTGCAGCTCGGCGAGGTCGTGGTGGCGGCCCAAGTCCTCGCCCAAGGCTTTGAGCGCGTCGAGGTCCATGTCCGTGACGCCGAGCAACGCCTGCACCCACTGCGCCTGGGTCAGCAAGTGCTTCACCCATTTGCGCCAGTCGTGCAGGGTTGCGGCGCTCGGCGCGGACTTGGCGCGTTTGCATTCGCGGCGGCAGCGGCGGCGTGTACGTTCCAGCGCCGCCAACAGCTCGGCTGCGTCGAGCGCGGGCAGCGCCAGCTCCTCGATGTAGACGCTGGCGGCGCTCAGCAAGGTCAGCGCCGCGTGCGTGGCGGCGTCGCGGCTGGCCGTAGCGGGCGGCGTTTGCGCCAGCAGCGCGCTCAGTTGCCGGTAATGCTCGGCGTCGATGCGGCGCGCGCGGCGCAGGCTGCGCAGGGTCTGCACCGCGACCTCGGCATCGCGGCGGCCGCCGAGCTGGCGCGCGGCGTCGCGCAGCAGGCGGTCGATCAGGCGGTACTGCGCGCCGATGTGCGCACGCAGCAGGCGCAGCCAGGCGCGCAGGCGCTTGATCGATTTGCGCGCGGCGTGGACGTTGGCCGCGGTGGGCGCGGCGAGTGCCGCGAGGGCTCGGACGCTCTCGCGCCGTGCGATCGCGAGGAGGCGGGCCTGCAGCGGCGCCCCGGCGTCGAGGGCGGTGTCCATCCCCGGGCGCGCCTTTAGGCGGCGTACTGTCGGTCGAGGTAGTCGACAATGGCGGCCGACTCGAACATCTCGGTGCCGGTGTTCGGGTCGACGAGATAGGGCAGCTGCACGCGACCGGCGCGCGCCAGCAGAGCGGCGCGGTTGCGCCCGGTGTCGGCGGCGGCCTTGAACAGGCGGTCGCGAACCGCCGGCGGCCCCATGTCGGTCCACGCCGCCTTGCCGGTATTGCGCAGCACGTAGGCCAGCTCCAGCTCGCACAGCCGCTCGCGCACCAGCCGCGAGTACGGGCTGGACTCGAAGCTGTACAACTCCAGCGGTTGCGCAGGCGCCTTGGACGGCCGCGCGCGCATGCCGGACAGCGGTCGCAGCGCGCTCGCCGTCATGCTGCCGACGAGAAACAGGCTGCGCAGCGGCTGCGTGTTGCCGCGGGCGCGGCCGCCGTAGGTGGTTGCCAGATAGGCGGCGATGTCACGCGACTCGTAAAGCCGTGTGCCGGTGTTGGGATCGTCGAGAAACGGGAACCGGGCTTTGCCGCCGAGCGCGACCGCGAGCGGTCGAAAGCGCGTGCCGCCCTGGGGGCAGGGCTGGATCAGCACGTCGAGATCGAGTTCGGTCAGGGTCTGGCGCACCATGCGGCAGTACGGACAGCCTTCAAACTCGTACAGTCGCAGCAGCTCCGCCGGTTGCCGGCGCGCCGGCGCGAAGCAGTCGGTGCCGCGCCACAGCGCGGCGGTGCTGGCCAGAACCGAAGTCGTGACATCGAAAGCGCGACGCATGATGCGGACCGGAGAAATGACTCCCGGTCATTATGCGCACGCCGCATCGGTGCCGGCCATCGCCGGCGCGCGCGAGCCTGGTGCGCCGGCCGTAGCGGATGGAGCACGCATGCTCGCCCCCGTCGTCGGGGGTGTTGCATGCCGCGCATCGCTGCGGTCGAACGGGTCGAGGCCGGGGCGGATCGACCTGCGCACGCCCGGCTTGGCGGCACCGCGGATGGCGCGATCGGGCGAGGCACAAGTGGGCTCGGGGGATCGAACCACCGGATCGCCCCAGGGGCCGGCGCGGCCCAAGACGTGCGGATCGTCGGGTGCTTTTTTAGTCGCGGGCGCTGCTGAACACGTAGTCGTGATCCTTCTGCGCGGCGTGGCAGGCAAAGCAGGCCGTCGCCGCGTTCTTACCGACGACGCGCTTGTCGCGGTCGCCACCACCAAAGCCTTCGAAGCCCCAGCCGCCGGTGGCCGCAAACTTCTTCGCGTCCTTGTGCATCACGCCGACGACTTTGCGCGCGCCTTCGGTGATCGCGTGGTCGGCGGCGCTGGCGTCGAGCAGATCGAACACGATGACGCTGGCATCGGGAAACTGGCCCGTCTCGTAGCCCTGCAGGGACTTGTCGTTGGCATACAGGTGATGGATGCCGCCGAAGGCATCAAAAAGGGCATGGCCGGGCTGGATCACCATGCTCTTCACATGGCGCCAGTTCCGATAGCCGTCGGGGTAGGGGATGTCGGCGGCCAGCGCAGGCGCGGCCAGTCCCAGTAAGGCAAGCGCAGTCGCAGGGAACTTCATCGTCGTCTCCCAGCTTGTCGGGCGGAATTGCCGAGGCCAGACTACGTGCGGTCCATCCCGCTGAACAGCAGGCACCGTTCGGTGCGATACACACCGTTTGGTTCGTGAGAAGGCCGTGGCGAGATCCTTGGCAGATACCGAAGCCGCGCCACCGGTCGCGCGCATGGTCGAGGACGTGATCGGCTGCAAGTGGAGTCTTTCCGTCATCGATTGCGTGCGCCGCGGCATCGTCAGGCCCGGCGAGATGGAGCGCGCCATCGGCGGTATCCGCACCAAAGTCCTCAACGAGCGGCTGCGCAAGCTGGTGCGTTACGAGATCCTCAGCAAGCAGATCTACCCGGAAGTCCCGCCGCGCGTGGAATACCGGCTCACCGACTTCGGGCGGCGCTTCGCCGAGGTGCTCGACCACATCGCGCGCCTGGAGTCGGAAGGCAAGGGGTAGACGTTCATCGCCCGGAGTTCGGCAACGGGTGTCTGCGACGTTGGTCGGGCAAAGCGCGCCGACGGGATCTTGTCGGCCGGCGGGTGGACGCCGAGTGGTGGTTCGGCACCCCGCTTGCGGCTGCTACAATCATCTGGCCATGATCCGCAGTCGACGACCACGGCCCGCGCTCGGTGTCCTGCTGGCCACGCTGCTGCTCTTGACTCAAGTCACGGGGTTGCATCAGCACCGCCACGTGCATCCCGTGGATGGCGGATACGACCACGGCAGCCAGGTCCATTTCGAGGATGCGGGCATCCATGCCGATGATCCGGAACATGCGCCTGGCGATGCTGCTGCGCAAGCTTCCCATCCGCACGCCGATATCGAGTTGAGGCTGCTGGATACGGGCCTCACCAAGTCGGCGCTGGATTTGAGCTTCGTTGCGCTGCTGGCATGGGCCATCGTGCTCTGCTTGCCATCCCGAGCGCGGCAGGCGCCACCGCGTCCGCGCGCATCTCTTGCGCGACGCCCACCCCGCTACGCGGTTCGTCCGCCCGCCCACGCTCCGCCGCTGACGCGTGCCGTCGCCGTCTGAGGTCGCCGCACCGCGGCAGGCCTCGCCCTGCCGCGTTTGCGGCTCGCCAGCGCCCACAGAGCTGGCATCAGCGGAGTGATTTTGATGCGGTCGTCGTTTCGATTTTGGCCTGGCTTTGTGCCGGGCGTGACGGGCTTGTTTCTCGGCACCGTCGTTGTGGTTTCCACCATGTCCCGCGCTGCGCAAGCGGTGGAGGCGCCGGAGCTGACGTTGGCCGAGGCGATCGCCAGGGCCCGAACTTCCAATCCTGAGCTGGCGGGGTTCGCCTTCCGCCTGAAGGCGGCGTCGGCGCGGGTGGATGGCGCGGGGCTGCGGCCCGCGCCGGAGGTCCAGGTGCAGCTGGAGAACGTGCTGGGGACGGGGCACACGCGCGGGCTGGATGCCGCGGAGGCGAGCTTTGCCCTGTCGCAAGTCATCGAGCTGGGCGAGAAGCGACGCCGCCGCGTGGACGTGGCGGAATCGTGGCGCGACCTCGTCGCGGTGCAGCGACGAATCGCCCAGCTCGATGTGCTGGCAGAAGTGGGACGCCGGTTCATCCACGTTGCTGCCGATGAGAAGCGGCTGGAACTGACGAAGCTGGCGACCCGTCTGGCCCGTAGAACCCTGCACGAGGTGCAGCGGCGCGTGGATGCAGCGCGCTCGCCGGTCGCCGAGCTGCATCGCGCGCGCATCGCGCTGGCGCGCGCAGAGGTCGAACATGAACACGCCGAGCATGAACTGCTGACTTCACGCCGCAAGCTCGCGGCGATGTGGGGTGAGCGAGAGCCACGGTTCGGCCGGGTCAAGGCGGAGCTGTTCCAGCTGCCACAGCTCAGCGACTACGAGATTCTGGCCGCCCAGCTCGCCGACAGCCCGGACTTTTTGCGCTTTGCCAGTGAGGCCCGCTGGCGTGAGGCCGAGATCCGGCTGGCAGAAGCCAAAGCACGCAGCAACATCACGGTTGGTGCGGGACTTCGGCGGCTGGAGGGCTCCGGTGATACCGCACTGGTGGCCAGTTTCTCGCTGCCCTTGTTCGGCGCGCGGCAGGCCGCTCCCGCCATTGCCGAGGCGCGCAGCCTGCGCGACGCACTGGACGCCGAGAGCCACGCGGCGCGCATCGACGCGCAAGCCCGCCTGTTCGAGTTGGTGCAGGAGCTCCGTCACGCCATCACCGAGGCCGAGATGCTGCGCGACCAGGTGCTGCCGCAGATGGAAGCAGCCCTCAACGCCACCGAATCCGCCTGGCAGCGCGGCCGTTACGGCTATCTGGAATGGACGCAAGTGCAGCGTGAATGCCTCGCCATGCAACGCGCGCTGGTCGAAGCCGCCGCCAAGGCCCACCAGTTCCGTATCGAGATCGAGCGCCTGACCGGCGCAGCGGTGGATGCCGCGCCCTCAGGTGCCGCGAGGGCCGAAATAGATGATGGCCATGCCCAGCAAACACACACCCACGCCGAGCCAGTCGGTGGCCGTGGGACGGACGCCGTCCACGCCCCACAGCCAGGCGAGCGCGACGCCGATGTAAACGCCGCCGTAGGCGGCATAGACCCGCCCGGCAGGCTGCGGGTGCAGCGTCAGCAGCCAGGCGAAAACGGCAAGACTCAGAGCCGCGGGCAGCAGCAGCCAGGCGCTGCGGCCCTGCTTGAGCCAGAGCCACGGCAGATAGCAGCCGACGATCTCCGCGAGGGCCGTCGCGATGAATAAAGCCAGCGCCTTCAAGTACTCCATGTTGACTCCGCCAACCCTGATGACCGGATTCCCGAGCGTGTACCGAATCCTCATGATCGCCGCGATCACGTTCGCGCTGGCCGCCTGCAATCGCAGCGGCACTCCGGAGACCGCCCACGTCGAGCACAGCCCAGCCGGCGATGCTCACGCTAACCCGGCTATAGACGAAATCCAGAAAGGCCCCCACGGTGGCCGGTTGCTGCGCGACGGCGACTTCGCGCTGGAAGTCACGATCTTCGAGCGCGGTGTGCCGCCGGAGTTTCGGCTCTACGCCTACCGCCACGGCCAGCCGGTTGCGCCGGCGCAGGTCGGTGCCCGCATCACGCTCACGCGGGTGTCCGGCCTGCCCGGTGGTACCACGGATGAACATGTGTTCGTCGCCAAAGACGATTACCTCGTCAGTCCGACCGAGGTCTACGAGCCGCATTCTTTCGCGGTGCAGGTGCAGGCGAGTTACGCCGGCAAGACTTATGCATGGCGCTACGACGCACCGGAAGGCCAGGTGGAAATCGAATCCAGCATGGCCGCTGCCCAGGGTCTACAGACCGCCATCGCCCAGGCGGGGACGATCCACGAGCGCCTGCCGCTGTACGGCAGCATCCAGCCTGACCCGGAGCGGGTCCGTGCGGTGACGGCACGGTTCCCCGGTCTCGTTCGCAGCGTGTCCGTGCGGGTCGGCGATACCGTGAAAGCCGGGCAGACGCTGGCGACCATCGAGAGCAACGAAAGCCTTCAGGTCTATCCGGTGCCTGCGCCGATTTCCGGCGTGGTCACGCAGCGGGCGGCCAATCCCGGCGAGGCGGTGGGAGCCGCATCCCTGTTCGAGATCGCGGACTTCGACGGCGTTCGGGCCGAGCTGAACGTGTTCCCGCGCGACCGCGCACGCTTGCAGCCGGGACAAGTCGTGCAGGTGCGCGCGGCCGACGGGGACGCGACCGGCACCGGTGTCATCGACGTCATCTCGGTCGCCGCGATGGTCGGTCGGCCACTGGTCGCGCGCGTACCCTTGGACAACCGGCGGGGCTTGTGGACGCCGGGCCAATTCGTCGATGCCGAGGTCACGGTCAGTCGGGCGCCCGTGCCACTGGTCGTGCCGCTGTCCGCCGTACAGACCTTCCGCGACTGGGACGTGGTGTTCGTCGCCGAGGGCGATCGCTACCAGGCCCAGCCGGTGGAGCTGGGTCGACGTGACGACCGCCACGTAGAGGTGCTGTCCGGGCTCTCGCCGGGCGCGCGCATCGTCATCGCCAATTCCTGGCTGGTGAAGGCCGACATTGAGAAGTCCGGCGCTTCACACGATCACTGAATCGCAACCATGCTCGAACGCATCCTCCGGTTTTCCATCGCGCAACGCTGGCTGGTGCTGGCCGTCGTGGCCGCCATCGCCGCGCTGGGCGTCTACAACCTTTTTCGGCTGCCGATCGATGCCGTGCCGGACATCACCAATGTCCAGGTGCAGATCAACACCGAGGCACCGGGCTATTCGCCACTGGAAGTCGAACAGCGCGTGACCTATCTGGTCGAAAACGCGATGGCAGGCTTGCCCAGACTCACCACGACGCGCTCGCTGTCGCGCTACGGCCTGTCACAGGTGACGGTGGTGTTTGCGGATGGCACCGACATCTACTTCGCGCGTCAGCTGGTGGGCGAACGCATCCAGCAAGTGAAGGAGCTGCTGCCGCCGGGCCTCACGCCGGTGATGGGGCCGATCGCCACGGGCTTGGGCGAAATCTTCATGTTCACGGTGGACCCGAAGCCTGGCGCGCGCAAGGAGGATGGCAGCCCCTGGACGGCATTCGACCTGCACGACGCGATGCGCTGGATCGTGCGCCCCCAGCTCGCCCAAGTGTCGGGCGTGACCGAGGTCAACAGCATCGGCGGCTTCGAGCGCCAGGTGCTGATCGCGCCACGGCCTGCTCGCCTCTTGGCCTACGGTCTGACGATGGATGACCTCGTGTCGGCACTCGCCCGCAACAACGCCAATCAGGGCGCGGGCTACATCGAGCGCCATGGTGCACAGGTGCTGATGCGCTCTCCCGGACAGGTGACGAGCCTGGACGAGGTGCGGCAGATCGTCGTCAAGACCCTGCACGGCGCGCCGCTGACGGTGGCCGATGTCGCCGAGGTGAGCTGGGGCAGCAGCCTGCGCACCGGCGCGGCGACGATGGACGGCCAGGAGGTGGTGTTGGGCACGGTGTTCATGCTGGTCGGCGAGAACTCGCGCGCCGTCTCACGCGCCGTTGCCGCCAAGCTGCAGCAGATTCAGTCCAGTCTGCCGCAAGGGCTGGAAGCGCGCGCGGTTTACGATCGCACGGCGCTGGTGGACCAGACGCTCGCGACAGTGAAGAAGAACCTGCTGGAAGGCGCGCTGCTGGTGATCTTGGTGCTGTTCCTGCTGCTGGGCGATCTGCGTGCGGCGCTGGTCACCGCGATGGTGATCCCGCTCGCCATGCTCGTCACCATCACCGGCATGGTGCAGAACCAAGTCAGCGCCAACCTGATGAGCCTGGGCGCACTCGACTTCGGCCTGATCGTGGATGGCGCGGTCATCATCGTGGAAAACTGTATCCGCCGTCTCGCGCAGGCCCAGCACGGCCGCACCGACCCCTTGACGTTGCCAGAGCGGTTGGAGGTCGTCTATGCCTCCACCAGCGAAGTGATCCGCCCCAGCCTGTTCGGCGTCGGCATCATCATCGCGGTTTATTTGCCGCTGTTCGCGCTCACCGGCGTGGAAGGCAAGATGTTTCAGCCGATGGCGCTGACCGTGGTGATGGCCTTGATCGCGGCGTTGGTGTTGTCGCTGAGTTTTGTGCCCGCAGCGGTCGCGCTGTCGCTGCGCGGACCCGTGGTGGAGAAGCAGAACGTCGTGATGCGCGCCGCCGCACGCGCCTATGCACCGTTGTTGCAGGCCGCGTTGCGTGGCCGTGTCATCGTGCTGGCCGCTGCGGCTGCACTGGTGGTGGCATGCGGACTGTTGGCCGGCAGGCTGGGTAGCGAGTTCATTCCCAGCCTCGACGAGGGCGATATCGCTTTGCAGGCCATGCGCATTCCGGGTACGTCGCTCACGCAGGCGCTGGCGATGCAGCGGGCGCTAGAGGTGCAGATCAAGACACTGCCGGAGGTGGAGCGGGTCTTCTCCAAACTGGGGACCGCGGATGTGGCGACCGACCCCATGCCGCCGTCCGTGGCCGACACCTACATCATTCTCAAGGATCGCAGCCAATGGCCCGATCCGCACAAGCTCAAGAGCCAGGTCGTGGCCGAGCTGGAGCGGGCGGTCGAGCGTGTGCCCGGCAACAACTATGAGTTCACGCAACCGATCCAGATGCGCTTCAACGAGCTGATTTCCGGCGTGCGCTCGGACCTGGCCGTGAAGGTTTACGGGGATGATCTCGATGTCTTGACCGCGCAGGCCGAGCGTATCGAGAAGGTGCTGGCCCGGGTGCCGGGTGCGGCAGACGTGAAGACCGAGCAGATCACGGGCCTGCCGGTGATGACCATCACGCCCCGACGTGCGTTGCTCGCGCGGTATGGACTATCGGTCGCCGATGTGCAGGCCGTCGCATCCGCCGCCTTCGGCGGTGCGAACGCGGGAACGCTCTACGACGGGGATCGCCGTTACGACATCGTAATCCGGCTCTCGGATGCGCAGCGGGCCGATCTGCAGATCCTCGCGCAGCTCACCGTCCCGTTGCCCGATGGTGGCTACGTGCCCTTACAGGACGTCGCACAGATCGAAGTCGCCCCTGGCCCCAACCAGATCAGCCGCGAACGCGGCAAGCGCCGCGTCGTCGTCACCGCCAACGTCCGCGGGCGCGACCTCGGCAGCTTCGTGCAGGAGGTGCGCGAGCGTGTGCGGGACGAGATTTCTTTACCTCCGGGCTATTGGCTGGATTACGGCGGCACCTTCGAGCAGCTGCAGTCCGCATCGAAGCGGCTGTCCATCGTCGTCCCCGCGACGCTGGCCTTGATTCTGGGTTTGTTGATTCTTGCGTTCCGCTCTCTGCGCGATGCTCTGGTGATTTTCAGCGGCGTGCCACTGGCGCTCACCGGCGGCGTGCTCGCGCTGTGGCTGCGCGGCATCCCGTTTTCGATCTCGGCTGGGGTCGGCTTCATCGCGCTGTCGGGTGTTGCGGTGCTCAATGGTTTGGTGATGGTCAGCTTCATCCGCAGCCTGATGGAGCAAGGCAAGGCGCTCGACGACGCCATCGTCGAGGGGGCGCTCACGCGCCTGCGACCGGTATTGATGACCGCACTGGTCGCGGGTCTGGGCTTCGTGCCCATGGCCTTCAACACCGGCATCGGCAGCGAGGTGCAACGGCCACTGGCGACGGTAGTGATCGGTGGCATCCTCTCCTCGACGCTGCTGACCCTGCTCGTGCTGCCGGGCTTGTTCCGGCTTGCGCAGCAGCGCCGTGCGCCGCGCCTCGTGTCCGAATGCGCCGCATGAGTCAGCGAGCCGAGACCGTTGCGTTCGGGACCGATCGCCGGCGCCGGGCGTCGCGACGCGGATCGACGCAAGGTCCGCGCAGAGCCCGGGCGGACGCTCACCTGGCCGCGGTCTCGATGCGGCGGAAGTCCACCTTGTCGCGCACCGCGCAGTCGGGGCAGGCCCAGTCGTCCGGAATCTGCGACCAGCGCGTACCCGGCGCGAAACCTTCGCGCGGGCAGCCGAGCGCCTCGTCGTAGACGTAGCCGCAGTCGGTGCACTGGTAGCGCTCGGCGCCGCTGCCGCTCATCGGCGCCGGGGCAGGGTCGCCGGGCAAGGCCTGGGGGCGGTCGTCATCGAGCGGTGCGCGCTGCCAGCGCCGCATCAGCGCCTCGCGCTTGGGCGGGTGCAGATTGGCCAGGCGCAGGTCGCCGTCGTAATGCTTCGCGACCAGCGGGTCCATCTGCCGGAACCACAGCCAGGGAATGTAGGCGAGGATCAGCATCGACGCATAGCCGGACGGAAGTTGCGGGCTTTCGTCGAAGTGGCGCAGGGCCTGGTAGCGGCGCGTCGGGTTGGCATGGTGGTCCGAATGCCGCTGCAACTGGTACAGGAACAGATTGGTGACGATGTGGTTGCTGTTCCACGAGTGCCGCGGCGCGCAGCGCTCGTAGCGGCCGCTGGCGAGTTTCTGGCGCAGCAAGCCGTAGTGCTCGATGTAGTTGATCACTTCGAGCAGGGACGCGCCGTAGAACGCCTGCAGGGTGAGGAACAGTAGGGCCGGCCAGCCGAGCCAGGCGGTCAGTGCGCCGAACAGCAGCACGGTCATGCCCCAGGCCTGCAGGTTCTCGTTGTCCAGGCTCCAGACCGGCTTGCCGATGCGCGCGAGGCGCTGTTTTTCGATGTCCCAGGCCGAGCGCAGGCTGCCGCTCATCGTGCGCGGCAGAAAGGCCCAGAAGCTTTCGCCCATCTTCGCGCTGGCGGGGTCTTCGGGCGTCGCCACGTTCTTGTGGTGGCCCTTGTTGTGTTCGACGAAGAAGTGTCCGTAGGCGACCGGCGCCAGCGTCAGCTTGGCCAGCCAGCGGTCGAGGCTTTCCTTCTTGTGGCCGAGCTCGTGCGCGGTGTTGATGCCGATGCCGTTGATCGCGCCGACCGTCAGCACCAGACCGACGTACTCCCAGATCGCGAGCCCGCCGCTGGCCGCGATCCACGCACCGAACACGGTGACGGCGTACTGCGTGGGCACATAGGCGTAGACGATCGCGCGGTAGTAGCGGTCGTTCTCCAGATGTGCGACCGCGGACTCCGGCGGGTTGTTGCGATCATCGCCGACCAGATGGTCGAGCACCGGAATGATGCCGTACAACAGGATCGCACCGGACCAGGCGAAGACGCCCCAGCC
The DNA here is from genome assembly GCF_040327995.1 of Sinimarinibacterium thermocellulolyticum. Classification (NCBI taxonomy): domain Bacteria; kingdom Pseudomonadati; phylum Pseudomonadota; class Gammaproteobacteria; order Nevskiales; family Nevskiaceae; genus Sinimarinibacterium; species Sinimarinibacterium thermocellulolyticum. The sequence continues at coordinate 276,831 of NZ_JBEPIJ010000001.1, read as the reverse complement.
GAGGATCTCGTGCAGGCAAAGGCCGATCAGGGCCAGCACCGGCACCGCCGGACTCAGCAGCCACAGATAGCGCTTGCCGTCGGACCAGGCCGAGGGGTTGAGCGCGTCGAGGGTTTGCGTGGTCATGTCGATCTCTCCTGTTCCCGGATCTCGCGCCGCAATCGCTTGCGGGATGCGGGCATTGTTCGCCGCCGTCGGCGCTCACGACCTGTCATTTCTTGACATTGACCTGTCATTTCTAGACAGTGAGGCCATGCCTGCGCCACGATCGCGCCGCCGTCCGGTCACCGGCACCACCGTCCGGGTGCCGGCGCGCTACTACGCGCGCGCCGCCGAGGTGTTGCTGCGTCAGGGCGTCGATGTGGCACGGGCGCTGCGCGCCGCGCGGGTTGCGCCCGAGCGCATCGGTCATCCGGACGCGACGATGCGTCTGGACCAGGTCGAGGCCCTGGTCGCCGACGTGGTCGCGCAGACCGGCCGCACCGACTTCGCGCTCGATGTCGGTCGCGCGCTCAAGCTCAGTTCGCACAGTCTGGTCGGCTACGGGATGCTCAGCAGTCCCACGGCGGACTACGCGCTGCGGCTGGCGGCGCGCTTCTTTGTCCTGATCATGCCGAGCTTCCGCCTGCGCTATCGCGGCGGCGTGCCGACGCAGCTCCATTTCGAGCCCACGGTGCGGATGAGTCCGCTGTGCCTGCACTTTCATCTCGAAGTGCTCGCCGCCGCGGCGCATTGGGAGCTGCGCGAGCTGCTCGGCGGCGAGCTGCCGGCCTACGAGCTGTCGTTCTCGATGGCCGAGCCGCCACACGTTGCCCGCTATGCGGAACTGGTCGGCGCGCGGCCACGCTTTGCCAGCGAGAGCACGCCCGGCGTGCGCTTGCGTTTTGCCCACGACTTTGGCGCGCGACCGCTGGCGCTGGCGGATCCGACCTCGCTGCGCATGGCCGAGCTGCGCTGCAAGGAACTCGTGCACAAGGTCGTGGCCGTCGGCAAGGTGTCGGACTGGGTGCGCATGGTGTTGCGAGAATCCGGCGACGGCATGCCGACGCTGGTCGAACTGGCGCACACGCTCAACCTGTCGCCGCGCACGCTCGACCGCTACTTGGTACGCGAGGGCACCGGCTATCGGGCGCTGCTGCGCGAGGCGCGCCAGCAGAAGGCACTGGCGCTGCTCGATGGCGGCCAGATGTCGATCACCGAGATCGCGCTCGAACTGGGCTATACCGACGCTGCGAACTTCACCCGCGCGTTTCGCCGCGAGGCCGGCGTCAGCCCCAGCGCCTGGCGTACCCGCGGCCGAACTACGTCGTGATGCCGGACAGCCGTGCGGCCAGCCCGAGCAGCGCACAGGCGGCGAGTGTTTTGAGCAGCCCGACGCGCCAGCGCAGCAGCGCCAGCATCGCGCCGGCAGCGAGCGCGAGGGCGACGAGGTTCAGCGACGACCATCGCGGCAGCGCGAGCTGCAGCGCTCCGGCCTGCCAGCGTCCGACCTCGTCGAACAGCACGTGCAGCGCAAACCAGATCGACAGGTTCAGGATCACGCCGACGACCGCGGCGGTGATGCCGGTCAGCGCTGCAGCGAGCCAGACGTTGCCGCGCAGCCGCTCGATGAACGGCGCGCCGAGGAAGATCCACACAAAGCAGGGGACGAAGCTGACCCAGGTCGACAGCGTCGCGCCGAGCGTGCCGGCGAGCAGCGGATCGAGGCCGGCCGGATCGCGGTAAGCGCCGATAAAGCCGACGTAGGTGAGCACCAGAATCAGCGGTCCCGGCGTGGTCTCGGCCAGCGCCAGGCCCTGCACCATTTCGCCCGGGGTCAGCCAGCCGTAGCGTTCCACGGCCTGCTGCGTCATGTACGCGAGCACGGCGTAGGCGCCGCCGAAGCTGACGACCGCCATCTTGCTGAAGAACAGGGCCTGCTGCGTGTAGACACTGTGCAGGCCGAGCGTCGCGAGCAGCAGCAGCACCGGCACGCCCCACAGCGCCGCGCCGCTGAACAGCACGCGCAGAATCCAGCCGGCCGGCGGATGCGTGTGTGCCGGTGTCGTGTCGATCCCGGCGCCATCTTCGGAATTCTGCGCGGCGCTGCCGCCGAAGACCTGCGGCGCAAGACGATGGCCGGCGATGCCGATCGCCGCAGCCGCGGCGATGATCAGCGGAAACGGCACGCCGAAGGCGAAGATCGCGATGAAGGCGGCAGCGGCGAGCGCGTACAGCGCGCGATGTTTCAGCGCCTTGCGTCCGACGCGGATCACCGCCTCGACGACGATCGCCAGTGTCGCCGCCTGCATGCCGAAGAGCAGGCCCTGCATCCCGTCCAGCTCGCCGTAGCACACATAGGCAATCGCGATCGCCGTCATCAGGATGAAGCCGGGCAGGATGAACAGCACGCCGGCGACCAGGCCGCCGAGCGTGCGGTGCAGCAGCCAGCCGATGTAAGTCGCGAGCTGCTGCGCCTCGGGACCCGGGAGCAACATGCAGTAGTGCAGCGCGTGCAGGAAGCGCGCTTCCGAGACCCAGCGCTTCTCCTCGACGATGAGCCGGTGCATCAGCGCAATCTGGCCCGCCGGACCACCGAAGCTGAGCAGCCCGATCTTGAGCCACACGCGCACGGCCTCGGCGAACGGCACGGGGTTCATGAAGGGGATTCCTGGAGGCAACGAGGCGACATCGAGGCCGAAAAACGGCGCGCCGTCATGGAGGCCTGGCGGTGCTTGGCATCGCGACCTGACCGTGTCCATCCGCGCTGATTCGATCCGATCATGAAACGCAACGCGCGTATGCGCCCTCGCGCTGAGAATGCGGCGGCGTTCTCGGCTGCCGGTCGGGTCGTCGCTGAAACCGGCCATCGCTGGCGCGCCCGGCAGGAGTCGAACCTGCGACCCACGGCTTAGAAGGCCGTTGCTCTATCCAACTGAGCTACGGGCGCGTCGATGGCGCGCGGATTCTACGCCAGACGGTCTGGGGCCATTGAGCGCGCCGCCCCTGCGCGCGCGAGCCGACTACGGCGCCTGCTGCAGCGCCTCGACGTTGTGGATCGGTGCCGGCGCATCCTTGACGACGACGTCGATCGCGATGTCGTTCTCGAAGAACACCGACCAGCCGTCGTAGTCCCAGCGCGTGATCGGCGGCTGCCGCGGCTTGCCGCCACCGACCGGCGGGTGGCGACGCAGCGGCTCGCCGAACTGACGCACGACGGCACTCTGGTGCATGCCGCGGCTCGGCGCGCTGATCGCGGCGGCCGGATCGCCGGGCAGGCTGAGGACGTCCGCGTACGCGCTGCAGGCGAACACCGAAGCCACGACCACGAGCAGGCGAGTAACCGTGTGCATGACAGGACCAGGGCTGGAGCGTCGCAGCCGACTATAGCACCGGGCCGCCGGCGGCAGAACCGCGCTCAGCACTCGTCTGCGCGCGATGCTGTGGTCTAATGCGCACGCATGCGTAATCCCTACGAGCTCCATGCCGGCCTGCGCTATACGCGGGCGAAACGGCGCAATCATTTCATCTCCTTCATCTCGCTGGCGTCGATGCTCGGCATCGCGATCGGCGTGACCGCGCTGATCACGGTGCTGTCGGTGATGAACGGCTTCGAGCGCGAGCTGCGCACCCGCATCCTCGGCATGGCCGCGCACGCGACGATCTCGGGTTTCGACGGCGGCCTGCGCGACTGGCCGGGCGTCGCCGCGATCGCCGCGCAGAACCCGGACATCACTGGGCTTGCGCCGTACATCGAAGGCGAGGGCATGGTGCGCGTCGGCCAGGCACTGTCGGGCACGCTGCTGCGCGGCGTGCTGCCGGAGGAGGAGGTGAAGGTCTCGGACATCGGCCAGCACCTCGTCGCCGGTTCGCTGGATTCGCTTCAAGCCGGCGCCTTCAACATCGTGCTCGGCTACGAGCTGGCGACGGCGCTGGGCGCCACCGTCGGCGACAAGATCGACCTGATGATTCCGCAGGCCAGCGTCACCCCCGCCGGCGTGTTGCCGCGTTTCCGCCGCTTCACGGTGAGCGGCGTGTTCCGTGTCGGCATGTACGAGTTCGATCGCGGCCTGGTCGTCGTGCATCTGGCCGACGCACAGGCGCTGCTGCGCATGGACGACACCGTCACCGGCGTGCGCCTGAAGCTCGCCGACATGTTCCAGGCGCCGCGCGTGGCGCGCGAACTGGCCGGCGAGCTGCCGGGCATGTTCTACGTCAACGACTGGACGCGCAGTCATTCGAACTTCTTCCGCGCCGTGCGCACCGAGAAGATGGTGATGTTCATCATCCTGTCGCTGATCGTGGGCGTCGCCGCATTCAACATCGTCTCGACCTTGGTGATGGTGGTGCAGGACAAGCAGGCCGACATTGCCATCCTGCGCACGCTCGGGGCGACGCCGCGTTCGGTGATGGCGATCTTCATGGTGCAGGGCTCGATCATCGGCATCGTCGGCACCCTGCTCGGCGTCGCTGGCGGCATCGCATTGGCGCTCAACGTCGAAAGCCTGGTACCGCTGCTCGAACGCCTGATGGGGCAGCAGTTCCTGTCGCCGGACGTCTACTACATCAGCGACCTGCCCTCGGAGCTCAAGTCGAGCGACGTCGTGCGCATCGCCACGCTGTCGCTGGCGCTGGGCCTTTTGTCCACGCTGTACCCGGCCTGGCGCGCCGCGCGCGTGCAGCCGGCAGACGCGCTGCGCTACGAGTAGTGCCGATGACTGACGCGATTCTCAAGGCCGTCGGCCTGTCCAAGACCTTCGACGACGGGCGCCTGCGCCTGCAGGTGCTGCACGGCATCGACTTCGAAGTGCGGCGCGGCGAGCGCATCGCCATCGTCGGTGCCAGCGGTACCGGCAAGTCCACCTTGCTGCATTGTCTCGGCGGACTCGATGCGCCGAGCGCGGGCGAGGTCTGGGTCTGCGGCGAGCGCATGTCGGCGCTCTCCGATGCCGCACGCGGCAAACTGCGCAATCGCGCGCTCGGCTTCGTCTATCAGTTCCACCACCTGTTGCCGGAGTTCAGTGCGCTGGAGAACGTCGCGCTGCCGCTGCTGATCCGGCGCTTGCCCACCGATCAGGCCTATGCGCAGGCGCGCAGCCTGCTCGAACGCGTTGGCCTTCGCGAGCGCATCGCGCACAAGCCGGGCGAGTTGTCCGGCGGCGAGCGCCAGCGTGCCGCGGTGGCGCGTGCGCTGGTGACCCGGCCGGCCTGCGTGCTCGCCGATGAGCCGACCGGCAATCTCGACCGCAGGACCGCCGAGCGCGTGTTCGATCTGATGCTCGAACTCAACCGCGAACTCGGCACGAGCCTGGTCGTCGTCACCCACGATATGGCGCTCGCCGGGCGCATGGATCGGGTGCTGACGCTGGATGGCGGCACGCTCAAGGCCGCATAGTCGCGCCAGAGGCCGCCACGAGACGGCCGGGAGGATCGCGATGTGGATGCCGACTCCGCTCCGCCCGTGAGGGGCGCGGCCCCGATCATCGACCTGCGCACGCTGGCGCTGGCGTACAGCGCCGGCATCACCGCGGTGTTCCTGCTGCCGACGCTGCCGAGCCTGAGCGTCTGCGTGCTGCTGGCGCTGCCGGCGCTGCTGCCCTGGCGCGGCCGCCCGCTGTACGCCGCGACGCTGCTCGGCGTGCTGTTCGCCTGCTGGCAGGCGCAGCGCGCGCTCGATCAGCGCTTGCCGGCTGCGCGGCACGGCGAGAACCTGTGGGTCGAGGGCGTCGTCGCCTCGCTGCCCGAGCGCCAGACTCACGACGACGGCACGCTGACCTCTCGCTTTGCCTTCGAAACCGAGCAAGCCGGGGTGCCGCCGCGCCTGCGGGTGTCGTGGTATCGCAGCGAGGCGCAGATCGCCGCGGGCCAGTGCTGGCGCCTGCAACTGCGCCTGCGCGCGCCGCGCGGATCGCTCAATCCCGGCGGTTTCGACTACGAGGCCTGGCTGCTGCGCGAGCGCATCGGCGCGACGGCGAGCGTGCGCAGCGGTGAGCGCTGCGAGGATGCGCGCGGGCATCGCATCCTGCGCTGGCGTCGCGACATCGTCGCCGCCATCGACGACGTGCTCGGCGAGCGGCCGGCGGCGGCGCTGCTCGCGGCGCTGTCGGTCGGCGACACCTCGGCGATGCGCGAGGTCGACTGGCAGCGCTTTCGCGTCACCGGCACCACGCACCTGATCGCGATTTCTGGCTTCAACCTCGCGATCGTCAGCGGTTTCGCGTTCTTCGTGCTGCGCTGGATCTGGTCGCTGTCGCCGGCCCTGTGCCTGCGCCTGCCGGCGCAACGCGCGGGCTTGTACGCCTCGGCGGCGGTGGCCTTGGTCTACGCCTTGCTCGCCGGATTCGAGCCGCCGGTGACGCGCGCCTTGATCATGCTGCTCGTACTGATTCTCGCCGCGGCCTTCGACCGTCTGCAGCAGCCGTCGCGTGCGCTGATCTACGCGTTCGCGCTGATCGTCACCCTTGATCCCTTCGCCGTGCTCAGTCCGGGGTTGTGGCTGTCGTTCGCCGCCGTGGCGGCGATTCTGTACGTCAGTCTTGGCCGGGCCCGGCGGCCACCGGCGTGGCGGCTCGCCTTCCGCGTGCAGCTGTTCCTGAGCCTGGCCCTGGTGCCGCTGACGATGGGCTTTTTCGCCGGTTTCGCGTGGCTGTCGCCGCTGGCGAATCTGATCGCGGTGCCGGTGTTCGGCGTTCTCACGCCGATGCTGATGTGTTCGCTGCTCCTCTACGGGCTCTGGGCGGCGCTGGGCGAATGGTGTTTGCGCGTCTCCGGCTGGCTGCTCGACGGTGTCTACGCGGCGCTCGCCTGGGCCGCGGATGCCGCGCCGCTCGCCTGGTGGCCGGCGCGCCCGCATGCGGCGGCGCTCGCGCTGGGCACGCTCGGTGCGGTGCTGCTTTTTGCGCCGCGTGGTCTGCCGCTGCGGCCGTTGGCGCTGATCGGCCTCGCGACGCTCGCGTTGCCGCGCGCGCAGACCGTCGATGACCTCGACGTCACCGCGCTCGACGTCGGGCAGGGGACCGCCGTGGTCATCCGCACGCCGCGGCACACGCTGCTGTTCGACGCCGGGCCGGCGTTCGACGAGGGCTTCGACGCCGGGCGCTCGGTCGTCGTGCCGTATCTGCTGTCACAGGGCATCCGCCGCATCGACGCGCTGGTGCTGTCGCACGGCGACAACGATCATGCCGGCGGCATTGATGCGGTGCGTGCAGCACTGCCCGTTGCTCGCGTGATCGGCACCGCCGATGGCGAACCCTGCATGGATGGTCTGTCGTGGAGCTGGGAGGGCGTGCGCTTTCGCTTTCTGCATCCCGATCAGGGCTACTGGTCGCCGAACAATCGCTCCTGCGTGCTGCACGTCGACGGTGCGTTCGACGTGCTATTGCCGGGCGACATCGAGCGCGGTGCCGAGGCGCGCCTGTTGCGCACGCATCGCGAGCGCCTGGACGCGGATCTTTTGCTGTCGCCGCATCATGGCAGCGGCAGCTCCTCGACCGCGGGCTTCATCGCCGCGGTGTCGCCGGCGATCGTCATCCATCCGGCCGGCTGGCGCAGTCGCTACGGCCACCCGCGCGCGGACGTCGTCGCGCGCTACGCCGCCGCCCGGGCGCGGCAGTACGTCACCGGCGTGGAAGGTGCACTGCGCGTGTCCCGCGACGCGGCCGGTGAACTGCGGGTCGAGGGCTGGCGGCGGCGCGCGGCGCGCTGGTGGAACGCACCGGCGCAGCCGTGACCGGCGTTGTTACAGCTTGGTCGGGTTCGGCGCGTCGCCGTAGACGAGCTTCGGATCGAAGGTTTTCTCGCTCTCGCGGTAGATCAGCTCGCGTTCGGGCGGGCCGTCGCCGATGGGCACCGAGCGGTAGAAGCAGGAGCGAAAGCCGACGTGACAGCTCGCCTCGCCGACCACGTCGACCTTGAGCCACACGGCGTCCTGATCGTCGTCGATGCGCAGGTCGACGACCTTCTGCACCAGGCCCGAGGTCGCGCCCTTGTGCCAGAGCACCTGACGCGAGCGCGACCAGTAGTGCGCCTCGCCGGTAGCGATGGTGCGCTTGAGCGCCTCGGCGTTCATGTAGCCGAGCATCAGCACCTCGCCGGTCTTGGCCGCGGTGGTCACGCAGGGAATCAGGCCGTGCTCGTCGAACTTGGGCGCCAGTTCATGGCCTTCCTCGACCTGCTCGACGCTGACGCGGGGAAAGAAGCGGATGTCCGGAGCGGGTGCGGTGGCCATGATGAAGCGCTCGCCGGGGGCCTGAAAAGGGGCGCTGTTATACCACAGGCCCGCTCGTGGGGCGGAGCGTCTACCGTGCCAGCTGCTCGCGCAGCTTGCGCGCGTGTTCGATGGCGGCCGCCGCCGGGGGCTCCTGCTCGGCGCGTGGCGTCGGTCTTGGCGCCGGACGGTGCACGGGCTTGGGTGCGACCGGCACGGGCGCCGCAGGTGCGCGGGCATCCGGCGCCGGCCGAAGGACCTGCCCGGGCGCCGGCTCGTCATCGCGCAGCCGGATCAGGCGCGGCGGCTTGGGGGCGTAGACCGGCGGGGGATCCGCTGGCGGCGGCTCGGATGGCGGCTTGGGATGTGGTGGATGCTGATGCACCGGCGGTGGCGGAAATCCGCCGTAGTAGCCACCGTAGTAAGCGCCGTAGTACGGGTCGCGGTAATAGGGGAATGCACAGCCGTACCAGAGCTCGTGGCAGTATCGGTGGCCGCCGCGGTAGAACCACGGATCGTCGATGACGTAGACGCGACCGGCGGGCGGCGCGTAGCCGGGGCTGGCCACGCATGCCGATAGCGCACTGGCACTGGTCAACAGCAGAGGGCGCAGCAAGGCCATGATCCGGTTCATGTGCGCAGGCTACGCCGATGCACTGAACCCGGTCTGAATGCCGGTCAGACCCTGGCCCGCGCGATCGCGCCCTTCATGACGCCTTCGTAGGCGCGAACCTCGATCTCGCGGCCCGGGCGCAGCGGCGCCAGCAGGCGTGCCAGATGCTCGGCGATGCACTCGACGGTGCTGTCTCGGTCGAGCAGATCGACGTGCGTCTGCGGCATCACTAACTGATAGTGCCCCTCGGGGGCGGTATAGGCGAAGCGCACGCGGCCATTGCCCTGGGCGACGAGGTCGGCGCGCGTGCCGAGATAGACGTCGAGCCAGCGCGTCGCGACCTGCATTTCGAGTTCGGCGTCGCGCTGACCGGACACGTGCACGTGGATCTTCGAGCGGTGGCCGTGGGCGATGCGCTGGCAGGCGCCTCGATGCTTTCGCAGTCCATGGGTGTAGTGGTAGTACGCGCCTTGGATGCGCTCGGCGCGCAGCGTGGCGCGCACCGCGCCGACGTTCGCCGGCAACACCGCATGCAGGCGCGGCGCGAGGTCTGCCGCCACGACCTCGGGCGTGACCTCGGCGGCGTCGACGTAGAGCACCGCGACGGCGGGCGAGCGGTGCTCGATGACGCCGATGTCGGCGCGGAACACCAGATGCACGGCATCGTCCTTTTGCTCCAGGGTCTGCAATGCACTCGCCCGGGCGGGAACCAGCAGGCGGTGATCGGCGTGGGCGTCGACGACCCGCTTGAGGCGGCGTTTGACCTCGCCGAAGTCGATCACCATGGACTCTTCGTCGAGCGCACCTTCCAGTTCCACGTCGACGATCCAGCTCTCGCCGACCAGGCCGCGCGCCGAGTCGAGATAGGCGCAGTCGATGACGCTGAGGTGCTCGACGAACAGACGGGTCATGGCAAGCGGGGGATGGCGGAGCTATAGTCTAAAATGCGCGGCTTTCCGCCGCCGTAGCCCATCCGATGACCGTCGTCACCCGCTTCGCCCCGAGCCCGACTGGCTTTCTACACATCGGCGGTGCCCGCACGGCGCTGTTCTCCTATCTCTACGCCAGGCGTCATGGCGGCAAGTTCCTGTTGCGCATCGAAGACACCGACCGCGAGCGCTCGACGCAGGCGGCGGTGGACGCGATCTTCGAGGGCATGGCCTGGCTCGGCCTGCACTCGGACGTCGAGCCGGTCTACCAGACGCGGCGGTTCGAACGCTACCGGGAGGTGATCGCGCAGATGCTGGCCGCCGGATGCGCCTATCCCTGCTACGCGACCAAAGAGGAGCTTGATCAGTTGCGTGCCGAGCAGATCGCGCGCAAGCAAAAGCCGCGCTACGACGGCCGCTGGCGTCCCGAGCCGGGCAAGACCCTGCCGCCGCCGCCCCCGGGCGTTTCCCCCGTGGTGCGCTTCAAGAATCCGCTCGACGGCAAGGTGGTGGTCCGCGATCTGGTCAAGGGCGAGATCGTCTTCGACAACCGCGAGCTCGACGATCTGATCATCGCCCGCGCCGACGGTACGCCCACGTACAACTTCTGCGTCGTCGTCGACGACATGGACATGGGCGTCACCCATGTGATCCGCGGCGACGATCACGTCAACAACACACCGCGCCAGATCAACATCTTCAAGGCCCTCGGCGCCACGCCGCCGCAGTACGCGCACGTGTCCATGATCTTGGGCAGCGACGGTGCCAAGCTGTCCAAGCGTCACGGCGCGCTGGGCGTGATGGAATACCGGGCGATGGGCTTTCTGCCCGAGGCGATGCTGAACTACCTCGTACGCCTGGGCTGGTCGCACGGCGACCAGGAGCTGTTCACGTTGAAGGAGATGATCGAGAAGTTCGATTTCGATCACGTCTCGCCGTCACCGGCGCGCTTCGACATGGAAAAGGCGTACTGGGTCAATCACCAGTACCTCAAGACCGCGCCGCTTAATGCCGTCGTGCCCGAGTTCGAATGGCATCTGCGCCGCTTGGGCCTGGACCCGGCGCGGGGGCCGCGGCTCGAAGACGTGATCCTGGCCCAGCGTGAGCGCTGCCGCACGCTGCTGGAGATGGCCGAGAAGTCCGCGTTCTTCTTCGCCGAACTGAGCGGCTATGACGGAAAGGACGCTGCCAAGCACCTGACGGCCGACAGCGCGAGCCTGATCGAAGCGCTGGCGGAGGTGCTCGGCGCGCTGCCGCACTGGGAGGCAGCGGCCCTGCACGCCGCGATCGGAGGCTTCGCCGAGGCGCGCGGCCTGGCCCTGGGCAAGGTCGCGCAGCCGCTGCGCGTCGCCGTCGCCGGCATGGCGGTGTCGCCGCCGATCGACCAGACGCTGTTCCTGTTGGGACGCGAGCGCACGCTCGCGCGGCTCGAGGCCGCCGTCGGCTTCGCACGCAGCAAATCCATCCATGCAGACTCGCCGGTGAAACCCGAACATGGCGATTGAGATCACCTTCCCGGACGGCAACAAGAAGTCGTTCGACGAACCCGTCACCGGCCTTGCGATCGCACAGGGCATTTCCCCGGGCCTTGCCAAGAAGGCCGTCGTGGTCAAGGTCGACGGCGAACTCTGGGACCTGACCCGGCCGATCGACCGCAATGCCGCGATCAGCATCCTCACGCGCGATGCGCCCGAGGCGCTCGAAGTGATCCGTCACGATGCCGCGCACGTGCTGGCGCAGGCGGTGCAAGAGCTCTATCCGGGCACGCAGATCACCTTTGGGCCGGCCACCGAAACCGGCTTTTACTACGACTTTGCGCGCGAGACGCCGTTCACCGAGGCCGATCTCGACAAGATCGAGCAGCGCATGCGCGAAATCGTCAAGCGCGATCTGCCGATCCGGCGCGAGATCTGGCCGCGCGAGCGGGTCATCGAGCACTTCGACCGCCACGGCGAGACCTTCAAGGCCGAATGGGTGCGCGAAGGCATCGCCCCCGATGAGCCGATCAGCATCTACCGGCAGGGCGAGGACTGGCTCGACATGTGCCTCGGTCCGCATCTGCCGTCCACCGGCCAGCTCGGCACCGCGTTCAAGCTCACCAAGGTGTCGGGGGCCTACTGGCGCGGCGATGCGAACAACGCGCAGTTGCAGCGCATCTATGGCGTCGCCTTCGCCACCGAGGATGAGCTCAAGGCCTACCTGAAGATGGTCGAGGAGGCGGAGAAGCGCGATCATCGCAAGCTCGGTCGCGCGCTCGACCTGTTCCACATCCAGGACGAGGCGGTCGGCCAGGTGTTCTGGCATCCCAAGGGCTGGACGCTGTACCGCACGCTGGAAAACTACGTGCGGCGCCAGCTCGAAGCGGCGGGCTACGTGGAGGTCAAGACGCCGCTGCTGGTCGACCGCAAGCTTTGGGAAGCGTCCGGTCACTGGGAGAACTACCGCAAGAACATGTTCATCGCCGAGGTCGATGAAGGCGATGAGGCCGGCGTGCAGCGCAAGTCCGTGCTCGCGGTCAAGCCGATGAACTGCCCCTGCCACGTGCAGATCTTCCGTCAGGGCATCCGCTCTTATCGGGACTTGCCGCTGCGCATGGCCGAGTTCGGCGCCTGTCACCGCTACGAGCCCTCCGGGGCCTTGCACGGCCTGATGCGGGTACGCGGCTTCGTGCAGGACGACGCGCACATCTTCTGCACCGAGGAGCAGGTGTCGTCGGAAACGGTCGCCTTCTGCGACCTGCTCAAGCGCATGTACAAGGATCTCGGCTTCGACGACGTGCGCGTGAAGTTCTCGGATCGGCCGGCCCATCGCGCCGGCGACGACGCCGTCTGGGATCGCGCCGAGGGCGCGCTGCGCAAGGCGGTCGAAGACGCCGGCTTGCCGTATTCGATGAATCCAGGCGAGGGCGCGTTCTACGGACCTAAGCTGGAGTTCGTGCTACGCGATGCGATCGGTCGCGACTGGCAGTGCGGCACGCTGCAGGTGGACTTCGTCCTGCCCGAGCGGCTCGACGCCGAATACGTCGCCGAGGACGGTTCGCGAAAGCGGCCGGTGATGCTGCACCGCGCGGTGCTCGGCAGCTTCGAGCGCTTCATCGGCATCCTCATCGAGAACCACGCCGGGGCGTTTCCGTTCTGGCTGGCGCCGGTGCAAGTCGTCGTCGCGCCCATCGTCTCCGACGCCGACGGCTATGCCACCGAGGTCTGCGAGGCGCTCAAGCGCGCCGGCATCCGCGCCGAGACCGATCTGCGCAACGAGAAGATCAACTACAAGATCCGCGAGCACGCGACGCACAAGATTCCGGTGATCGCCGTCGTCGGCCGCAAGGAGGCCGAGGAACGCACCGTCACGCTGCGTTTTCGCGGTCAGGACCAGCAAAAGACCGTGCCCTTCGACGCGGTCCTCGCGCATCTTGAGCCATGATGCCGGCCGTGCGATGCGCCGTGCTGGCCGTGCTCGGCGTGTGCTGGGCCGGCGGCCTTGCCGCCGCCGAGCTCGCGATCCCCGGCGTTACGTTGCAAGGCGAATGGCGGCAGGGCAGCGTCTTGTTCGGCGAGGCCCCGCCGGGCACGCGCGTGTGGTTCAACGGCAGGCCGCTGCGTCTGACGGACTCTGGCCGCTTCGTGTTCGGCTTGCACCGCGACGAGCCGGCACAGGCCACCCTGCAGGTGCAACTGCCGGACGAGCCGATGCCGATCGCGATCCACGCTACGGTCGAGCGGCGCGAGTACAGCATCCAGCGCATCGAGGGTTTGCCGCAGCGCATGGTCACCCCGCCGGCCGAGGTGCTGCGTCGTATCGAGGCCGAACAGGCGCTGGTGGCGCGCGTGCGGCAGCGCGACAGCGCCCTCGACGGATTCACCGAGCGCTTCATCTGGCCCTGTCGAGGGCCGATCTCCGGCGTCTTCGGCAGCCAGCGCATTCTCAACGGCGAGCCCAAGCAGCCGCATTACGGGGTCGACATCGCCGTGCCGGTCGGTACTCCGGTACGCGCGCCGGCGAGCGGTGTGGTCAGTCTGGCGCAAGCGGATCTGTACTACACCGGCGGCACGCTGATGATCGACCACGGGCACGGCTTGCAATCGACCTTTTTGCACTTGTCGAAGCTGCGCGTGCGCGAGGGCGAGCACGTGCGGCGAGGGCAGATCGTCGCGGAGGCCGGGGCGACCGGACGCGCCACCGGTGCGCATCTGGACTGGCGCGTGAGCTGGTTCGACGCCCGCGTGGACGCCCAGACTCTGGTGCCGCCGATGCCGACGTCCGCGCGGGCCGAATGACGTTCAGTACGGATTCAGTCGCCAAGGCCGATGCTGCGTCGGCGCGAGGCGCGCATGCGCGCGTTTCGGGCAGACAGGAGGAAAGACCGATGAAACGCACCACCACGGCGCTTCTCATGGCTTTGATGAGTCTGGGGGCGGCACAGGCGCTGTCGGGCTGTGCCGGCACGCCCGGCAAGAACGACCGCGACACCGATCGGCAGCTCTCGCAGGCGCAAGAACTGGCCGCGGAAGAACGCGGCCGCCGGCGCGCCGAGGAAGAGGCGCGTCGGCGCGAGGAGTTGCGGTGCGCACAGGATCCCTTGTGCACGGGTTTGCCCAGGATCGGCAGCGTGGCTCTGCCCCCGCTGCCCGATCTGTCGCTGCCGCGCTGACCGGCGCGATCGAGCGGCGGCGCCGTTCGCAGGCTCAGTCGCCGCTGCGGCTGCTGTCCCAGGCTCCCGCACCCAGCATCACCAGGCGCATTTGTTTCTCGGCGTGGCGGTAGATCCGCACCAGCGCCGCCTTGTCCTTGGGCGGCGTATCGAGCAGCAGCTCGGTCGCGGCGATGACCACGTTGACCATCAGCCCTGCGAGCATCTGCAGGTCCTCGGCGCTGAACTTGCCGAGTGCCGGAAAGCGCGACAGGTCCACCGCCAGCTCGCCGACCCAGAGCCGTACCTCCTTGCGGATGGCGACGCGGATGGCCGTGGAGCCCGAGAAGCGCTCCTTGGCGATGAAGCGAAAATGCGCGCGATGCGCGTTGACGTGATCGAGGAAGGTCGTCACCGAGGCGCGGATCATGTGCGTGCTCGGCAGCCCGCCAGCGCGCGCCTTGCGCATCATCTCGTGTAGCGATTCGAAGGAATCCTCGATCAGCGCGTGGCCCAGTTCCTCCATGCCGGAGAAGTGGCGATAGAACGCGGCCGGGGTGATGCGCGCGCCGCGCGCAACCTCGCGTAGGCTCAGACTGGAAAAACTGCGCTCGCCTTCGAGCAGCGCCAGAGCCGCATTGATCAGGGCGCGGCGCGTGCGCCGCTTGCGCCAGTCGCGGCCGCCGTCGGACTCGGCGGCGACGGTCGCGTCGCCCTCGAGCATCGGCCCGGCTTCATCCGATCGCTTCCTGCTGCGCATGGTGAACACAGCATAACAGCAGGCGCGGTCTTCTGGCGACGATAAATCCAATAAAAACAGACCTGAAAGAAACAAAAGTAAACGAGTGTTGACTAAACGACGCCCTGCGTCTAAAGTTTACGAACGTTTACTGAATTGCCGATGAGGTCTGTATGGCTTTCGATCGTCTCGTGGTTTCTGCACTCCCCACCGGCCGCTGGCTGCAGCGTGCTGCCGCTGCGCTGACCTGGCCGCTGGATCCGGCCGACTATCTGGGTGCGCTGCGCGCCGATGCCGGCGCCGGCAACGCCGTGGTCGAGCGCATCGAGCACCCAACGCCGGATGCGGTGACGCTCACGCTGCGAGTGCCACGCGGCTTTTTGCGCCATCGGCCGGGTCAGTTCGTCCGTCTGGGTGTGGACATCGACGGCGTGCGCCACACGCGCTGCTATTCGATCGCGTCCGCCCCCGAGCGCGGCGACGGTTGTATCGAGATCACCGTCAAGGCCATCGCCGGCGGCCGCGTGTCCGTGCATCTCAAGACGCGGCTCGTGGTCGGCGCACGCGTGCAGCTCGACGCGCCGGCCGGCGACTTCGTGCTGCCGGAGCAACTGCCGGCACGCATGCTGTTCATCGCCGCCGGCAGCGGCATCACGCCAATGATGAGCATCCTGCGCAGCCTGGATGCGCGCGGCGCGGTGCCGCAGTTGACGATCGTTCACTGTGCGCCGGACGCGGCGTCGATGCTCTATGGCGACGAACTCGCGGTGCTGGCGGCGCGTCATCCGCGCATCACCCTGCACCGCATCCACACGCGCAGCCAGGGTCGTTTCGACGTGGCGCAGCTCGACACGCTGTGCCGCGGCTGGGCGCAGTGCGAAACCTGGGCCTGCGGCCCGGACGCGATGCTGCAGCAGATCGAGGACCACTGGCAGCGCTACGGCATCGGTGAGCGCCTGCACGTCGAGCGCTTCCGGCCGCGTGCGCTACGCGCGGTGGACGCGGCTGCCGGCCGCGTGCAGTTCGTGCGCAGCGGTCGCATCGCCGACGGTCGTAGCGATCAGCCGGTTCTGGAACTGGCCGAGCAGAACGGCATGGCGCCGGCACACGGCTGCCGCATGGGCATCTGCCACGGCTGCACGGCGACGCTCAAAGCCGGCTGCGTGCGCGACCTGCGTAACGGCAAAACCTACAGCGATGAAGGCGACCTCGTGCAGATCTGCGTCTGCGCGCCGGTCGGCGACGTCCAAATCGATCTCTAACGCGGTACCCAACGGAGTTCCACGATGCCCTACGCATACCTGACCGACGAGCAGGCCGAAGCCTTCGGCCGCGAACTCGACGCGATCCGCGACGAAGTCAAGACCAGCCTTGGTGAGAACGACGCGGCCTACATCCGTCGCTTGATCCGCATCCAGCGCAGCCTCGACATCGGTGGCCGCGGCCTGCTGTTCCTCGGCTTTCTGCCGCCGGCGTGGCTGGCCGGCACGGCGATGTTGTCGGTCGCCAAGATCCTCGAAAACATGGAGATCGGCCACAACGTCATGCACGCACAGTGGGACTGGATGAAGGATCCCAAGATCCACTCCTCGGCCTGGGAATGGGACACGGCCTGCCCGTCGGACCAATGGAAGCATTCGCACAACTACATGCACCACACGTATACCAACGTCGTCGGCATGGACCGCGACGTCGGTTACGGCATTCTGCGCATGAGCCCAAAGCAGCCGTGGCGGCCGTGGAACCTCGGCCAGCCGGTCTACAACGCGCTGCTTGCCGGGCTGTTCCAGTACGGCGTGGCCCTGCACGACGTCGAGTTCGAGCGCGTGCTCCAGGGCAAGAAGCGCTGGCGCGATGCGTTCACGCAGCTCAAGGCCATCGGCCGCAAGACCGGGCGGCAGACGCTCAAGGACTACGTGCTGTTCCCGCTGCTCGCCGGTCCGTTTTTCCTCTTCGTGCTCAGCGGCAACCTCGCCGCCAACCTCGTGCGCAACCTGTGGGCGTACACAATCATCTTCTGCGGTCACTTCCCCAGCGGCGCGCACACGTTCAGCGCCGGATCGGTCGCTAACGAATCGCGCGGCCGCTGGTATCTGCGGCAGCTGCTCGGCTCCTGCAACATCCGGGGCGGCAGGCTGTTCCACATCCTCTCCGGCAACCTCAGCCACCAGATCGAGCATCACCTGTTCCCGGATCTGCCGAGCAACCGCTATGCCGAGATCGCGCCGCGCGTGCAGGCGCTGTGCGCGAAGTACGGCCTGCCGTACAACACCGGCTCGCTCGCGCGCCAGTTCGGCACGACGATCTGGCGCGTGTTGCGCCTGAGCCTGCCCGGCGGAGCGTCGCTGGAGCCGCGGCTTGCTTGAGCGCGGGTGAACCGCCCGAGCGCTCGGGTCGGCCGGGGACGGCCGCGCTCGGATCAGGCCGAGCGCGCTCGGATGAGCGCTCGCGACGTCCGACCGTAACCAGACCGAAGGCAAGATGAGCCCGGGATCTCATCGACCACACCGACGCCGAGCCGACGCATGCCCGGTTGCGGATCGCTCGCGTCGCTAAGCCGAGGCGCCACACGCACCGATGACGTCGGCTTGCGGTCTGTAGAGCTCGGTGTCGACCGCGAACAGGCCGAGCACGATATCGAAGACGTTGTCGTGGCTGAGACGCCTTTGCGTTTGCTGCTCCAGACACTCGACTGAGAGCGCTCTGGACGCGATGAATGCGGGGGAAAGCCACATCAACATCGGCACCTGGGTCTGCGCCGCCGGTGCCAGGGCATACGGCAGTCCATGCAGGTAGATGCCGTTCTCGCCCAGGCTCTCGCCATGATCGGATACATACAGCATCGCCGTGTCGGCATCGGTGCTCGCGGCGGCGAGAAGCTGGATCAGTCTCGCGAGCACATGGTCCGTGTAGACAATGGTGTTGTCGTAGCTGTTGATCAGCATCTCGCGCGGACACCGATAAGCATCATCGGTCGTGCATTCCGGGGTGAACCGGGCGTAGGCGCGTGGATAGCGCCGGTGGTAACTCGGACCGTGACTGCCGAGCTGGTGCAGCACGATCAACTGATCACCTTCGGCATCGGTCATGCGCCGTGACAGGTCGTGGAGCAGAGCTTCGTCAAAGCATGCGCGGTCATCGCACAAGGCCGGTGTATCGGCTGGCGAAGTGTGCGCGTAGGCGACCCGATCACAGACGCCCTGACAGCCGGTGTTATTGTCCAGCCATTGCACGTGCACGTCCGCGCGCTGCAACACGTCCAGCAGGTTTTCGGTCCTGCGCGCCTCGTCGGAATCGAACTCGCTGCGGTCTTGTCGCGCGAACATGCAGGGTACCGACACCGCCGTCGACGTGCCGCAGGCGCTGACGTCGCGAAAACGCAGCAGCGTCGGGATCGCCGAAAGCGCGGGATTGGTATCGCGCGGATATCCGTAGAGTGAAAAATGGTCGGCGCGCGCGGTCTCGCCCACGACCATCACCACCACACGGCGGCGGCCGCTCGGCGCTCTGGGTTCGACACGGACGGCGAGTTCGCGGAACTCTGCGGCGGATGCCGACGTGATCAGACGGTCGCGCGCGAGCTTGTATGCAGACACCATCGGGAACACGGGGTTGGGGAGCTCGCGGACCTGCGAATGCGCCCGCGCCCACAGCGATGCCTCTTTGTAGTTGCTGCCGAGCAGCACGGCCGCCAGCGCCCACAGAAGCAGGGCGATGCCGCCGCGCTGCAGCAGTTGTTGCTTGAGCGGCCGCTGCGTGACGGGCACGAGTGCGATCACGATCACCGCGGTGCCACCGAAAACCACCACCTGCCAGATCAAGGGTCTGGTGATCAGCTCGGCGGCCTCGCGTGCGTCGGTGCGGATGACATTGACCCACATCTCTTGGTCGATGATCGCGCCATACCGGTGCATGAAGTGGTTGCAGACCACCGCGATCAAGGTCATCGCGATCAGTCCGATGCGCAGCGCCGGGCCCAGGCTGAGCGCGGCGGCGACGGTGAAGGTGCCGGCGAGGAGAATCGCGGCCAGAGTCGCGACCAGCAAGAGCCCTGTGGGGCTGCCCAGCCCGTCGACATGGGTACTGGCGAAACGCCACAGCGCATCGTTCTGCGACGCGGCGAGATAGAGGCTCGTGGCGAATACGAGACCGGTGTCGCTCAGCTTGAGGAACGAGCGTAGAGGTGCAAGGCCGCCGTGATGCGGCCGCTGATGGGCGATGTCGGGCATTGCGCCATCTTCAGACTCGGCGCATTGACGCCCATTTGCGCGGACATTACCGCGCCGTCACGCGCGTCCCGGACGCCGCCATCCACGCAGTCATCGCGCGGCGATTGCGCCGGCGCCGTCTCCCGCCCTGCGGGCACCGTCTCCTGCGAGCGGGAGAGGGAAGCAGGGCTCGCCCGTGGGACCATGCGCATCCACGCAGAACGCTGCCGGCTTCCAGCACCCTCATGCTCCGTATCACCGAACTCAGCTCGCCGATCGAGCATGCGCAAGACGCGCTCGCGCCGGCCATTAGCCAGCGGCTGAAGATTCCCGCGGCGAGGACTCCCAGAGCCTGAACACGCGCGGCCTGTATCCGGCGGGCGAGGGCGCGGGTTATGCCGGCAGCATCCTCTGCGCAGGCGTCGACGGCATCAGAGTGGCCGAGGCGGTGGCGCTGCGGATACTGGCGCGTCACGGCGCTGCAACCGGCACGGCCTAGCCTGCGCGCCGCGCGCCTGTCGGGCTTGGTCCTTGGCGTGATTGCGCAGTACGGCGCTTCCCGGCTTTCGTAGCATCCCGCGGCGAGGGGGCGGCGGCACCGCGCCGTGCGCCACGACAATGGGGAGAGCAGCATGCAGGGTCCGCAGCGGCGGAAGGCCGGCATCGTCGTCGCCGTCATCGGCGGCATCGCGTTGTCGGCCTGTGGCGATTCGACGGTGCCGGGAGACGGCGTCGGGGAGGCAGGTCGGGTGCGGATCGAGGGCCGCGGCCAGATGGTGTCGTCGCCGCGCACCCTCGACTGTTTCGCCGATTGCACGATGCCGCTCGCCGCCGGCGATCGTCTGCTCGCGATCGCCGCGCGCGACTGGCGTTTCGAGCGCTGGGACGGCGCCTGCGCGGGTCAGGCCACGGTCGAATGCGTGCTGCCGGCAGGCGGATCGATCGAGGTCGTCGCGCGCTTCGTGCCGGCGCCGCAGGATCTGTCCGGCGCGCAGTGGCGCCGCGGTGATCTGCACCAGCATTCCGATCATTCGTCCGACGGCAGCCTTGGCCGTCAGCTCGGCGACGATCAGGCACCGGGCAACATGCCGCTCGCCGACATCATCGCGCAGGCCGAGGCCGCGGGCCTCGATTTTCTGCCGATCACCGATCACCGCACGCATGACCAGCACTACGATCCGCAATGGGAGTCGTCGGGCCTGCTGCTGATCACCGGCGAGGAGGCCAACGGCAGTCCGCACGCGACGGTGCACGGCGCCGTCGACATGATCGACCAGAACGCGCGCATCGACGGCGAGCCGGAAAGCCGCGTCGTGCAGGAGTCGATCTGGCTCGCGCACAGCCAGGGTGCGGCCTGGGTCACCGCGCATCCGGACGACGGCTCGGTCGACGAGGGCGGCGTGCCCAATGCGCGCGCCGATGCGGTCGGCGTCGATCTCGTCGAGATATGGAATCGCGCCTCGTACGTCGAGGGCGAGATCGATTACGTCGAGAACCGCTGGAACGCGGGTTTCCGCTTTGGCATCGCCGGTGCGAGCGACAACCACTTCAAGGAGCTCTGGCCGCTCGGCGGCGGCACCGGCCGTCCGACGACCGAGGTGCTGACGCCTGAGCTCAGTGACCGCGCGCTGATCGATGCGCTGCGCGCCGGGCGCACCGGCGTCCATTCTGGCGATGCGCTGTCGCCGCGCCTGCGCATCGACGCCGACTTCGACGGCGACGGCGTCTTTGAGGTGCGTGCCGGTGAGGAGGTGTTCGTGCCGGCGGGCACGCCGGGCAAGCTGCGCGTGCGGATCGAGCAGGGTCTGGGCAACCGTGTTCTGGTCTATGCCGCACCCGGGCGCAGTGCCGGTGCGCTGGCGGAGGTGATCGCCACGTCGGTGATCGGCTTCGAGGAGCTGGTGCTCGACATCGTCGCTGGCGACACGCCGAGCTGGTATCGCGCCGAGATGCGTAGCCTCGGGCTGGCCGATCCGTCGAGCCTGCTGTTCGGCACCGTGCTCGGCCCCTACGATCTGGACAACCTGTTCCAGCAACTGCTGGCGCAGGTGCGGGCGCTGAGCGGGCCGATCTTCGTGTCGACCGCGCCGGTTACGCCGCAGGGCCAACACCTGCCGCCGCCGGATCGCGGCACCGACGACGGCGCCGAGTACGCGCTGGGCGCGCCCGGAGAGTTCGCCGGCTTCGTCGACGCCGCGCACGACGCGGCCAGTGGTCGCCTGCACCTCGTCGCCGAGGTGCACGACGCGGTATCGACGCGCGTGCACTACGCCGCGCGCGCCGCCGACGGCCGCTGGCGTGCGCCGCTCGAACTCAGCGCGTCGACCTCAGCGCGGTTTCCGCGCATCGCCGTCGCCGGCGACCACGTCGTCGTCGTCTGGCAGGACGAGCGTGCCGGCCAGATCCCGCGCCGTGCGGCGATCCACGCGCGCATCAGCCGCGACGGCGGCGCGCACTTCGGCGATGAGATCGTCGTGCGCGCCGTCGATGGTCGCGCGATGCACCCGGACGTCGCCCTCGCCGCCGATGGCCGCGCACACGTGGTCTGGCAGCAGATCCGCGCCGGCGAGCCCTTCGATGTCTGGTACACGATCCTCGATGCCGACGGCCGGCTCGCCGACCCGATCAACCTCAGCCGCGACGGCAAGGAGATCGTCGCCGCGAGCGGGCTCGATGCACGCAGCGCGCGCTATCCGGCATCGGTGCGGCCGGCGATTGCGATCGGCGCCGACGATGTGCCACTGATCGCCTGGCAGGACAACCGTTTCGACATCGATCCGCTGTGGACCGGGCAGGCCGGCAGCGGCGAGGGCACCGACCCCGACGACTGGCAGATCGCCGTCTACAGCCCCGGCCGTGCGATCGAGTATCTGGGTGCCGCCGATGCCGCCGACCGGCATGTCGATGTCATCGTCGATGGCCTCGGCCGCGCGCACGCGGTGTGGACCAGCAAGCCGCTCGCCGCCGCCGGCGCGAACCTGCGCGTGCTCGCAGCGGTGCGAGCAGCCGGCGCGGCATCGTTCGCGGCGCCGCAGGCGGTCGACGAGTTTGCCGCGAGCAGCGCGCGCGCACCGCGCCTCGGACTCGCAGCGGATGGCGCGGCGCGCCTGGCCTGGTTCGACAGCCGCAGCAGCGACTGGCGCTGGCGGGTGATGAGCGCGCGCTTCGAGCAGGGCGCATGGCGCGACGTGCGTCTCTACGGCGGTCGCGGTGTCAACACCTGGCCGGTGCCGGCGGGCGCGTTCCTCGCGTTCGCGACCACGCGCCATGCCGAGCGCGTGCAGCGCGATCGCACGCAGCAGATCTACGTGCTTGATGTCGAACCGAGCGAGTGAAGTCCCGGCCGCAGGCCTGCAGGCGGTCAGACGTGGTCGGCGAGATAGCGGCGTAACGCCGTTGCGGCCCGCTCGGGATCTTCCTGCATGAAACAGTGACCGCCGGGCACGGCGCAAACGGTGAGGTTCCGGTTCAGCCGCGCGGCGAGGCGCGCCGCCCGGGGCAGGAACGGATAACTCGATTCACCGTACAGGAACAGCACCGGACACCGCACGCGGCGGATCAGGCGCCACGGGTAGACCGGATTCTCGAAGATCGCGGCTTCGAGCTCGCGCGGGCAGCACAGCACGCGGCCGTCGCCGTCGTCGCGCGTCGCGTGATCGACGAAGCTCGCCAGCGCTTCCTCACACCAGCCGGCGTAGATGCCGCGGCCGCGCAGCCGCGCGAGCGCCTCGTCGCGCGAGGCCCAGCGCTCGCGGCGCCGGCGCGCGGCGTTGGCCATGGGGTTGCGGCCGAGCCGGCTCGCGAGCTTGACGCCGAGCCAGGACGGCGTCGGAAGCAGGATCGGATCTAGCAGCACCAGTACGCGGAACAGATCCGGTCGCCGCGCGGCGACGGCGAGCGTGACCGCCGCGCCGAAGCTGTGACCGACGCCGATCATCCATGCCGCCTGCGCGCACTGCTCGTCGATGATTTGCGGCACGCGCTTGATGATCGCCGCCGTGCCGGAATAGCGCGCCGGCGCGTCGCTGGCGCCATGGCCCTCCAGATCGTGACAGAACAGGTCGTAGTCGCCGGTCAAATGGCGCAGGAACGGCCAGTAGACGCCGCCGCAGAAGCCGTTGCCGTGCAGGAAGTGGATCAGGGCGCGGCCGTTGTCGAGGCGACGGCCGCGCAGCGTCGGGCCGGCGCCGGCATTCGACTGCCATGCGGTCGTGGCCTGCAGAAAATCGGCAGCGGGCGGCGTGTTCATTGCAAGGGCGGTGGTCAAAGACCCGCGAATCTAGCAGATGCGCTGCCGGCATCCGCGACCGCGACCGCGTTTTACTCGTCCAGCACCGGTCCGATCCGTGCGCCGTTGCGGCCGCCGCGCTTGACCTTGTACAACTGGGCGTCCGCACTGCGATACAGCAGCGACAGGCTGTGGCGGCCGTCCGAGATCACGCCGCCGGCGCTGATCGTGAGCTTGCGCAGCGGCGCGTCGTGGTTGTCGATGCCCAGCCCGCGTACCTGATCGACCAGCGCCTGCAGGCGTGTCTCGGCGGCGGCCGGATCGCAGTCGTAAAGCAGAATCGCGAACTCCTCGCCGCCCAGGCGCGCGACCAGATCCAGCGGACGCCGGCCGAACTGGCCGAGCACCACGCCCACTTCGCTGAGCGCGCCGTCGCCGTAGGCATGGCCGTAGCGGTCGTTGACGAGCTTGAAATGGTCCAGGTCGGCGAGCGCGAACAGCATCGAACAGCCGTCGCGCCTGGCCTGCGCCGCGGCGAGTTCGAAATGCAGTTCGAAGGCACGCCGGTTGCGCAGGCTAGTCAGCGTGTCCTGGTGGACCTGGAGCGTCAGCAGGCGCCGCGCCGCCCAGCTCCTGCGCTGCGTGGTCTCCATCCACAGCGCGGCCATCGCACTGACCAACAGCAGGCCGCCTTCGGCGACCCAGGCGATCGTCGTCAGCGGCGGCGTCCAGCCGAGCTCGATGCCGCCGACGACGATTGCGAGATAGCCGGCGTGGATCATCAGCACGCGATCGAAGCGAAAGCCGCCGAGCACCGCGAGCGCCACCGGGATCGCGAGCGCGAGTCCGTGATCGACGGTGTAGCCGAACGCGGCGCTTTTCGCGCGCAAGATCTCGAACGCCAGCAGCAGCACCAGGCCACCGGCGGCGATCACGGCGCCGGATACGGCGTGCTGCGGCAACAGCCAGGTGACCACAGCCGCGCACAGCGCGGTGGGGATGATTACGCACAGCGATAGCAGGCGCAGCAGTTCGACGACGGCCTCCGGCATGTCCAGCACGCTCGCCGGCAGCAGCAAGAGGAACCCGAAGACCAGAGCCGGCAGCACAGCGAGCAGCACGCGCATGTGATTGGCGGTGATGCGCCACTGCTCGCGGTAATGCGGCTCCACCTCGGCCGGCAGGCGCAGCAGCGGGCCGCTGGAGCGGGCGATGCGTTCCAGCGTCTGCACCGTCGCCGGCGGCAGTTCGTCGACCGGGCTGCGCTTGGAGGCGGCCACCACCAGCCCGCGGTGTCGTAACCGCAGGAAAAAACCCATCGGATCCGCCGTCGCTGGGCGGTCGTCGAACATGGGCCCCTCCCCAAAAGCATGCGGGGGCGCTCGGATCGATGCGGTGCGCACAGAGCGCACAGTGCGCTCGACATGGACTCCCCCACGACACAGTCTAGTCGCGGCCGTTGCCGTGCGATACCCCGCAAAAGGGGGGATCAGGGCGCGTCGAGGAAGGCGGCGATGGCTCGGCCGGTGGCCTCGGGCGCGTCGAAATGCAGCATGTGGCCGGCGCCGTCGATGCGCGCCACGGAATGATCGCGGAAGCAGGCGCGGCGCGCGGCGATCTCCTCAAGACCGATCGCCTGCGGGAAGATCGAATCGCCGGCATCGACGAACAGCGTGCGCGCGGTGACCTGTTGCCAGATCGCCTTGGATTCGGCGGCGCGGTACAGCGTCGCCATCGGCAGGTGGTGTTTGGGATCGGCGAGCAGGCGGATGCGGCCGTAGCCGTCGGCCGCGCCCCAGCAGCGCGCAATGAACAGCGCTCGCTCCGGTGACAGTCGCGGATGCTTGGCGCGCACGCGACGCGCCAGCGCCTCGAACGAGGGATAGAAGCGCTCGCGCGTGTCGCCGGGCCACAGCTCCAGCCAGCGGCGCAGCACCTTGGGTGCGCGCGCGGCCTCCATGTCGGGCAGGAACAGTCCGTCCAGACAGACGTAGCGTTCGACGCGCTCGGGCCGCAGGCCGGCGTACAGGCTCATGATCTGCGCGCCCATGCTGTGGCCGACCAGTTGTACCGGCGTGTCGGGCGCGTAGTGCGCGATCAGCGCGTCGAGATCGGCGACGTAATCGGGAAACCAGTAGCCGTCGGCCGGCCACTGCGTGTGGCCGAAGCCGCGCCAGTCCGGCGCCAGCACCTGCCAGCGTTCGAGCAGCGGCTGCACCATGAACTGGAAGGTCGCGGAGACGTCGAGCCAGCCGTGACCGAGGAACACCATCGGCGCGTCCGGCCGCCCCCAGCGGCGCACGTGGTAGCGCAAGCCGCGGATGCGCACGAACTCGGAGCGGCTGGCGATCGTGCCGGCCGGGACCGTCATGGCGCGCGGCGCATCCCGCACCGCGGTGCGACGACGATTCGCGCGGGTGCGCAGGCCACGGACGCCGTCACGGGCCGCTCCAGCGCGCCGCGCGCAGATCGAAGCGTACGCCGACCGCGTCTTGTACGGCGATAACGCCGCCGAGGACGGCCAGCGGCCTGATCCCGAAGTCGGTCTGACGCAGCACCAACTCGCCGCGGGCGCGCAGCGCCTCGCCATCGCGCTCGACGTGCACCAGCACGTCGTATTCGCGGCGCTTGCCGCGCCAGTCCACGGCGATGCGCGCGACCAGCATCGGCCAGTCGCCCTCGACCGCGAGCGAATGCACGCGCAGGTCCGGATGCCGCGCGACGTCGAGCACGCGCTCGCCGAGCATGTTGCGACGTGTGCCGGCGATGTCGGCCTCGGAGCGTACGCCGGCGAAGCTGCCGCCGGTGGCTGCGCGCAGCGCCGGGTCGTCGATGCTCAGGTCTTCGAACGCGAAGCGCAAATCGAACTGGGCGGTGTGCGCCGCCTCGCCGTCGAGGCTGACATAGCCGTCGAACGTCGGCGCCGACAGCACGTGGTTGTGGCCGAGCCCGGCCGCGCGGCCGCCGCGGAACACGTAGATGCGCACGTCCGATGCCGCCGGATCGACGCGATACACCGTGGCGCCGGCGGCGTGGCGCTCGCGGTAGCGAGCGGGCAGATCGAGCGCGGGCGCCGCGCCGTTCGCTGCCGCGGGCGCGCGCGGGACCGGCGTCTGGCAGGCACCGAGCCAGAGCAGTGCCGCGAGCAGCGCCGCGCGTGCCATCAGGCGGCGAGCCGGCCGCTGAGCACGCCTTCGAGCAGTTCGAGGCGGTCGTTGCCCCAGAACAGGGTGTCGCCGACGAAGAAGCTGGGCGCGCCGAAGACGCCGCGCCGCACCGCCTCGTCGGTGTTGGCCTTGAGCCGGTCCTTGACCGGCTGGGTCTGGGCCTGTGCGAGCAGCGCCTCGCCATCCCAGCCGAGCGAACCCGCCACCGCCTTGAGCACCTCGGGCTGGCCGATGTCCTGGTCCTGGCTCCAGTACGCCTGCATCACCGCCAGCGCCCAGCGGCCGACGTCGGCTTCCGCCAGTGCGCAGGCGATGCGCAGCGATGCGAGGCTCGCCACGGGAAACACCTTGGGAAACTTGAAGGGCACGCCGTAGTGCTGCGCCCACAGGGCCACGTCCTTGTATAGATACCGACCCTTGGCCGGTACCGCCGCCGGCATGCGGTTGCCCGTCGCCTCGAAGGCCTTGCCGAGCAAAAAGGGCTTCCACACCACGCGGGCACCGTGCCGCGCCGCCAGGGCCTCGATCTGCGTGGCGGCGAGATAGGTGTAAGGGCTGGCGGAGTCCCAGTAGAACTCGATCGTGGGGATGCTCATCGGACGGTCCGGTGGCCGGGCCCCGCAGTCTGGCACGCGCCTTTTCGCCGGCACAAGACGTGCGATCGAGCGGGTTTTCGGCGTGCGCGTCGCGGCGATCGCGAGCCGTTGCTAGAATGCGCCAACCGGTTTGCCGACATGACGCCGAAAAAAGCGCTGGAATTCAAGGGTCGCATGCTGTCGCTGACGCGGGCGCGCATCCTCGACCCCGACCCTGCCGCCATCACCGCCCAACTCCAGGCCTTCGCCCGCCAACTGCCGCAAGCCGTCAAGGGCATGCCAGTGATGCTCGAAGCCGACACGGCGGTGGATCTGGACGCGGTGCTCGCGGCGATGCGTGAAGTGGGCATGCAGCCGCTCGGTGTGGCCGAGGGGCCGCTCGCCACGGCCGCGCTGTCCTACGGACTGGCGGTGCTGCCGGCCGACGGGGCGCAGCGCGCGCGCACCGCCGCGTCCAGCGTCGAGCCCGCGCAATCGCCGGCTCCGGCGCGGTGTCCGGCGCGCATCGTCACCGATCCGGTGCGCTCGGGGCAGCAGATTTACGCGGCGGACGGCGATCTGGTCGTGCTCAATACGGTCAGCGCCGGCGCCGAGATCGCCGCCGACGGCTGCGTGCACGTCTATGGCACCTTACGCGGGCGCGCGATCGCCGGTGCGCGCGGCGATGCCCTCGCGCGCATCTTCTGCCGGCGCTTCGAGGCCGAACTGGTCGCGGTGGCCGGTGTCTACGCGGTGGCCGAGCAGATGCAGGGCGAGCTGCGCCGGCAGGCGGTGCAGGTGTGGCTCGCCGACGGCAAACTGCGTATCGAGCGGCTGGACGTCTGAGGGACGCAGCCTGCGGTGGGGTGATCCCGGCGTCCCCGGGGAGTGTGCACGGAAGAACAGGAGAACGCCTTGGCAAAAATCGTCGTCGTGACCTCGGGCAAGGGCGGGGTCGGCAAGACCACGACCAGCGCATCCTTCGCCACCGGCCTGGCCATGCGCGGCCACAAAACCGCGGTGATCGACTTCGACGTCGGCCTGCGCAATCTGGATCTGATCATGGGCTGCGAGCGCCGTGTCGTGTTCGATTTCGTCAACGTCATCCAGGGCGAGGCGACGCTGCGCCAGGCGCTGATCAAGGACAAGCAGCACGACAACCTCTACATCCTCGCCGCCAGTCAGACGCGCGACAAGGACGCGCTCACGGCCGAAGGCGTGGGCCGCGTGCTCGATGACCTCGCCAAGGAGTTCGAATACATCGTCTGCGATTCCCCGGCCGGCATCGAGAAAGGGGCGCATCTGGCGATGTACTACGCCGACGAGGCGCTGGTCGTGACCAACCCGGAGGTCTCGTCGGTGCGCGACTCGGATCGGGTGCTCGGCTTGCTCGCGAGCAAGACGCGCAAGGCAGAGCGCGGCGAGGGCCGCGTCAAGGAGCATCTGGTGCTGACACGCTACAACCCGGTGCGCGTCGCCAAGGGCGAAATGCTCTCGGTCGACGACGTCAAGGAAATTCTGGCGATCCCGCTGCTCGGCGTGGTGCCCGAATCGCAGGCGGTGCTGACCTCGTCCAATGCCGGCACGCCGGTGATCGCCGACAAGAACTCCGACGCCGGACAGGCTTACGACGATCTGGTCGCTCGTTTCCTCGGTGAACAGCGGCCGCATCGTTTCCTCACGGCCGAGAAGAAGGGGCTGCTCGGCCGCCTGTTCGGGACGTGAGGAGGATGCCCATGGACTGGCTCAGGTTGTTTCGATCGGAACCCAAGAACACGGCGGCGCTGGCCAAGGAGCGCCTCAAGGTCGTCGTCGCCCACCAGCGTGACGGCCGCGCGAACGCACCGGCGTATCTGCCGAAGCTGCGCGAGGACATCCTGGCCGTGGTGCGAAAATACGTGCAGGTGCCGGACTCCGCGGTCAACGTCCACGTTCAGCGCGAGGCGGGGCTCGAAGTGCTGGAGATGAACATCACCTTGCCGGAAGCGCGCTGATCCGCCGCGGAATGTCGTTAGAACGAACGCGGCGAGGGGGCTGACGCCGTCGACGACGCTGCGTATGGTGCGCGCCCGACACCCACCTGCTCGGACTGCCGCATGGTTGCCTTCGCCAACGAAACCGTCCTCAACGTCCGTCACTGGAACGAGTCGCTGTTCAGCTTCACCACGACACGCGACAGCGCGCTGCGTTTTCGTAACGGGCATTTCGTCATGGTCGGCATCCCGGTCGAGGGGCGTCCGCTCTTACGTGCCTACAGCATCGCCAGCCCGAATCACGAGGAGACGCTGGAGTTCCTCAGCATCAAGGTGCCGAACGGGCCGCTGACCTCGCGCCTGCAGCATCTCAAGAGCGGCGATCGGATCCTGGTCAGCCGCAAGCCGACCGGCACGCTGGTGCTCGACGATCTCAAGCCCGGCCGGCATCTGTATCTGCTCGCCACCGGCACCGGTCTTGCGCCGTTCCTGAGCCTGATCCGCGATCCGGAAGCCTACGAGCGCTTCGAAAAAGTGGTGCTGGTCCACGGCGTGCGCCGGGTGAGTGATCTCGCCTATCACGACTACATCCGCAACGAGCTGCCACAGCACGAGTTCCTCGGCGAGCAGGTGCGTGCGCAGCTGATTTATTACCCGACGGTGACGCGCGAGCCCTTCGTGCATCAGGGGCGTCTGACCGAGCTGATCGAGAGCGGCCGGCTCGCGGCAGACATCGGTCTGCCCCCGCTCAACCCCGAGACCGATCGGGTGATGCTGTGCGGCAGCCCGGCCATGCTAAAGGACACCAGCGCGATCCTCGACGCGCGCGGTTTTACGATCTCGCCGCACATCGGCACGCCCGGCGATTACGTGATCGAGCGCGCTTTCGTCGAGAAGTAGCCGGTCAATCTTGGTCGTGGCGCGCCAGCCAGCGGCGCAGCGTCAGGGTGCCGGTGCGCTGTTCGAAGCAGTGCTCGGCATCGCCGAGCAGCGCCGTGACTTCGCGCGAGAGCTCGTCACCGGCCGGCGGCATCGTCGTTGAGCCGGCGCGTGCCAACCGCCACAGCCTCGCCAGTTCGATCGAGTCCAAGTCCTGACCTGGTACGAGCCGGGTGCGGTCGCTGCCGGTCTCGATCAAGAGCCCATGGAACAGCAGTACTTCGACGACGCGCGCGACGTGGTCGGGTTCGGCGCGCAGCGCCAGCGCCAGTTCCTCCTGCGTGTAGCCGGGTTTGCCGTCCATGAAGCGGCGCCCGGCCAGCCCCATGATCGTCAGCGCGAGATACTCGGCGGCGCGTCCCGACAGGCTCGCCGGCGTGCGCCGCGGTTTGAGGTGCTCCGGATGCTGGATGTAGAAGGCGAGCTGGCAGCCGATCAACAGGATCAGCCAGCCGAGGTAGAGCCAGATCAAGAGAAAGATGCCGATGGCGAAGCCGGAGTAGATCGCGTTGTAGTTGGTCGAGTGTGAGACGAAGGACGCGAACGCGGTGCTGCCCGCCTGCCACAGCACGCCGGCGAGCAGGCCGCCGAGTGCTGCCGCGCGCAGACGCACGCGCGTGTTCGGCACGAATACGTACAGGAAGGTGAAGACGCCGATGATCAGCGCGTACGGCAGCAAGCGCGCGGCGATGAAGACCATCAGGCCGAAGGGTTCGATATCGGCGATGCGCGTCATCGCCGCGCTGTTGAAGATGGCGGCGGTGATGCCCAGAGCCGCGAACACCGCGACCGGCCCGACGGTGAGCACGGCGAAGTACTCGCCCAACCGTTGCGACAGCGGCCGCGGGCGCTCGATGCGCCAGATGTGGTTGAACGCCGCCTCCACCTTCTGGATCAGCGACAGCGCGGCGTAGAACAGCAAGGCCACGCCGAGCGAGCCGAGCACGCCGACGCGAATGTTTTCGACGAAGCCGATGACATTGGCGGTGATGGTCTCGGCCTGGTGCCCCAGCGGCCGCAGCAATTCGAGCAGTACCGGCTCCAGCGAGTTGTGCACCCCCAGCGCTTTGAGTACCGAGAATGCCAGCGCCAGCAGGGGCACGATCGACAGCAGGGTCGTATAGACCAGGCTCATTGCGCGCATGCTGAGCTGTCCTTCGAGCAGGTCGCGTGCGAGCACGAAGGCGTAGCGGCCCAGGGTGATCCATCGCGGTGAGGGGGGCGTCGGGGCTTCCCGTTCCCAGAGCAGCTCGCGCAGCCGTTGCAGATAGCGGTCCATGGCGCCGCAGGATACCGGATCGGTCTTGCGCGGCCGGGTGCGCTGGGACCGGTTGACAGGGGTGGCGACCCCGGCTATGATGCGCCGCAACAAATGTTGCATTGCAACATTGCGGCCGTTCAGCCAAGTGATTCGGGGTATTTTTTCGTGGAGGATGTGACATGACTGTGGAGTCGATCGTGAATGAGGTGAAGACGCGTGCCGATCTGGTGGTCACGCGTGGTCAGGAGGTACTGGAAGCCGGTGTCGAGACGCTCAAGGCCGTCAACGCCGTGATCGTGGACGGCGTGCAGACGCTGGTTCAGACCAACGTCGCTGCCGGCAAGGCGCTCGTCGAGCTGACCCAGGCCAGCTTCGAGAAGGCCAAGGCGGACGGCATCAAGGCTGTCGCCAGCAATCCGATGGCCTACCTGCCGGAAGGCAAGGCCACGGTGGTCAATGCCTATACCGATAGCCTGTCGACCGTCAGCAAGACCGGCGAGCAGCTCGCCAAGACGCTGAAGTCGGGTTACGGCAGCATCGCCGCCAAGCTCAGCGGCGAGTCGGTTGCGGCCCAGGCCGGCAAGGCGGCCAAGGCGGCGAGGAAGACCGTGCGTAAAGCGGCCGGCAAGGCGCGCAAGGCTGCTGCAGCCGCCTGAGCGGGCGGCACTGTAGCGCCGCGCATGAGAGAACGCCGGCCGTGCCGGCGGATCGAAGGGGTTGGGGCGACGTCCCCGACCCCTTTTCGTTTGGGATGTCCTGACTTCTCGTGACGCAGATGCCAAGACCCAATAGGCCCTCGCCGGGGCGCGCGCGTCGAGCGCCACTCACTCGGTTGATCGACGGCTTGACCCTGATCGTCTTGCACGAGGCCGACGCGCTGGATGCCCTCGCCAAGGCCGCCGGCGAGCGGCTGCGCCTGGCGCGACGGGCGCGTAGCCTGGGCGAGCTGTGGCGCGATCAGGTGGATCTATTGCCCGAGACGCGCAATCGCCTGCGCGGCGACCATGCGGTGCGGCGCCGACTGTGGGCCGGTCTGGTGCGGGATCTGAAGCCGGGCGCGCCGCGCTTGCGCCGCTGAAGTCTTGGGTTCAGGGCGCGGCATCGTCCTCGCGCTTGCGCCGGCGCCTGTTGGTGGCGGCCATGCCCTTGCGTCTGGTGCGTGTCGCGCCCTCGGCCGGCTCTTCGGCATCGGCGATGCGGATGCGGGCGACCAGCTTCTGCAGCGCCGGGTTCTTGCGCAGCGTGCCAAGATTCGTTTTGACGAAGTTCGCGGCATCGAACTCGCTGGCGGCGCCGGCGAGTTCGCGCACGAAGCCGACCACGTCGGCCGGCAGTGCGCTGACATCGGGCAAGCCGAGAAAGCGGCGCAGCTCTTCCGGGCGGACGTCGATTTCGATCTTGATCTGCATGCGAGACTCTCCCTGCCGGGACGCCGAGAGCGGCGCCGCGGTTCGCGGCCCGAGGCCGCCGGCCGAGCATAGCAGCGGCGCGAACGGTCCGTGCTACTTGTGCAGCACCCACCACTGCGAGATACCGGTCATCAGCATCTCGACGGCGATCGTCACCAGGATCAGACCCATCAGCCGTTCCACCGCGGCGAGTCCGCGCTCGCCGAGCCCGTGTCGCAGCAGCGTGCTCGACAGCATGATCGGCAGGCAGAGCCCCCAGGCGAAGAGCAGTGCGCCGGTCCACTCGAGCCAGCGCGCGGGCTCGCGGCTCATCAGCAGCAGCACCGTCGCCAGTGCCGACGGACCCGCGATATAGGGAATCGCCAGCGGCACGATGAAGGGTTCGGCCGCGTTCTCTGCGTGCAGCGCGTGCTCGCGCGAGGGAAACACCATGCGCAGCGCGATGATCATCAGGATGATGCCGCCTGCCGCCGACAACGCCGGTTCCGACAGGCCGAGCAGGCGCAGCATCTGCCCGCCGAGGAACAGGAACAGCAGCAGCACCGCGAGTGCGATGAGCATCTCGCGCAGGATCACCCGGCGCTGGCGCTCGGGCGGCACCTGCTTGAGCGCGGACAGAAACAGCGGCACGTTGCCCAGCGGATCCATCACCAGGAACAGCAAGACCACGGCGGAAAGAAAGCTCATCGCCGCGTCACGATCCGGTCAACAGGCGCTGCGCCTCACGGTACTTGGCCGCGCTCTGGTCGATGACCGTCTGCGGCAGCCGCGGCCCCGGGGGCTGCTTGTTCCAGTCCAGGGTTTCGAGATAGTCGCGCACGAACTGCTTGTCGAAGCTCGGCGGGCTGATGCCGGGCTGGTATGTCGCCGCCGGCCAAAAGCGCGAGGAATCGGGCGTCAGCACCTCGTCGATCAGGTGCAACACGCCGTGCTCGTCCACGCCGAACTCGAACTTGGTGTCGGCAATGATGATGCCGCGCGTGCGCGCGTAGGCCGCGGCCTCACGGTAGATGCCGAGCGCGGTGTCGCGCACCTGGGCCGCGAGTCGGGCGCCGAGGCGGCGCTCGACCTCGTCGAAGCCGATGTTCTCGTCGTGTTGGCCCACCGGAGCCTTGTCGGCGGGCGTGAAGATCGGCTCGGGCAGGCGGTCGGCGAGCCGCAGACCGGGCGGCAGCGCGATGCCGCAGACCGTGCCGGTTCTCTGATAATCCTTCCAGCCGCTGCCGATCAGATAGCCGCGCACCACCGCCTCGATCGGCAGCGCGCGCAGCTTGCGGGCGACGACGTAGCGCCCCTCGATCTGGCGCCGCTCGGCCGCGCTCAGATAGTGCGCGACGTCCACCTCGGGCGCGAGATGGTTGGGCAACACGTGGGCGAAGCGCGCCATCCAGAAGTTGCTGAGCGCGGTCAGCACGATGCCCTTGCCGGGGATCGGCTGCGGCAGGACCACGTCGAACGCGGAGAGCCGGTCGCTGGTGACGATGAGCAGGTGCGCCTCGCCCAGCGCGTAGATGTCGCGCACCTTGCCGCGGTGGACAAGCGGTACGGAGCCGAGGGTCGATTCGTAGAGGGCGTCCATCGCAAGGCCGGATCGAGAGGCGCGCATTGTGGAGAACGGGGGCGAGCGGGTAAAGCCCGGCGCTGCGAAAAAGTGCCAAACCAGCCCCCCAGGCTGGTTTGGCAATCAGGGACGCAGACGGCGATCCAGTGGACGCGCGCCTTCCGTGGCCGCGGTTAGCCGCGCGTCCCTGTCTGGCACAGCAGGCTGTCGCTCACGCGGGCCCGCTCGATCTCCTCCCCACTGAAATACGCACGGCGCAGGTCCTGCAGGGCCTGCGCACCGGCCGCCGAATCGCAGGGCGGCGTGGCCAACATCGCGTCGCGCTCGGCCGCGTATCGGGCATAGCGGCGCTCCCAGTCGGCGTAGCGGGCGTCGAGCTCGGCGAGGCGACGCGCCTCGTCGGCGCCCACGTGCGCTTCGCGGTAGCGCAGGATCTGCGCGTCGCCGGCGCCCGCGGCCCGCATGCGTGCGACGACGGCCTCACGTTCGAGGTGCCCGACGGCACGCTCGCGCACCTCGCGGATTTCCGCGGGCGCCGCGGCCTCCAGGGCGGCGAGGCGCGCCGTGCGCTGCGCGTCCGTCAGTTGGTCGTCCGTCTCGATGCGCAGGCGTTGCAAAGCGTACTCGCCGTAGCGCTCCTCGGCGCCAAAGAAGGCCTCGATCTCGTCGGTACTGAAAGACTGCCGGCGCCGTTCGACCAGGGTGCGGAACACCTGCTCGGCCGTTTGGTACCAATCGATGGACTGCGCCGGATCGACGCTCTGCGACAGATAGGTCTGCGCGGACTGCTTGTAGGCGATGTAGCGGTCCAAGAGATCGTGCGCCTGCCGGGCGGCGTCGGCGGGCAGGGTCGCGTCGGCCCGCCGGCGGATCTCGGCGACGATCTCCTCCAGACTCCGCTCGCCGTGGGTTGCGAGAAAGTAGTCGAACAGATCGCGCGTGCGGCGGGTGACGCGCAACTCGCCGTTCGGCCCCGTCTCGAAGTACCCATCGACCTCCGTGCCGACCAAGGAGGCGGCGAAGGGCACGGCGTCGTCGGCGGCATCCTCGACCGCGTGCGCCGACGCCGCCGGCGCATCGTGCGTCAGCGGCGCGCCAGTGTCGGGTGCCGTGGGCAGGGAAGGTGCGGGCGGCCACTGCGCCGGTTGCGGCGCTGGTGCCGTCTGTGGCGCGCTGCGCTCGGGTTCATCGCGCAAGACGATGAGTGCGGCGCCGATGAGCGCCCCGACCATCGCCATGCCGAGCCTGGATGTGCGCACGGATCACAGCCCCGCGTTCTTCAGTCGGTTGGCATGCTGGCGATACAGGGCCACGGGATCGGTCCAGCCGTTGATGCCGAACAGGTGGTTCACAGCGTCGATGTGATTGAGGTGGTAGTCGTCGCGGATCACCTGGCCGAAGGCGGCGCTGCACACGTCGACCAGACCGTCGTTGGGCAGATCGAAGACGGTGCCGGTGAACGACAGCAGCGGGTCGGTGACGTCCCAGCCGTTGGTCGACGCGGTGTTGCCCATCCACGAGTAGTAGCGCTGATGGTGCCAGTTGCCCCACGGATCGCTCGCCCAGGCCTCCCACTCGCCGCCGCCGGCGCAGTAGGCTGAGCGATTCACCCCACGCGGATAGCGGTTGTTGAACTCCGTGGTGCCGGGCGTCGACAGCGAGATGAGCGAGGCCAGCGAGTTCTGGTCGTGCCAGCGGCCGGTGAGGATGTTGATCAGTTGCCCGACCCGGTTGGCGACGTCGGCCGCGGAACCCTCGAAGCGCGAGCCGGGCGGAACGATGCCGCGGATCACGTCGGCGACGCGCGAACCCTTGTTGACGCCGTTGACCGAGGTCACCGACGCCACGCGATCCGGCCGGATCGCGGCGGCGTAGCGCGAGGTGGGCGCCCCCTGGCTGTGCCCGATCAGATTGACTCTGGGGAAGCCCCAGCCCTCGATCTGGTTCAACAGCTCCTGGCCGCGCTGCTCGGAGCTATTGAAGGCCGAGACGCTGGCGACGCGCACCGTGGCATGGCTGCGTTCGAGTTGGTAGGGGATGGCGAAGAAGTAGTTGAAGACGCCGCCCAGTTTGTTGAAGCCGGAGATGCCGTGGACGAGCACGATCGGATGGCGCGTCTGCGTGTAATTGCCGGAATTGAGGATGCGGAAGCGCTGGTTCGGGCCGCCGTGGCAGTCCCACTGATGGACGTTGGCGCCGTTGTTCGTAGACGGCCCGGAGACGTCCACGCACTTGCCGCTGTGCTCGGAGCGCAGCAGGTACCAGCCGTGCCCGGCATACTCGACGTGCCAGTTCTGGTTGGCGTTGCCGGTGCAGGCCCACTGATGGATGTTGCCGCCGTTGGCGGTGGACCAGCCGGCCACGTCCAGGCACTTGCCGCTGTGTTCGCTGACCAGGCGGTGGTAGCCGTCCCGGGTCTGTTCCAGACGCCAGCGTTGGTTAGCATTGCCGGTACAGGCCCACTGGTGGATATTGCCGCCGTTGGCGGTGGACCAGTCGGCGACGTCGAGGCACTTGCCGCTGTGTTGCGCGATGAACCGGTTTTCCGCCTGCGTCGGCGGGCTTGCCAGCAGTGCGGCCGCGGCGACGACCGCCGCGGCGCCCCAACGCACCAAACTGCCGACACTCTCGATGTAGGCCTTCATGAATCTCCCCCAAGTCGCACGATCTTTCGTGTCCACGCCGCAGGTTCTGTGACCCATTTAAAGGCGTGAACGTCTCCAAAAACACGCGCAGGATACATACATGTCTTCAAAAAGCAAGTCCGCTCCGGCGCTGGGCCAGCCGCTGCCGCGCGGCCGGCACGGGCTCGGTGCGGATTACGTGCGCGCATCGCAGCGTGCGCGCTTGGTGCATGCGATGCTCACTTTGGTGGGCGAGCGCGGCTATCACGCGACGACGGTACCGGCGGTGGTGGCGGCGGCGCGCGCGTCGCGCAACGCTTTCTATCAGTTCTTCGCCGACAAGCAGGCTTGTTTTCTCGCGGCCTGCGACGAGGCCTCGGCCGAGGTCGTGGCCAAGATGAAGGCCTTCGGGGCCTATCCCGATTGGAAGCTGGGTCTGCGCGAGGGCTACGCGGCCTATCTGCAGTGGTGGCAGGATCGGCCCGGTCTGTGCATGGCGTTTTTCGTCGAAATGCCCACGGTCGGCGCCGCGGCACACGATCGGCGGGCGCGCTACTTCCAGCCGTTCGAGGACATGTTCACGCGGCTGGCGGCGCGCATCCGGCGCGAGCAGCCGGCGCTGCCGCCGTTACCGGCCTTCGTGCCGCGCATGCTCGTGGTGGCCTTGCACGAAAACCTGGCCGAGCAGGTGCGCGAGGGCCGCGTCCAGCGTCTGACCGAGGCGCTGGACATGTTCTTGTACCTCACCGTCAAGCTGCTCGCCGACGACACGACTGCGCGCGATGTGTTGCAGGTCGCGGCAGGCAAGGCGGCGGCGCCCGCGTCCGCGCCCCCGGCGTCGACGAGTTCGGCGCGCACTGCGCGCCGCCGGCATCGGCGATAATGGCGCGTGCCCTCCGAGAACTCCCGCATGGCCCGGCTCGCGCCGCTGATCGCCCCCAGCATCCTGTCCGCCGATCTCGCCCGTCTCGGCGAGGACGTGGCGCGCGTGCTCGCCGCGGGCGCCGACATCGTCCACTTCGATGTCATGGACAACCATTACGTGCCGAACCTGACCTTCGGCCCGGCGATCTGCGAGGCCCTGCGCAAGTACGGCATCCGTGCGCCGATCGACGTGCATCTGATGGTCGAGCCCGTGGATGCGCTGGCGCAGCTCTTCGCCAAGGCTGGGGCGACCTACATCACCTTCCACCCCGAGGCGACGCGCCACGTCGACCGCAGCCTGCAGGCGATCCGCGACGCCGGTTGCAAGGCGGGCCTCGTGTTCAATCCGGCGACGCCGCTGGACTGCCTGAAGTACGTGATGGACAAGGTCGACATGGTGCTGCTGATGTCGGTCAACCCGGGCTTCGGTGGCCAGAGCTTCATCCCGTCGTCGCTGGACAAGCTGCGCGAGGCACGTGCCTTGATCGACGCCTACACCGCCACCCACGCTGGCCGCGAGATCCGCCTGCAGATCGACGGCGGCGTCAAGGTCGATAACATCCGCGAGATCGCCGCCGCCGGCGCCGACACCTTCGTCGCCGGCAGCGCGATTTTCGGCGCCAGGGACTATGCGGCTACAATCGCGGCGATGCGGGCCGAGATCGCCCGCGCGACCTAGCCCGGCAGAACGAATCGATGCATCGGAAACGTCCGCAACGGCGGTGGTGGCGATGGTGCTGACGCGCCGTCCGTCCCACTCTCGCCTTGCTTCGAGCACCGTTCCGATGACCGCCTACAACCGCATCGCCCTGACCCGCGAACTGCCGGGCGACCTCGACACGCCCGTCGGCGCCTATTTGAAACTCGCGCATCGACCCTACAGCTTCCTGCTCGAATCGATGCAGGGCGGCGAACGCTGGGGGCGTTATTCGTTCATCGGCCTGCCGTCGCGCGAGGTGTTGCGCGTGCGCGATCGCGCGGTCGAGCTGCGCCGCGACGACGCGCTCATCGAGCGGCTGGACACCGACGACCCCATCGCCTTCATCCGCACCTGGGCCGCTCGTTACCGCGTGCGCCCGGACCCGGACCTGCCGCGCTTCTCTGGTGGTCTGGTCGGCTATTTCGGTTACGACTGCGTGCGCTACTTCGAGCCCAGGCTCGCCGCCGCCACACGCAAGCCCGATCCGCTCGGCACGCCGGACATTCTGCTGATGCTGGCCGACGAGCTCGTCGCCTTCGACAGCCTGCGGGCGACGCTGACCCTGATCGTGCACGCCGATCCGCAAGATCCGGCCGATCTTGCGCGCGCCCGCCGCCGGCTCGACGAGATCGAGGCCCGGCTCGCGGCGCCGGCAGACCTGCCGCGCGCGCCGATGCACGCCGGTGCGGCGCTGCCGTTCACCTCCTGCTTCGGCGAGGCGTCCTTCAAGCAGGCGGTCGCGCGCATCAAGGACTACATCGCCGCCGGCGACTGCATGCAGGTGGTGCCGTCGCAGCGCCTGACCGCGCCGTTTACTGCCGACCCGGTGCAGCTGTATCGCGCGATCCGTCGGCTCAATCCGTCGCCGTATCTGTACTGCATGAATCTGGGCGATCACCACGTCGTCGGCTCCTCGCCCGAGATCCTGGTGCGGGTCGAGGACGGCGAAGTCACGGTGCGGCCGATCGCCGGCACGCGCAAGCGCGGCGCCACGCCCGAGGCGGACCGCGCGCTCGAAGCCGAACTGCTCGCCGATCCCAAGGAGATCGCCGAGCACCTGATGCTGATCGACCTGGGGCGCAACGACGTCGGTCGTGTCAGCCAGATCGGCAGCGTGCGCCTGACCGAGAAGATGGTCATCGAACGCTACAGCCACGTGATGCACATCGTCTCCAACGTCACCGGTCGCTTGCAGCCGGGGCTCGATGCCCTGCACGCGCTCGCCGCGACCTTTCCGGCCGGCACACTCTCCGGCGCACCCAAGGTGCGCGCGATGCAGATCATCGACGAGCTGGAGCCGGTCAAGCGCGGTATCTACGGCGGCGCCGTCGGTTATCTCGGCTGGGACGGCACCATGGACACCGCGATCGCGATCCGTACCGCGGTGATCAAGGACGGCCAAGTGCACGTGCAGGCCGGCGCCGGCATCGTCGCCGATTCCGACCCGCAGTCCGAATGGGACGAGACCATGAACAAGGCCGCGGCGATGCTGTGCGCCGCGGCTTCCGTGGTCCACGGAGCGAAGACATGCTCCTGATGATCGATAACTATGATTCCTTCACCTACAACCTCGTGCAGTACTTCGGCGAGTTGGGGGTGGAGGTCGAAGTCCACCGCAACGACGGCATCTCCGTCGAAGAAGTGGCGGCGCGGAAGCCGCGCCACATCGTGCTGTCACCGGGGCCGTGTACGCCCAACGAGGCGGGCATCTGCCTCGAACTGATCGACAGGCTCAAGGGCCGCTTCCCGATCCTCGGTGTCTGCCTTGGCCATCAGGCCATCGGCCAGGCGTTCGGCGGCACGGTGAAGCGCGCGCGCGAGGTCATGCACGGCAAAGTCAGTGCGGTGTATCACGCCGGTACCGGCGTGTTCCGCGGCCTGCCGTCACCGTACACCGCGACTCGCTATCACTCGCTGATCGTCGACAAGGCCGATCTGCCGGACTGCCTGCAGATCACGGCGTGGACCCAGCACGCCGACGGTGCCTTCGACGAGATCATGGGCCTGCGTCACAAGACCCTGCCGATCGAGGGCGTGCAGTTCCATCCGGAGTCGATCCTCACCGAGCATGGTCACGCACTGCTCAAGAATTTTCTGGAGAGCTACTGATGCCGATCACGCCGCAAGAAGCGCTGCAGCGCACGATCGAGCACCGCGAGATCTTCCACGACGAGATGATCGGCCTGATGCGCCAGATCATGCGTGGCGAGGTGTCGCCGGTGATGACGGCCGCGATCCTGACCGGCTTGCGCGTGAAGAAGGAGACGGTCGGTGAGATCGCGGCGGCCGCCACGGTGATGCGCGAGTTCGCGCGCAAGGTTACGGTGCCGCCGCATCCGCACTTCGTCGACATCGTCGGTACCGGCGGCGACGGCGCGCACAGCTTCAACATTTCGACGGCGTCGATGTTCGTCGCCGCCGCGGCGGGCGCGCGCATCGCCAAACACGGCAACCGCAGCGTGTCCAGCAAATCCGGCAGCGCCGACGTGCTCGAAGCCTTGGGCGCGGTGATCGACCTGCAACCCGAGCAGGTCGCCGCGTGCATCGAGGCCTGCGGCATCGGCTTCATGTTCGCGCCCAACCATCACCCGGCGATGAAGGCGGTCGCGCCGGTGCGCAAGGAGATGGGCGTGCGCACGATGTTCAACATCCTCGGTCCGCTGACCAACCCGGCGAACGCACCGAACATCCTGATGGGCGTGTTCCATCCGGATCTGGTCGGCATCCAGATCCGCGTGCTCGAACGCCTGGGCGTGCGCAACGCCATGGTCGTGTGGGGCAAGGACGGCATGGACGAGATCACGCTCGGCGGTGCGACCATGGTCGGCGAGCTGCGCGGCGGCGCGCTGCGCGAGTACGAGATCCATCCGGAGGACTTCGGCCTGCGCATGGCCGGCAGCCAGAACCTGCGCGTGGCCGATGCGGCAGAGTCCCGGCAGCGGATTCTCGAAGCGCTCGACAATCGCGATGGCGTCGCCCGCGACATCGTCCAGCTCAACGCCGGCGCCGCGCTGTACGTCGCCGGGCTGGCCGAGACGATCGCAGACGGCATCGCGCGCGCCGGTGCCGCGCTGGCCTCGGGTGCGGCACGTGCCAAGCTAGACGCCTACGTCGCGACGACGCACAAGCTCAAGGCGGCGTCCTGATGACCGACATCCTCGACCGGATCCTCGCAACCAAGCGCGACGAGATCGCGCGCCTGAACCGGCGTTATTCGCGCCGCACGCTGGAAGATCTGGCGCGTGCGGCCGATGCGCCCCGCGGTTTCATTGCGGCGCTGCAGGCCAAGGTGGCGAACGGGCAGGCCGGCGTCATCGCCGAGATCAAGCGCGCCTCGCCAAGCAAGGGCCTGATCCGCGCGGACTTCGACCCGGCCTGGATCGCCCGCGAGTACGCGGCCGGCGGCGCCGCCTGCCTGTCGGTGCTGACCGACGAGCCATATTTCCAGGGACACAACGCCTTTTTGGTCCAGGCGCGCGCGGCCTGCGCGCTGCCGGTGATCCGCAAGGACTTTCTGATCGACGAAGCGCAGATCGTCGAGGCGCGCGCGCTCGGCGCGGACTGCGTGCTCTTGATCGCCGCGGCGCTTTGCGCCACGCAGCTCAGGGCGCTCTACGAAGCGGCGCGTGCCTTCGGCCTCGACGTGCTCGTCGAGATCCACGACGGCGCGGAACTGGATCAGGTGTTGTCCGTGGGTCTGGGCGCGGGGTGGCTGCTCGGCATCAACAACCGCAATCTGCGCACGTTTGCGACGAGCCTTGAGACGACGCTCGATCTGCTGCCGCGTTTGCCGGCCGGTGTGGACGTGGTTACCGAGAGCGGCATCGGCGCGCCGGCCGACGTCCAGCGCATGCGCGCGGCCGGGGTGCACCGCTTCCTGATCGGCGAGTCATTGATGCGTCAGCCGCGACCGGGCGAGGCGCTGCGGATGCTCTTGGCCTGAGCCTCAGGCGCCCTCGGGCACGAACACGCCGAGCACGAGGATGCTGCGGCCGACGGTTTGCACCATGCCGTCTTCTTCGAGTTTCTTGAGCACGCGCCCGGCCATCTCGCGCGAGCAGCCGACCAGGCGCGCCAGCTCCTGACGCGAGGTGCGGATCATGGTGCCGCGCGCGTGCGGGATCGCGCCCGGCTTCTTGACCAGTTCGAGCAGGATGTGCGCCGTGCGTCCGGCCACGTCGAGGAAGGCGAGATCGCCGAGCCGGCGCGTGGTGTCGCGCAGGCGCGCGGCGAGCTGGCCGGCGAGCTCGAACATGATGTCGGGATGCTCGACCGCGAAGCTGCGAAACACCTGGTAGCCGACTTCGGCGACCAGCGTCGGCGTGCGCGTGCGCACGATCGCGGTGCGCACCCGCTGGTCCGGGAACAGACACATCTCGCCGAAGAACTCGCCCGGCCCGAGGTAGGCGAGCACGATCTCGCGGCCGTGTTCGTCCTCCAGCAGGATGCTGACCGAGCCTTCCAGCAGCAGATAAAGGGATTGCGGCTCGTCGCCGGCGTGGATCAGCGTGTGCTTCGGCGGGTAACTGCGCTTGTGCGCGAGCTCGATGAACGCCTGCACGACGGGTTTGTTGAGCATCGCATCCTCATCCGCGCTGTACGGAGCGTTGTTTTGCCCGAAAATAGCACATCCGCCACTGCGACCTCGGGAGCAAGCGCTTGAAAGCACGTATCAAATGGAATGGTGAGGCGAGCTTCATCGCCGAAAGTGGCAGCGGTCACCGTCTGGTCGTCGACGGTCCGCCCGAGATCGGCGGGCGCAACCTCGGACCGCGGCCGATGGAGCTCGTGCTGATGGGCGTGGGCGCTTGTTCGGCGGTCGACGTGACCTTGATCCTGAAGAAGTCCCGCCAAGCGGTGACGGATTGCTGGGTCGAGCTCGAGGCGCAGCGCGCCGACACCGAGCCCAAGGTGTTCACCGCCATCCATCTGCACTTCGTCGTCGTCGGCCGCGAGTTGGCAGAGGCGCACGTCAAGCGCGCCGTGCAGCTTTCGGCGGAAAAGTACTGCTCGGCCTCGATCATGCTCGCCCGCGGCGGCGTCGCCGTGACCCACGACTACGAGATCCGCGCCGCCCCCTCGCCAGACTGACGCCGAAATGCCGCATAATTGGCGGCTATCCCATTCGAAGGGGCGCGTGCCCGGTGCCGCGCCTCCGGCCACCGGAGCACTGCATTGGCCAAGGCAAAGCCCAAGCCGACCAACAACCCCAAGCTCAAGCTGCTCGGCTTCAACAACCTGACCAAATCGCTGTCGTTCAACATCTACGACATCTGCTATGCCCGTACACGCGAGCACCAGCAGGAGTACATCGAGTACATCGACGAAGCCTACAACGCCGAGCGCCTGACCGCGATCCTCACCGAGGTGGCGCGCATCATCGGCGCCAACATCCTCAACATCGCGCGCGAGGACTACCAGCCGCAGGGGGCGTCGGTGACCATGCTGATCTCCGAGGGCCATCACGATGGGCTGCCGACGCCGAGCAAGAAAAAGGGCGAGAAGGAATCGGTGGTCGCGCACCTGGACAAGTCGCACATCACCGTGCACACCTATCCGGAAACGCATCCGGACGCGGGCATCTCGACCTTCCGCGCCGATATCGACGTGTCCACCTGCGGCAAGATTTCGCCGCTGCGCGCGCTCAACTACCTGATCAAGTCCTTCGAGTCGGACATCGTCGTGATGGACTACCGTGTGCGCGGCTTCACCCGCAATGTGCGCGGCATGAAGCACTTCATCGACCACAACGTCGAATC
Source organism: Sinimarinibacterium thermocellulolyticum (assembly GCF_040327995.1). NCBI lineage: Bacteria > Pseudomonadati > Pseudomonadota > Gammaproteobacteria > Nevskiales > Nevskiaceae > Sinimarinibacterium > Sinimarinibacterium thermocellulolyticum. Next base: position 232,407 of record NZ_JBEPIJ010000001.1, on the reverse strand, counting down.
GATCCAGGACTTCCTGTCGGCGGACATCAAGAACCGCTACCAGATGATCGACGTCAACGTCTATCAGGAGTTCATCTTCCACACGAAGATGCGCCTCAAGGAACTCGATCTCGACACCTATCTGTTCGGCGAGGGCGTATCCGAGCTGCCGCCGCGCGAGGCGCGCAAGATCCGCGACCGCGTCAATCGCGAGATCCTCGAGATCTTCTACGGTAAGAATATGCAGCACGCCTGACGCTGCTGCGGTCCGGCCTTGCACGACCACCACGTCGATCACGACCACCTGCGCGAGCCCGCGCACGACCACTCGCACGGACATGGCCGTGCGCCGGCGGCGACTGCGGACCGGCGGCTCAAGCTCGCCCTGGCGCTGACCGCCGGCTTCATGCTGGTCGAGGTGATCGGCGGCATCTTCTCGGGTTCGCTGGCGCTGCTCGCCGACGCCGGGCACATGCTCACCGACGTGCTGGCGCTGGCCCTTGCGCTGTGGGCGCGGCACCAGACGCTGCGACCGGCCGACGCTCAGCGCAGCTATGGCTATCACCGTTTGCCGGTGCTCGCGGCCTTCGTCAACGGCCTTGCGCTGCTGGCGATCATCGTCTGGATCGGCATCGAGGCGGTGCAGCGGCTGCTCACGCCGCCGCCGGTCGCCGGCGAGCTGATGCTCGGCGTCGCCGCCGCCGGACTCTTGGTGAACATCGCCGCCTTTTTCGTGCTGCGCGGGGCTCGGCACGACCACGATCACGCACACGACCTCAATCTGCGCGGCGCACTACTGCACGTGCTCGGCGACCTGCTCGGCTCGGCCGCCGCGATCGTTGCAGCGGTGGTGATCCTGGTCACCGGCTGGATGCCGATCGATCCGCTACTGTCGCTGCTGGTCGCGGCGCTGATCCTGCGCAGTGCGTGGCGCCTGGTGCGTGAGTCCGCGCACGTGCTGCTCGAAGGCACGCCGGAGGGCTTCGACGCCGCGCAGTTCGCCGACCGGCTGGTCGCCGATGTCGCCGGCGTGCGTGGCGTGCACCATGTCCATCACTGGATGCTCACGCCCGAGCGCTCGCTGATGACCCTGCACGCGGAACTCGCCGACGCGGTCGACGACGACCGCGTGGTGCGCGAGATCAAGGCCTGGGTGAAGTCGCACTATCGCGTCGCGCACGTCACGGTACAGACAGAGCGCGGCGGCTGCGCCGACGAGCATCCGCACTAAAAAAGCCGGTGCGCCCGCGTTGCGCGCGTTCGGCCGTTCAGATTCGGTAAGCGCCGAACTTCATCACGCCGGCCGCGGCGCGCATCAGCCGCCGCACTGGCTTCGGCAGCGGGCGGGCACCGGCCTGCGCCGCCTGCCGTCCGTGGCGCTCCTCGTCGGCGCGCATGCGCGTGAGGATGTCGCGGCTGCGTGCGTCGTCCGCCGGCAGGCGCGCGAGATGCTCGTCGAGGTGCGCGGCGACCTGGCGTTCGGTTTCCTCGACGAAGCCCAGGCTCCAGTCGTCGCCGGCGAGGCCCGCGGTCGCACCGATCGCATAGGCACCGGCATACCACAGCGGCGCGAGCCGGCTCGGACCATCGCCGAGCTCACGCAGGCGCTGTTCGCACCAGCGCAGGTGGTCGCGTTCTTCCTCGGCGGCCTTGAGCAGGTGTTCGCGCACGCGCGGGTCGCGTGCGACCCGCGCCTGGCCGCGGTACAGCGCCTGTGCGGCGATCTCGCCGGCGTGGTTGACGCGCATCAGCCCGGCGACGTGTGCACGCACGGCGTGGTCTAAGCCGCGCTCGAAGGCCCCCGGCGGCGTTGCCGTGGGCGGGTGTGGCAGGCGCGCGAGCGTGCGGCCGATGGCGGCGAGCAGGTGGTCGGTGGCACTCAACTGACGTTGCATGCGCCTATTCTATGCAGCCCGCCGCAGACCAGGCCGTTCCCGCCCCATGATCCTCCCGCGCTACCACGTCGCCGACTCGCGCATCCGCGGTGCTGGCAAGGGCCTGTTCATCGACGAGCCGGTGCGCCGCGGTGCCGTGATCATCGCCCCCGACAACGTACACACGGTCTGGCCGGAGTCGAAGCTGCGTGAGTATCCGGCGGACTCGAAGGAGGTCGAGTCCAGCGTGCGCTGGTTCGAGGACCGCTTCTCGTTGACGCCGGAATGGACCGACGAGTGCTACGTCAACCACTCGTTCACGCCGACGGGGCTCTGGCATCTGGGATTCGTCTTCGCGCTGCAGACGCTCGCGCCCGGCACCGAGGTGACGATGGACTACCGCTACGTGATCGGCGACGGCGAGCGCCTGCCCTTTGTCGACGCCGAGACCGGCCGCGAGATCGTCGGCCTGCCGTGGGCGCAGGTGCTGGCCGATGGCGCGCGCGCACTGCTGCGCCTGACTGCGGCTTGATGCGCAGGCCGCCTCAGGCGGCGTCGCGCAGCGTCCGTGCGTAGTCGCGGTCGAGAATCAGGATCTTGCGGCCCTGTGGACGCACCAAGCCGTCGTCGTGCAGCTTCTTGAGCGCGCGGCCGGCCATCTCGCGCGAACAGCCGACATGCCGCGCCAGTTCGATACGGCTGATGCACACCAAGGTGCCGGATGGGTGCGGCACTGCGTCCGGCTTGCGCGCGAGGTCGTGCAGCGTGCGGGCTAGGCGAGCGGTGACATCCAGAAACGCGAGATTGGCGACGCGCTGACCGGCTTCGCGCAGGCGCCTGGCGAGCTGGCCGGCGATCTCGAACATGCAATCCGGGTGCTCGGCGACGAAGCTGCGAAAAGCACCGGAGTCGAGCTCGGCGACCAGCGTCGGCCCGCGCGTGCGCACCCTCGCACTGCGCAGGTCCTGTTCGGGGAACAGGCAGATCTCGCCGAAGAATTCGCCGGGGTTGAGGTAGTCGAGCACCATCTCCCGGCCATCGCCGTCTTCGAGCATGACGCTGACCGAGCCTTCGAGAATCAGGTAGATCGATTGCGGGCGGTCGCCGGCGTGCAGCACGGTGTGCTTGGGCGGCAGGCTGCGCTTGTGCGCCCGTTCGACGAAGGCGCGGATGGCGTGGCGGTCGAGCATCTGCAGTCTCCCGTTGCTTGACGTGGCAATGCCGATAGCCTGCGCTCCTGTGACGCCGTCCACAATTGGCCGGATGGCTAATGTCCGGGGGCGCGCGTATTCGCCGATCGGCTAATGTCCCCGGGTGTGAGCAGCCGTTATCGTGGGCGCATTTGGCACATGGACGGCGGGGCCGATGTCGGACAGCGGATCGCGCGCAGGCGCAGCACCATCGAGACCGACGGTGGCAGCGGAGGATGGCCTGCGCTCGCTGCACGGCGAATTGGTGCAGCTGATCGCCACGCAGGCGCGGCGCATCCCGGTGGAGCGTTACCTGACCAGCGCGCTGCTGGCGGCGCTGCTCTGCGTGTATCTGCCGCCGTTGATCCCCATCGCCTGGGCGGTGCTGGTCCTGGGTGTCATTGCCCTGCGCACGCAGCTGCTGCACCGGCTCGCCGAAGACGGCACGCGCAGCGACGCGGACAAGCTGCGCGAGATCGCGTGGCTGTTCTGGCTCAGCGGCGCCGTGCAGGTGCTGGTCGTCGCCGCGTTCGCCTTCGTTCCGGTGGTCGTCGGCGCGGTGATCACGATCTACGTCGTCGGCGTGTGCTCGGCGACGATCCACGCCACCGCCGGCTACAAGCCGATCTGCCGGCCGTACACCCTGATCATGATGCTGCCGGTGGCGCTGGCCTGGGCGCTGGCGCCGAACCTTGCGGTGAGCACGCTCGAACGCACCGTGTTCGGCGCACTCACGCTGATCTACATCACCACGATGCTGAGCCATGCTCGCGGCCTGCACGAGGTCTTCGAGGAGTCCTGGCGCATCCGTCTGCAGCGGATCGAACTCAACCGCAAGCTGCGCGAGGCGCTCGACAAAGCCGAGTCTGCGAATCAGTCCAAGACCCGCTTTCTCGCCTCGGCGAGCCACGATCTGCGCCAGCCGATCCATGCACTGTCGCTGTTCAGCGGCTCGCTGCTGTTGCGGCCGATGGACGAGCGCACTGCCGCGATTGCACGGCAGATCGATCAGGCGGTGCAGTCGCTGGCCTCGCAGCTCGACGCGCTGCTCGACATCTCGCGGCTCGACGCCGGCGTGATCGAATGCGCGATCTCGACCGTGGACCTTCACCTCGTGCTGAGCCAACTCGCCGCAGAGTTCCGGCCACAGGCCGAGAACCGCAAGCTGCGGCTCGAACTGCGCTGCGAGCCGGGGCTGATGGTGCGCACCGACCCGACGCTGTTCCAGCGCATCCTGCGCAATCTGCTGTCGAATGCCATCAAGTACACCGAGCGCGGCAGCGTCGAACTGTTCGCGGCGCGCAATGGCCGCCGTTGCCGCGTGAGCGTGCGCGATACCGGGCCGGGCATACCCGAGTCCGAGCACGCGCGTATCTTCGAGGAGTTCTACCAGTTGCACAATCCGGAACGCGACCGCAGCAAGGGCCTCGGCCTCGGGCTCGCGATCGTGCGCCGGCTGACCGAGCTGCTCGGCGTCGAACTGGGGCTCGAATCGGCCCCCGGCGCCGGCAGTTGTTTTTACATCGAGCTGCCGATCGCCAGAGCCGCCGATGTGGCCGTACCGGAGGGAAACATGGCCAATGATCTGAACACACCGCGCATCCAGGTGCTGGTCGTCGACGACGAGGAAGCGATCCGCGTCGGCATGAAGACGCTGCTCGAGGAGATGGGCTTCGATGTCGAGGTCGCGGCGTCCACCGACGCCGCCATCGACGTGACGCGCCGCTACCGACCGTCGATCGTGCTGGCGGACTTTCGCCTGCGCGGCAGCGATAGCGGCATGCGCACCATCGAGGCGCTGCGCATGGTCTGGCCGGATCTGCCGGCGCTCTTGGTCAGCGGCGATACCGCGCCGGACCGCTTGCGCGAGGCACGCAAGGCCGGCATCGAACTGCTGCACAAGCCGGTGGCGGCACAAACGCTGCGTGATGCGATCCTCAAGGCCGTGAGGGTTTGAGCGCGCAGACGAGCTGAGCTTCGGCGCCGGGGGCGCGTTGCATGAGCAGAACCGAAGACGGGGCACGGGCGCCGCAGGGCAGGGCGCTGCGGGTCAGCGGCGATGAGCAGCGCTGCTAGCCCGCCGTCGGCCGGCAGCACGCGCTGGCTGTCGCGCGAGTTCGCCGAGCTGTTCGCCGACGCGACGCGCTGCCACGCGCACGCGCATGCCACCGAGGCGGCGTTCGACGTGCTCATCGTCGGCAGCGGCTATGGCGGTGCGATCGCGGCCGCGGAGCTCGCCGGCAGCGGCCGCGTCGGCGTACTCGAACGCGGCCGCGAGTACTTGCCGGGTGGGTTTCCGTCGCGGCTGGCCGAGCTGCCGACGCATCTGCGCGGCCGCTTTGCCGGTAAGGCGCGCGGCGGCGAGGCGTTGTTCGACGTGCGCGCCGACGGTGACGCCGGCGTGGTGCTCGCCAATGGCCTGGGCGGCGGGTCGCTGATCAACGCCGGCGTCATGCTCGAAGCGCCGGCCGAGGTTTTCGACCAGCGCTGGCCGGCGGCGCTGCGCACCGGGCGGACGCTGCGCGCGTTTTACGCCGAGGCGCGCACGCTGCTCGGCGCGCAGCTCGGTGAGCGCGCGAACACGATTCCGGCGCCGCTGCCGGCCAAGGCGCGCGTGCTCGGCCGGCTCGACGCCGCCGCCCAGCCGGTGCCGGTGACGATCGCCTTCGAGGATCGCCCCAGCAGCGCCGGCGTCGCTTTGTCGGCATGCAAGCGCTGCGGCGACTGCGCCACCGGCTGCAACCACGGCGCCAAGGAATCGCTCGACACCAATCTCTTGGTCAGCGCCGTGCGCCGCGGCGCCGAGATCTGGTGCGGCGCGACGGTGTTGCGGGTGCAGCGCGCCGCCGGCGGTGCGGGCTGGGCGGTCGAGGTGACGCATACCGACGAGGCGCTGCGCCGCTGCGAGACGGGCCCGCGCTGGATCGTCGCGCACCGCGTGATTCTCGCGGCCGGCAGTCTCGGCTCCACCGAGATCCTGCTGCGTTCGCAGCAGGCGACGCCGGGCTTGCGCTTCTCGCCGCGGCTCGGTGCCGGCTTTTCCGGCAATGGCGATCTGATCGCCTTCGGCTACGACTACGGCGAAACGGGCCGCGCCAACGCCGTCGCCCACGAGGACCAGGCGCCCGAGACCCGCGGCATCGGTCCGACGATCACCAGCGCCTTCAGCGCCGAGGTCCGCGACCGCGTCGGCCGGCGGCGCCGGCTGTTGGTCGAGGAAATGGCGGTGCCGGCGGCGCTGCGCCGGCCGGCCGAGGAGATCATCACCACGGTGCAGACGCTGCACCGCCTGGCGGCGCGCGATGCCGAGGTGCACTCCGGCGGTCATCCCGCCGACGATCCGCTGGCGCTGCGCCGCGAGCGCATCCGCGACCTGTCGGTGTTCGCAGTGATGGGCGACGACGACGCCGGCGGACGTCTGCGTCTGCGCGCCGACGACAGCGGCGCCGGCGATGGCGCGATCGACATCGTCTGGCCCGAGCTGCGCCGGCATCCGCTGTTCGACGCGCAGATGCAGTTGCTGCAGCGGCGCGCGCACGGCGCCGCGCACGCCGGCTTCGACGGCGTGACCCTGCCGAACCCGCTGTGGCGGCCACTGCCGGAGGCGATGGAACGGGCGCTCGGCGTGCCGCGCGGCGCGGTCGTCACCGTGCATCCGCTCGGCGGCTGCGGCATGGCCGATGCTGCCGATCGCGGCGTCGTCGACGACTGCGGTCGCGTCTTCTTGCGCGACGGCGATGCCTGGCGCGCGCAGGACGACCTCGTCGTACTCGACGGCGCCATCGTGCCTTGCGCGCTCGGCGTCAATCCGGCACTGACCATCGCCGCGCTGGCGCTGCGCGCGGTGCGCATCCTGCGCACCCAGTGGTCGCTCGCGGCAGCGCCGCCCGCGGCGGCCGCAACCATCGCGCGCCCGCGCCTCGATCCGCCGCCGACGCCGGCAGACACGCAAGGATCGGGCACGCAGGTCGGCATCAGCGAGCGCCTGAGCGGCACGCTGCCGCTGCGCATCGCCGGGCAGGGTGTCGTCGACTGTCATGTCGAGCTGACGCTTTGCTACCGGATGCTGCCGATCGAGCATCTGTTCGTGCCTGACGCCGAGGGTCGCCTGTCGTCGGCACGGCTCGATCTGATCAGCGAGGGGCCGAACGCGAGCCGTCTGCGCGTGGTGCCGGCAGCAACGCGCGCGCGCCTCATTGCCGAGGGCCTGGATGCGGATGCCCGTGCGCGCGAGGAGGAGCGTCTGGGTTGCAGCCATGCGCTCACCGGCAGCCTGGTCGTGTTCGAGCGCGTGCCGACCCGGGCGTGGCCGCGCACGCTGCGTGCGCTGTGGGCCTGGTGGCGCAATCGCGGCCTGCGCGACGCCGTGCAGAGTCTGTGCGCGCGCTGGCGCGGCGTCGGCCGTTCGGCCGGCAGCCTGCGTACGCAGATGCGCGACATGATCGCGCTCGCCAGCCACGCCGGCGAGGTCCGCTGTTTCCGCTACGAGATGCAGATCGGGCCGCGCTTGAGCGGCGGCGATGCGGGCTTCGTGCTGCCGCTCGACGAGGCCGCGCGCAGCCTGCGCGGACACAAGCACATCGGCTACGGCCGGCCGTCGAATCCGTGGCGGCAACTGCAGGAGATGCAGCTCACCGAGTTCGGCGGTGTGCTCGCCGGCAAGGGTCCGCAGGCTCTGGTGCTCGACCCAGCCTACTTTGCCGAGCGCAGCCAGCCGCTGCTGCGCATCGAGGCGCAGCGCTGTCATGTCGAGGCGCTCGCGGACCTGGCCGCGCTGGCCGCGCTGGTGCTGCGCCTGCTGCTGTCGACCCACCAGCTCAGCGCGCGCAAGCCGGATGCGCCGCGGCCGCGACAGGCGCAGCGCCTGCCGGGCCGGCTGCCGGGCCTGCCCGAGCCGCAGATCCACGAGATCGAGGTCGGCCGTCTCGACGATCGGCCGCTGCGCATCCGCCTTTGCCGCTACCGCCGCGAAGAGCGCGACGGCGCGAACGCGCCGCCGGTGCTGCTGATTCACGGCTACAGCGCCAGCGGCAACACCTATGCGCACCCGGCGCTGCGGCCCTCGCTGGCACAGGACCTCGCCGAGCACGGTCGCGATGTCTGGATCGTCGACCTGCGCAGCAGCGCCGGCCTGGCCACGGCGCAGCGGCCGTGGACCTTCGAGCAGGTCGCGCTCAGCGACATCCCGGCGGCGGTCGAACACGTCGTCGACTGCACCGGCGCGGCGCAGATCGACGTCGTCGCGCACTGCATGGGCGCGGTGATGTTCAGCATGGCGGTGCTGTCGGCCGAGCTGCCGGCGGATACGATCGCGGCGCTGCTGCGCGACCGCGGTGGTGGGTGCGATGCGATCGACCGCTTCCGCGGCGCGCGCGCCGCGCTGCCCGGCCGCATCCGCCGCGCGGTGCTGTCGCAGAACGGTCCGGCCATGGTGCTGACGCCACAAAATGTGTTCCGCGGCTATGTGCTGTCGTACTTCGAGGCCCTGCTCGGGCCGCTGGCCTATCGCTTCGACGCGGCGCCGGAGGGTCTGCTCGGTGAGCTCTTCGATCGTCTGCTGGCGACGCTGCCGTATCCGGACGACGAGCTGCTGCGCGAGAACAGCGCCTGCCTCGCTCAGTCGGTGCGCTTCGCCGGCGTGCGTCACCGCATGGATGCGCTCTACGGGCGCACGTTCTCGCTGCGCAACGTGGACGATGCGGTGCTCGATCACATCGACGAGCTGTTCGGGCCGCTGAACCTCGACACCGTCGCCCAGGTGATCCACTTCGCGCGTCATCAGGTCATCACCGATCGCGGCGGTCACAACCGCTTCGTCACACCGGCGGCGCTGCGTGCGCACTGGCGCTTCCCGACGCTGCTGCTGCACGGCAGCGACAACGGCCTTGCCGATCCGGCGACGCTGCATCGCAACGCGCGTCTGCTGCGCGATGCCGGCGTTGCGGTCGAGGCAGTGATGCTCGATGGCATGGGACATCAGGACTGCCTGATCGGCCGGCGCGCGGCCGAGACCTTCGAGCGCATCCGCGGCTTTCTCGATGCGCCGCCGCCCAAGGCCGCCGCGGCGGCACCGCAGTACCTTGCGCGCGTGCCCTGGCTCGGTCCGGTGCTGTACGCGACCGATGACGCCGCGCAATGGATCGGGCTGGGCGCGAGCCCGCGACTCGGCCGGCCGCATGAGATCGTGCTGCTGCCGCTCAGACGCGATGCCAGCGGTGTTTGGCGCAAGGCCGATCAGGCGGCCGAGACGGTTGCTGCGCCTGCGGACTGCGACTGGTGTCGGCTGCGTCTGCCGGCGTGGTCGGGCATCGACGGCGTGCTCGTGCTGCTGGTCTATGAACAGTCTGCCGCGATCGGCGCCTCGGATCGCGACGCACCGCCGGCCGGTGTCGGCGCCAGTGTCGAGGCGGCGACGGCGCAGGCGCTCGATGCCTTTTTGAAGGCGTCGCCGGCGCGTGCGCTCGGGCTGGTCGAGCTGCCGGCGCCGGCCGATCCGGCGCGGCTGCGCATCGCGCTCGGCAGTTGCCAGTACCCGCCGGGCATCTTCAACACCGCTCCGGCGCAGGCCTCGTGGCGCCGGCTCAATGCGCGCCTCGACGGTGGCGAGCGGCCGGACCTGCTGCTGCTCACCGGCGATCAGGTCTACGTCGATGCCACCGCCGGGCTGTTTGATCCGGCCGATCTGCACGACCGCTTTCGCAAGCCCTACGAGACCTGGCTACACGACGCCGAGGTGCGCGACGTGCTGCGCCGCGTGCCGCTGGCGACGCTGCCGGACGATCACGAGATCGTCGACAACTGGCAGCCGATCGCCGGTCAGCGCGGCGATGCGGCCTTCGACGCGAATCAGCAACTGCGCGAACTCGGCGTTGCGCAGTTCCTGCGCTTCCAGCGCGCACCCGGCGCGGATCCGGACCGTCTGTCGATGACTCTGCGCGTGGGCGACGTGCCGCTCTATCTGCTCGACACCCGCACGCGGCGCAGTCACCGCAGCGCCGCCCGCACCGAGGTGCCGATGTTCAGCGATCCGTGCGAATGGACGGCATTGCGCGAATGGCTGCGCTGCGCGCCATCGGAGCGGCCGAAGCTGATCGTCTCGCCCGCACCGCTCCTGCCGCGCCACCGCAGCGCGGTGCGTGCGCGGCTCGCCTTCGAGCGCTGCGATGTCGGCACGCACGCGGCGCTCAACGCCGATGGCTGGGACGGCTATCCGCAGACCTTTCACGCGCTGCTCGCGCTGCTCGCCAGCGAACCACAGGTCGGCCCGGTCGTGTTTCTCTGCGGCGATGCGCATCTGGGCCTGTTCGTCGAGGCCGAGGTCGAAGTGCAGGGACGACGCACGCGCTTCCACGTCGTCCACACCGCCGGGTTGAACACGCCGTATCGTTTCGCCAACGCGGCCCCTAGCGATTTTCTGCTCGACGAGGACTTCGCCTTCGTCGCCGACGGCCATCAAGGCCGCTGTCGCGTGCGCACGCAGGTGTCGAGCGGCGCCGGTTTCACTCACCTGACGCTGTATCGCGCAGCCGAGGGCTGGCGGCTGGATTACCGTTTCGATAGCGAGGACGGCCTTGGTCTGACCGGCAGCGTGCCGCTGTGATGCGCGTTAGATCGTCAGGCGCAGACGAGCGGTGACATAGACCGCCTCAGTGCGGTTGTGCACGCGCAGCGCGCGGAACGCCGCCGACAAATGGGCCTTGACCGTGGCTTCGGAGACGTCCATCTCGCGGGCGATGACCTTGTTCGACTTACCCTGCATCGCCAGCCGTAGCGCCTCGCGTTGACGGTCGGTCAGCGACATCAGCGGCGGCGCCTCATCGGGCGACTGTGCCTGCCCATCGTCGTGCGCGATGCTGAGCACGTGCGGTGGCAGATAGCTGCCGCCGGCGATGATCAGTTGCAGCGCGGCCATCATCGTCGCGTGGCTACTGGCCTTGGGGATGAAGCCGGACGCTCCCGCGTCGATGACGCGGCGGATCAGCAGCGGGTCGTCCTCGCCGGAGAGCACGACGATGCTGGCGGCCTCGTCCGCCGCGCGCATCGCCGCGAGCGCCTCGAAGCCCGAAGGGCCGGGCAGGCGAAAGTCGAGCAGCACGATGTCGAAGTGCTGCCGCCCGGCCAGCGCCAGCGCATGGTTGAGGTCGGCGGCCTCGGCGAATTCGCAGCCGTCGGCGAGATTCGCCAGCAGCAGCTTCAGACCCGCACGGAACAACTCGTGATCGTCGATGAGCAGAATCTTCAAGACAGCCCCCCAGCGGCCGCCCTGGAGCCGCGTCGCCAACTTTATGCGATCTCGATCGCCGGCTCATCCGCTCGGCATCTTCACACGTATGCTGTGCGGCGCGTAGGCTCGCGCGCAGCCCCCCGCACCGGCATCCGTCATGCGCTTCGATCAAGCCCTGTTGCTCACCGTGGCTGTGGCCATCATCGCCAAGACCGGCGCCTGGCTGTGGCAGTTGCGCACACGCAACGCCGGCATGGTCGATGCGATCTGGGCGTGGACGCTCGGCGGCCTCGCCGTCGTCTATGCCCTGTGCGGTGACGCACCGGCGTTGCCGCGCCTGCTCGTCGCGCTGATGGGCGGCGCCTGGGGCCTGCGCCTGGGCTGGCACCTTTGGGTGCGCAACCACGGCAAGCCCGAGGACTGGCGCTACGCGCGGTTGCGCAAGGACTGGGGCGATGCGGCGGACCGCAAGATGTTCTGGTTCTTCCAGTTCCAGAATCTGTTCACGCTGATGCTCGCCGCGAGCGCGTTCGCGCCGGTCGCGTACCGCGACACCATGCCGCCGGTCTGGGCGATGGCGTTGGCGCTGCTGCTGTGGATCGTCGCGATCGTCGGCGAGGGTGTCGCCGATCGCCAGATGGAACGCTTCCGCGCGAACCCGGCGAACAAAGGCAAGGTCTGCCGCAATGGGCTGTGGCGCTACTCGCGGCATCCCAACTACTTCTTCGAATGCGTGCATTGGGCAGCCTATGTGCCGCTGGCGCTCGGTGCGCCCTGGGGCTGGGCCGCGCTCGCCGCACCGGCGATCATGGCATTCTTGCTGCTCAAGCTCTCCGGCGTGCCGATGCTCGAAGCCGAGATGATCCGGCGCAAGCCCGGCTATGACGAATACGTGCGCACGACCAGTGCGCTGATTCCGTGGCCGCCCAAACGATAGTTGTTAGTTTCCAGTTTCCAGTTTCAGGAACGAAAAGGCTGCCCTGACCCGAATGGTCCCTTGACTGGAAACCGGAAACTACCCACTGGAAACCGCTGTGAATCTGATCGATCTGTGCGAACGCGGATACATCCCCGATGCGCTGGCCCGGCTGGGCATGCGCCAACTGATCAAGCGGCGGCTGGTCGACGAGGCCAGCCAGGACGGCGAGCTGCGCTCGCAGCGCTACAACCGATTCTTGGATGAGCTGCGCGCAAGTCCGATCGCGATCGAGACCGGTGCCGCCAACACGCAGCACTACGAGGTGCCCGCCGAGTTCTTCCATCTGCATCTGGGGCCACGGCTGAAGTATTCCTGCGCGCTGTACCCCACCGGCGACGAGACGCTGGCCGAGGCCGAGGAGCGCATGCTCGCTCTGTACGCCGAGCGCGCCGAACTGGTCGATGGCCAGCGCATGCTCGATCTCGGTTGCGGCTGGGGTTCGCTGTCGCTGTGGCTGGCCGAACGCTTTCCGAAGTCCGAGATCGTCGGCCTGTCGAACTCGCACGGCCAGCGCGCGTTCATCCTCGCGCGCGCCGCCGAGCGCGGTCTGCACAACCTGCGCATCATCACCGGCAACATCGTCGACTTCGAGTTTCCCGCCGAGGGCATCGAGGCCGGATTCGATCGGGTGCTGTCGATCGAAATGTTCGAGCACATGAAGAACTACGGCCTGCTGCTCGCCAAGATCGCGCGCTGGATGAAGCCCGAGGCCAAGCTGTTCGTGCACATCTTCGTGCACAAGCTACTCGCGTATCACTTCGAGGTTGCCAACCAGACCGACTGGATGAGCCGGTACTTCTTCACCGGCGGCACCATGCCCAGCGAGAACCTGCTGCTCAATTTCCAGGACGACGTCAAGCTCGAACGGCAGTGGTGGCTGTCCGGCACCCACTACGAGCGTACCGCGAACCACTGGCTCGCCAGCATGGACGCGAAGAAGGCACAGATCATGCCGGTGTTCCGTCGGGCCTACGGCGACGAGCAGGCGGCGATCTGGTTCCAGCGCTGGCGCATGTTCTACATGGCAGTCGCCGAGCTGTTCGGCTACGCCGGCGGCAACGAGTGGGGTGTGGCGCACTACCGTTTCGCGCGACGCGAGTCAAAGGGTGATACTCGGCGCTCGGACAAGCACGGAGCACGGTCATGAGTCGTGTCATCGCAGTGGCGGCACTGTGGCTCGCGCTGCCGCTGGGCGCGCAAACCACGGTCGATCGCTTTTACGGTTACGCGTTCGACCTGAAGACCGACGCCTACCTCTATACCGAGGTACACGAGCAGGTCATCGAGGACGGCCGCTGGGTGCGCGGCAGCATCGCCTACTACCGGCCCGACGGCAGCCGCATCGGCTTCAAGCCGCTGGATTTCAGCGCCGATCCCTTCGTCCCGGTGTTCGAGCTGAGCCTCGACGACACCGGCTATCGCGAGGGCATCACCGACAACGGCGATCCCATCGTGGTCATGCGCCGCGAAAAGGCCGGCGCAGCGGTGGAAACCCGGCGCATCGCCCGCGAGGGTCTGACCTGCGCGGACTCGGGCTTCCACAACGTCCTCGTCGCGAATTTCGACAGGCTGATGCAGCGCGAGCGGGTGCAGTTACGCCTGGTCGTCGCCGGCAGTCTCGACCAGTTCAAGTTCCGCGCGCGGCGTATCGACGACGGCACGTTCGAAGGGCGGACGACCGCGCGCTTTCTCGTCGAGCCGGATTCGTTGCTGCGTTTCGTCGTCGATCCGCTCGAACTGAGCTACGACCCCGACACGCGCAGGCTGCTCGAATACCGCGGCCTGTCGAACATTCCGGATCCCAAGACTGGCAAGCCTTACGTTACGCGCATCGCCTACTACAGCGAGCCGCCGGCGCAGGCCGGGCGCTTGCCGCCGCTGCAGCCGCCGGATGCGGCGGAACCGACTGCGGCGGACGAGGCGAGGGCGGCGCGCTGATGCGGCGCGCGCTGCTGCTGGGCACCCTGCTGGTCGCGGCCTGCGACCGCGCGCCGCCGGCGTCGGGCGCCCCGACATCGGCGGCCACGCCAGCCGCGGTCGAGGCCACGGTCGAGGGTTTGTCCTTCGAGCAGGGCCGGCGCCTCGCACACGAGCGGCGTCAGCCGCTGCTGGTCGAGTTCCACGCGCCGTGGTGCTATTCCTGCTACTACATGGCCCAGCACGTGATGACCGGACCGCAGTGGGCGCAGGTGCGCGAGCGCGCGGTCGTGGTCGAGGTCGATGTCGACGCACCGCAAGGGGCGGCGCTCAAGCAGCGCTATGGCATTCGCGCACTGCCGAGCTATCTGCTGCTCGACAGCGATGGTGACGAGCTTGGCCGCATTCTCGGCGAGCAGACGCGCGAGGACTTCTACGCCGCCATCGACGCGCTGCTCGCGCGTGGCACCGATCTCGATGCCCTCGCGCGGCTCGCCGATGGCACCGATGCCAAGGCCGTGGATGCCGCGCGGCAGGTGCTGGCGTCCTGGCACGCACGCGACGCTGCGGACGCGGCCCTGGCCTGGTTCGCCGCGCGCGAGGATGCGGTGCGCGCGGCGCTGGCCGCGGACGAGACGGTCGCGCAGTGGCTGGCGCGCCTGCGTTTCATGGCCGCGGCGCAGAGCGGCGATATGCAGGCCTGCCTCGATGCCGGCGAGGCCGCGCTCGAAGGCGAGCTGGGCTGCGCGCGCGCCTACGAACTCGGCCGCTACCTGGCTTGCGGCGGCGAGGTGCCGCCGCCGCGTGCGCGCCTGCTGGCACAGCGCGAACCGATGCAGGCGCTGGTCGAGCAGGGCGCTTTCGGCACGTCGCGCTGCGCCGACGAGCGCTCGCTGATCCTGACCATGGCAAAGCTCGAGGCCGCGCTCGGCGATCGCGAGGCCCAGATCGCGCTGTTGCGGCGCGCGATGGCCGATGTCGAGCGAAGGCTGGCCGGCGTTCTCGAGGCCGACCGCAACCTCGCCGACAACCTGCGCGTCTACGTCGAACAGCTCGCGATGTTGACCGGGGACTACACCGCGCTGGACGCGCTGATGCCGGCGCTGATCGAGGCCTGGCCGCAGGACTACGTCTATGCCTTGCGTCACGGGCGCAGCCTGCTCGCGCGTGGCCAACCCGAGGCCGCACTGGAGTATCTCGAACGGGCGGCATTGCACGCCTACGGCCTCAATCGCCTGCAGGTCGCCGAACAGCGCGTGCGCGCGCTGCTCGCGCTGGATCGCCGCGACGAGGCGCGGCGTGTCGTCGGCGAGGCGCTCAAAGCCAACGGCCCGTGGTTTGCGGAGCAGGCGGCGGCACTCAAGGCCCTACTGAAAACCTGAGCGCACTCGCCAAGCGCGGCCGCTCCCGCTATAACACGCGCCCGCTCATGCGCGGACTTGCCCGTGACCACGCTGCCCGACACCACTGCGCGCCTGCTGATCGACTGCCCGGACCGGCCGTGCTGACGTGCTCGGGGTCGCGCCGACACGGGGTGTCCTTTCTTTGCCCCCTCTTTCTTTGGACAAGCAAAGAAAGAGGGGTCGACCCGCCAGGGCCGAAACCGCTGTTCGGAGCGGCGCGTTACTCCCAGACCACCTTCGTCTTCACATCCCCCGCATGCTTTTCGAGCAAGGGCATGTAACGCTGCTCGACGATGTTGCGCTTGACCTTCATCGTCGGCGTCATCACACCGTTGTCGATCGTCCAGGCGTCCTTGGCGACGATGATCTTGGCGATCTGCTCGTGTGGTTCGAGTGTCGCGTTGACCGCATCCATGTCGGCGATCAGGCCCTTTTCGATCTCCTCGCGTGACTTTGTGGGCGGCTGCACCAGGGTGACGATCATGATCGGCTGCTTGAGGCCGGCGCCGACGAGGCAGAGCTGGTCGATGTCGGTGTTGCGTGACAGCGCGCCTTCGATCGGCGCGGGCGCGACGTACTTGCCCTTGAGGGTCTTGAAGATGTCCTTGACGCGGCCGGTGATGAACAGGTAGCCGTCCTGATCGATGCGGCCCTTGTCACCCGTGCGCAACCAGCCATCGGCGGTGAACAGCTCGGCGGTCTTTTCCGGATCTTTGTAGTAGCCGGGTGTCACGCCCGGATGCTTGTACTGGATCTCGCCCTCACCCTTCTCATCAGGCTCGAAGATGCGCATGTCGGCGCCCGGCAAGGCGCGACCGACCGAGCCGATGCGGTTGGCGCCGGGCAGGTTGGCGGTGGCGTAGATGTTGTTCTCGGTCATGCCGTAACCCTGCAGCACCGTGATGCCGATCTTCTCGAACCACTGCATCAGCGGAATCGGCATCGGTGCGGCGCCGACGAACAGATAGCGCGCGTTGTGCAGGCCGATACCCTTCTTGATCTTTTTCTTGACCAGGCTCGACAGCAGCGGAATCTTGAGCAGACGGTCGAGCTTTTCCTGCGGCATCTTGCGCAGCACGCCGGCCTGGATGCGACCGTAGACCAGTGGCACGCCGAAGAAGCGCGTCGGCGCGACGTGCTTGAGCTGCTCGGGGAGTTTGTCGAGGTTTTCGAGGAACCAGACCTCGGCGCCGAGATAGATCGACGCCATCTCTACGGCGCCGCGCTCGAAGGCGTGCGCGAGCGGCAGGTAGGAGAAGAAGCGCTCCTGCCCCTTGGCCGGCATCGTCTTCATCAGCCCACTGGTGGCGAAGGTGAGGTTCTCGGTGGTGATCATCACGCCCTTGGGATTGCCGGTGGTGCCGGAGGTGTAGATCAGCGACACCAGCGCCTTGGGGTCCGGCGGCTGATAGCCGGCGAAGGGCTCGTGGGCGCGCACCAGCTCGTCCCAGGCGTGATCGCAGCGCGGCACTTCGGCGTACGGAAAGCCGATGGTCTTGATGCCGGGTGGCAGCGCGCCCATGAACTGATCGACGTCCGGCATCGGGCCGATGAAGATCGCCTTGGCCTCGCAGTGGTTGAGGATGTAGCTGACCGCCTCGGGCGCCTGCTTCGGATACAGGCCGACGCTGATGTAGCCGGCCATCGCGATCGCCAGATCGGCGAGCACCCAGTGCGCCGTGTTGCGCCCCGAGATCGCGACGGCGCTGCCCGGTGGCAGACCGAGGGCGCGCAGCGCGCTCGCCATCGAGCGCACCTGCGCCTCGGCTTCGGCCCAGGTGTACTTCTTCCAGACGCCGTCCACGGGCTGGTAAAGCCAGGCTTGGTTGGGCTTCTCCTTGGCCCACTGCAGCAGCATCTCCACCGGATTCTTCTGCGACGACATGGTTCCCCCGGAATCTGAGCAAGGAAAAATTCGGCGCCGGCGCGTCGCCCCGCGGCGGATCTGACGGCCGCCTGTGCACAAGGGGCGAGGCCGCGAGCCGGTGCAGCAACGGGCATCAGCGGCGCCCGACGCGGCATTATAGGGACAAACCTGCGCGCGACCGATCGCGGAGGCGGACGGTGCAACCGGATCGGTGGCAGGCGGGTAGTGCGCAGCATCAGGGAGATCGAACCATGCGTCTGCTCAGTTATCTGGTCTTGCCGCTCGCCGCGCTCGCGGCCTATCTGCTGTTCTGGCCGGTGCCGATCGCACCGCAGGCCTGGCAGCCGCCGCCGCTGCCGACCGAGCGCTATGCGCCGAACCGCGTGCTGCAGGCGATCGAGCGCATCGGCGAGGGCATCGGCGTCGGTCCCGAGGGCCTCGCGATCGATGCACAAGGCCGTCTGCACACCGGCTATGTCGATGGCCGTGTGATGCGCATGAACGCCGACGGCTCGGCGCCGAAGCTGCTGGCCGAGACCGGCGGCCGTCCGCTGGGTCTGGCCTTGGCGCCCGACGGCGGCGTGCTCGTCGCCGATGCGATGCGCGGTCTTTTGCACATCGGCACCGACGGTAGCGTCGACGTCCTGGCGGATGCCGCCGACGGCCTGCCATTCCGGCTCACCGACGACGTCGACCGGCCGGCGGCAAGCCGCAAGGCCTATTTCAGCGACGCCTCGTCCAAGTTCGCGCTGCCCGAGCTGATGGCCGAAGTCTTCGAGCATCGCCCGCATGGGCGGCTGCTCGAATACGATTTCGACAGCGGGCAGGTGCGCACGCTGCTGTCCGGACTGTATTTCGCCAATGGCGTCGCCGTCGGCCCCGACGAGGCCTATGTGCTCGTCACCGAGACCACGCGCTATCGCGTGACGCGCTACTGGCTCAAGGGCGAGCGCGCCGGCACCTCGGAGGTGTTCATCGACAATCTGCCGGGTTTTCCCGACAACATCAGCTTCAACGGCAGCGACCGCTTCTGGCTGGCGCTGTACGCGCCGCGTACGGCGGCACTCGATGCGCTGTTGCCGCAGCCCTATCTGCGCCGCGTGATCTTCCGTCTCCCGCACTGGTTCCACCCCGAGCCGAAACTGCACGCCTGGGTACTGGGGCTCGATCTCGACGGTCGCATCGTCGCCGACTTGCAGTATGCGGGCGAGGACACCTTCGGCCCGGTGACCAGCGTCAAGCAGGCCGGCGACGCGCTGTATCTCGGCAGCCTCGGCGACACCGCGATCGGCCGCCTGCCGCTGAGTGCGATTCCGACCGCACCGTGAGCGACGCCGGCTACGACTGCATCGTCGTCGGTGCCGGACACAACGGCTTGGTCTGCGCCGCCTATCTCGCGCGCGCCGGCCGCAAGGTGCTGGTGCTCGAACGCCGCGGCATCGTCGGCGGCGCGGCGGTCAGCGAACAGATCGCGCCCGGCTATCGCGCGTCCACGGCCTCGTATCTGATCTCCCTGCTGCTGCCGCAGGTCGAGCGCGAGCTCGAGCTCAAGGCCCACGGCTACCGCGTGCTGACGCGCAACCCCTCGTCGTTCACGCCGCTGCCCGACGGGCGCTCGCTGCTGATGGGGCCGGACGCCGAACTCAACCGGCGCGAGATCGCCAAGTTCTCCGCGCGTGATGCCGAGGCGTATCCGCGCTACGAAGCCTGGCTGACCCGCATCGCCGAGGCGCTGGAACCGGCGCTCGAAGACATCGCCCCGGATCTGTTGCCGCTGCCGGCGAGTTATCGTCGCCGCGATCTCGGTGAGCGCGTTGCCAACGCCCTGCGCGCGCTGCGCTTGCATCGCCGCTTGAAGAAGCTCGGCGACGATCTGCCGGCCGCGCTGGAGCTGCTCGTCGGTCCGGCGCGGCCTATCCTCGACCGCTGGTTCGAGTCCGAGGCGCTCAAGGTGTCGCTGGCGACCGACGCGATCATCGGCGCCTTCGCACCGCCGTCGGCGCCGGGTACCGGCTACGTGCTGCTGCATCACGTCATGGGCACGGCCGGCGGCGCGCGCGGTGTCTGGGGTTATGTCGAGGGCGGCATGGGGCAGTTGAGCCAAGCCCTGCGACGCTCGGCCGAAAGCGCCGGGGTCGAGGTGCGCACTCATGCCGAGGTCGCGCGCATCGAGGTCGTGGGCGGCGCCGTGCGCGGCGTGCGCCTGGCATCCGGCGAGTTCATCGGCGCGCCCTGCGTGGCCTCGAATGCGACGCCCGAGGTCACCTTCCGCCGTCTGCTCGAACAGGACACGCTGCCGCCGGCGTTTCGCGACGCGGTCGCGCGCATCGACTATGCGAGCGCGTCGATGAAGATCAATCTCGCAGTCTCGGCGCTGCCGGACTTCGCCTGCCTGCCGGGTTGCGCCGAAGTCGGTCCGCAGCACCGCGGCACCATCCACATCAGCCCGTCGCTCGACTACCTGGAAGACGCCTTCGATGACGCCCGGCGCGGCCTGCCCTCGCGCGCGCCGGTGATCGAGCTGACGATTCCGACTTCGGTGGACCGCACGCTGGCGCCGGCCGGTCACCACATCGTGCAGATGTTCGTGCAGTACGCGCCGTACCGGCTCGCCGGCGCGCACTGGGACGAGATCGGCGAGGCGTTCGCACAACGCTGCATCGACACGGTGAACGCGTACGCGCCGAACTTCGCCGCCTCGGTACTGCATCGCCAGGTGCTGACGCCGCTCGAACTGGAGC
This sequence comes from Sinimarinibacterium thermocellulolyticum, assembly GCF_040327995.1. Classification (NCBI taxonomy): domain Bacteria; kingdom Pseudomonadati; phylum Pseudomonadota; class Gammaproteobacteria; order Nevskiales; family Nevskiaceae; genus Sinimarinibacterium; species Sinimarinibacterium thermocellulolyticum. The sequence goes on along the minus strand of NZ_JBEPIJ010000001.1, from coordinate 212,233 downwards.
GGCGCTTCGGTCTGACCGGCGGCAACATCTTTCACGGCGCGATGACGCTGCACCAGCTCTTTGGTTTTCGCCCGGTGCCGGGCTGGAGCGATCACCGCACGCCGGTACGTGGACTCTACCTGTGCGGTGCCGGCGCCCATCCCGGCGGCGGCGTCAGCGGCGCGCCGGGACGCAATGCCGCGCGGGTCATCCTGGGCGCCTGATGCGCCGATTCGCGCCGGCGCGGCGCCCGCGCGAGCTTGCGCAGCCGCGCTCCCCAGCCCATGAAACATGAAAAAGGAGCCAGACGATCCGTCTGGCTCCTTGATCATTTGGTCGGGGCGAGAGGATTTGAACCTCCGACCACTTCCACCCCAAGGAAGTGCGCTACCAGGCTGCGCTACGCCCCGCGATGATGACTCAAGGGGCGCGCAGTGTAGCGAAGCCCCCCCGGCAAGGAAAGCCGACGGTCATTCGGGGAACAGACGCAGCAACGATTCGAGCTCGTCGCGCAGTTCTTTGATTTCCTCGCGGCGACGGTTGCCGGAAGGTCGCGATCGCACGGGGCCGCTGGGGTTGGGGTCGTTCTCACGGCCACCACGCGCCATTTCCTTGAGGCGCTGGCGTGCGCCGCCGATGGTGAAGCCCTGTTCGTAGAGCAGGCTGCGGATGCGGCGCACCATCAGCACATCGTCCTGCTGGTAGTAGCGGCGATTGCCGCGGCGCTTGACCGGCTTGAGCTGCGGAAACTCCTGCTCCCAGTAGCGCAGGACGTGCGGTTTGACGTCGCACAGTTCGCTGACCTCACCGATCGCGAAGTAGCGCTTGCGTGGGATCGCCGGCAAATCGGCGGTGAGTACGCGATTATCGGCGGGGGACATCGGCTTCGACTCGCAGGCGCAGCTTCTGACCCGGCCGGAACGTGACCACGCGCCGCGCCGAGATCGGGATCTCCTCGCCGGTCTTGGGATTGCGGCCCGGCCGCTGGTTCTTGGAGCGCAGTTCGAAGTTGCCGAAGCCGGACAGCTTGACTTCCTCGCCGGCTTCGAGGCGGCCGCGTATCTCCTCGAAGAAGAGGTCTACGAATTCTTTTGCTTCGCGCTTGTTCAAACCCAGCTCGTCGAACAAGGCCTCTGCAAGCTCAGCCTTCGTCAGCGCCACACGCGCTCCCTGTTTACACGTGCCCCAACCATCACTGACGGATCGTCGCCGCCAGCTCCTTGCTCAAGGCCTGCATGATCCCTTGCGTGGCCGCATCGATGTCATCGACCGTAAGCGTGCGCGAATAGTCGTTGAAAATCAACCCCAAAGCGATGCTTTTGCAAGCGTCTCCAATGCTTTCGCCGCGGTAGACGTCGAACACGAAAACGTTCTGCAACAAAGGGCCTGCGGCCTTGCGCGCGCAATCGAGTAGGGCCTGCGCCGGCACCCGCTCATCGACGATGACGGCGATGTCGCGCCGCGACGACGGGAACTCGGACAGCGCCCGCGCACGCGGCACCGCCAGGTCGCGGATCGGCGTCCAGTCAAGCTCGAATAGCAGCGGTGCCTCGGGCAGATCGAGTGCGCGCACCGCGCAAGGGTGCAGCTCGCCGATCCAGCCGACGGCGACCTCGCCGCGCAGGATGCGCGCGCTGCGACCCGGATGCAGCGCGCCGTGCGCGGCGGCGACGTAGCGATACTCGTCGACGGCAGCGCCGAACAAGGCGCTCACGTCCGCCTTCAGGTCGTAGAAATCGACCGGCCGGTTCTTCTTGCCCCACTGTTCGGCAAAGGCATCGCCGGCGGCGAGGCCGGCGATGCGCAGCGTCTCGACCGCGGCGCCATCTTGCAGGGCGAAGCAGACGCCAGTCTCGAACAGGCGTACGCGCGCGACCTGGCGCTGGCGGTTGTGCAGCCACGCGCCGACGAGGCCGGGCCACAGGTTGGTGCGCATCACCGACTGGGTTGCGGCGATCGGGTTGTCGACGGCGATCGATGGCGTCTGCGGATCGAGCGCGGCCTGGCTACGAGGATCGGTGAAGGCCAGTGAGACGATCTCCTGCCAGCCGCGCGCCACCAGCGTGCTGCGTGCCGAGGCGAGCGTGCGCCGACCCTCCTGCGGGCGCGACGGCGCCAGCGCGGCGAGATAGGGCCGCGCTGGAATACGGTCGTAGCCGTGCAGGCGCGCGACCTCCTCGATCAGATCCACTTCCAGACGCAGGTCGTAACGGTGGCTGGGGATGCGGCAAAGCCAGGTGTCGCCGATCTCGTTGCGCGTGGTGATGCCGAGGCGGCCGAGCAGTTGCTCGACCTCGCGCCTTGGGATCTCATGACCGAGCAACTGCGTCATGCGCGCGTGGCGCAGCCGAATGCTGACCGGATCGGGCTGGTTGCGCCCGGCCTGGCTGACCGGGTGCACTTCGCCACCGCAGATGTCGATGATCAGTTGCGTCGCGCGATCCAGCGCGATGCGTTGCAGCCCAGGATCGACGCCACGTTCGAATCGGAACGCGGCATCGGAGACGAGCTTGTGGCGGCGCGCGGTACCCGCGATCGCCGTCGGGGCGAAGCAGGCCGATTCGAGGAAGACCGAGGTGGTCGCCTCGGTGACGCCGGAGTCCATGCCACCCATGACGCCGGCCAGCGCCAGCGGCCCGTCGTCGTCGGCGATCAGCAGTTCGCCGCGCTCGAGGGCCACCGTCTCACCGGTCAGCATCTTCAACTGCTCGCCCGGCCGCGCCCGGCGCACGCGGATCGTGTTGCCGATCTTGTCGCGATCGAAGGCGTGCAGCGGCTGGCCGAGTTCCAGCATCACGTAGTTTGTGACGTCAACCAGCGGATGGATGCAGCGCAGGCCGCTGCGGCGCAGACGTTCGCGCATCCAGTCCGGCGTACGCGCCTTGGCATTGAGCTTGGAGATGATGCGCCCGGCATAGCTCGGGCAGGTCTCGGCATCCTCGATCTCGACCTTGAGCATGCGGTCGCCGACGACCACCGCCGGCGGCAGGTTCGGCCGCTTCATGTTGACGCCGAACAGCGCGGCGACATCGCGCGCCAGGCCCATCACCGACAGGCAGTCGCCGCGGTTGGGCGTGATCTCCAGGTTGAGGATGTGGTCGTCGAGCTTGAGGTAATCGCCGATCGGCTGGCCGGGCTTGGCGCTCGCGTCGAGTTCGAGCAGGCCATCGGACTTGTCGGACAGCGCCAGCTCCTTGGCCGAGCACAGCATGCCGAAGCTGTCGACACCGCGCAGCTTGGCCTGGGTGATCTGCATGCCGCCCGGCAGGCGCGCACCGACGGTGGCGCACGGCGCATTCAGGCCGACGCGGGCATTGGGTGCGCCGCAGACGATCTGCAGCGGTTCGGCCTGGCCGACATCGACGCGGCACACCTGCAGCCGGTCTGCCTGCGGATGTTTCTCGGCGGCAATGATGCGGCCGACGACCACGCCCTGCGGCAGCGTGTCGAGCGCAGGCTCGATCTCCAGTTCGAGACCGCCCATGACCAGGCGTTGGGCGATCTCCTCGATGGTGGCGGGCGGGTTGACCCACTCGCGCAGCCAGGTTTCGCTGAGTCTCACTTGAACTGCTCCAGAAAGCGCAGGTCGTTTTCGAAGAACAGGCGCAGGTCGTCGACGCCGTAACGCAGCATCGCCATGCGCTCGACCCCCATGCCGAAGGCGTAGCCGGTGTAGCGCTCGGGGTCGATGCCCACGGCCTCGAACACCTTGGGATGGACCATGCCGCAGCCCAGAAGCTCCAGCCAGCGCGAGCTGCCGTCGGCCTGCGTCCAGCGCATGTGCACGTCCGCCCCCGGCTCGACGAACGGGAAGTAGGACGGCCGGAACAGCGCCTCGACCTCACGCTCGAAAAAGCGCGACAAAAAGCTCTGCAGGTCGTACTTCAGATCCGCGAAGGTCACCTTCTCGGCAACGTACAGACCCTCGACCTGATGGAACATGGGGCTGTGCGTGCGATCGGAATCGCAGCGAAAGACGCGGCCCGGGCAGATGATGCGGATCGGCGGCTTGCGCGACTGCATCGTGCGGATCTGTACCGGCGAGGTGTGCGTGCGCAGCAGGCGCGCGCCGTTCATCACGTAGAACGTATCCTGCATTGCGCGCGCCGGGTGTGCCTCGGGGATGTTCAGGGCGCTGAAGTTGTAAAAATCGTCCTCGATCTCCGGGCCTTCGACGGTCTCGAAGCCGAGCTCGCCGAACAGCGTGCAGATGCGCTCGATGGTGCGCGTGATCGGGTGGATGCCGCCGGTGGCCTCGCCGCGGCCCGGCAGCGAGACGTCGATGGCCTCGGCCGACAGGCGCTGCTGGAGCTGCGCCTCTTCGAGCGCCGATGCGCGTGCATCGAGGGCTGCGGTCACCGCTTCCTTGAGTTTGTTGACGCGCTCGCCGTGCGCCTTGCGCTCGTAGCCTTGGAGCGTCGAGAGCTGCTTGAGCAGCTCGGTCACGCGGCCTTTCTTGCCGAGCAGTTCGACGCGCAGTGCTTCGAGCGCACGCAAGTCGCCGGCGTTGGCGATGTCGGCCTTGGCCTTGTCCAGCAGTTCGTCGAGTGGATGGGTCATGAGCGGGCGGATCGGGATGGGGCGGCCTTGAAAAACAAGAAAGGGGAACGGCGGGCGCCGTTCCCCTTTCTACGGTACTACGCCGAATCAGGCGGGGATCAGGCTACGCCGAGCTGGGCTTTCGCCTGGGCCACCAGGGCGCTGAACGCCGCCTTGTCGTGCACCGCGAGATCCGCGAGGACCTTGCGGTCGAGGGCGACGCCGGCCTTGGCGAGCCCGTTGATAAATCGGCTGTACGACAGACCCAGTTCCTTGGCGGCGGCGCCGATACGGATGATCCACAGCGCGCGGAACTCGCGCTTCTTCACGCGGCGGTCGCGGTAGGCGTACTGGCCCGACTTGATGACCTGCTGCTTGGCCGAGCGGAACTGACGCGACTTGGCGCCGTAATAGCCCTTGGCCTTCTTCAGTACCTTCTTGTGTTTGGCGCGGGCGGTGACGCCCCTTTTGACACGTGCCATCGTTCGTTCTCCCGGTTACGCGTAGGGCAGCATGATGCGGACTTCGCGGTGATCCGACGGATGCACCTGGGTCTCGCCACGCAACTGGCGGATGCGCTTGCCCGACTTCTTGGTCAGGATATGGCGCTTGTGGGAGTGTGAACGCTTGAAGCCACCCTTGCCGGTCTTGGCAAAGCGCTTGGCCGCGCTCTTGACGGTTTTCATCTTCGGCATTTTTCGTTGACTCCTGCTTGGGTCGTTGCCGGCTTCACAGCCCTGCCTGGAAGGGCGCTGACCGGGCCCGTGCCGAGGCGGCACAGGACTTCCTGCATCTTCTGCGCCGAACGCAGAAAAGGGGCGCGATTCTGGCCGTTCCGGCAAAAAGTTTCAAGTTTCCGGTCGTCGGTTTCCGGGAAGAACGCAGCCCGGGGACGGCTCGACTGAAAACCCGAGGTTCCGAAACGGAGACTACTTTCGCTTCGGCGAAATGACCATGACCGACTGGCGGCCTTCCATCTTCGGGAACTGCTCGACCTGGACCGTCTCGCCCAGCTCGTCGCGCAGCCGGTTCATGACCTGCAGGCCCAGTTCCTGATGGGCCAATTCACGGCCGCGGAAGCGCACGACGACCTTGACCTTGTCGCCATCTTCGAGGAAGCGCGTGATGGCGCGGAACTTGGTCTGGTAATCGGCCTCCTCGGTCGTGGGCCGGAACTTGATTTCCTTGACCTGGATCTGCTTTTGCTTCTTCTTCGCCGCCTGCAGGGCCTTGTCCTTCTGGTAGAGGTACTTGCCGTAATCCATGATCTTGCAGACCGGTGGATCGGCATTCGGCGAGACCTCGACGAGGTCGAGTCCGGCGTCTTCGGCCCTTAGCAGCGCTTCGCGCGTCGGCAGGATGCCGAGCTGGGTACCGTCTTCTGCGATGACACGTACGCGCGGCGCGAGGATCTGGTGATTGCGCCGGTCTTCACGTTCCAGTGCGATGCGAGGTCTCCTTGAGTCAGGTCTGGGCCGAACCGCTGCGTCCACGCTGCGCTGGCGGGCTTGCCGCGGAGCGGGACGAGGGCGTCAGGGCGCGGATTGTAAGGGGGCGCCGAGACCTAAACAAGCGCGTCGGTGCGCCCGAGCGCGCGCGTGCTGCGTAGCGCTCATACGGTTTCGCCGTGGACGTGCGACGATATCGTTTTGATCGCAGCTTGAGCCCCGTCGAGACATGAGTCAGGACAGTTCCATTCCCGCCGATGCCCGCGAGATCCTGCGTCGGGCGGCGCTCGCGTATCACGAGCATCCGGTTCCCGGAAAGCTCTCTGTTACGCCGACCAAGCAACTGTCCAACCAGCGTGACCTCGCGCTGGCGTACTCGCCCGGCGTGGCTGCGGCCTGCGAGGAAATCGCCGCCGATCCGGCGGCAGCGGTGCGCTACACCGCCCGCGGCAATCTCGTCGCGGTCATCACCAACGGCACCGCGGTGCTGGGCTTGGGCAACATCGGCGCGCTCGCCGCCAAGCCGGTGATGGAAGGCAAGGCGGTGCTGTTCAAGAAGTTTGCCGGCATCGACGTGTTCGACATCGAGATCGACCAGGCCGATCCGGACAAGCTGATCGAGGTCATTGCCGCGCTGGAGCCGACTTTCGGCGGTATCAATCTCGAAGACATCAAGGCGCCGGAGTGCTTCTACATCGAACAGAAGCTGCGCGCGCGCATGAAGATTCCGGTGTTCCACGACGATCAGCACGGCACCGCGATCATCGTCGGTGCCGCCGTGCTCAATGGTCTGGCCGTCGTCGGCAAGCGCATCGAGGACATCAAGCTCGTCGTCAGCGGCGCCGGCGCCGCGGCGCTGGCCTGCGTCGGCATGCTGGTCGAGCTGGGCGTGCGCCGGGAGAACGTCTGGCTCACCGACATCGCCGGTGTGGTCTACGAGGGCCGCACCGAGCTGATGGACGATCTCAAGGCGCAGTACGCGCAGAAAACCGACGCGCGCACGTTGGCCGAGGTCATCGACGGCGCCGATCTATTTCTGGGGCTGTCCGCCGGTGGCGTGCTCAAGCCGCAGATGGTCGCGCGTATGGCGCCGCGGCCGCTGATCTTCGCGCTGGCCAATCCCCATCCCGAGATCCTGCCCGAAGACGTCAAGGCGGTGCGTGACGACGCCATCATCGCCACCGGCCGCACCGACTATCCGAACCAGGTCAACAATGTGCTGTGTTTCCCGTTCATCTTCCGCGGCGCGCTCGATGTCGGCGCGACGACGATCACGCGCGAGATGGAGGTGGCCGCGGTGCACGCGATCGCCGATCTGGCGCGACGCGAGCAGCACGACGTCGTCGCCAGCGCCTACGGCATCGATGATCTGCAGTTCGGCCCCGAGTACTTGATCCCCAAGCCCTTCGATCCGCGCCTGATCGTCAAGATCGCCCCGGCGGTCGCGCGCGCGGCGATGGCGTCCGGCGTCGCCACGCGGCCGATCGCCGACTTCGACGCCTACGAGCAGAAGCTGCAGCAGTTCGTGTTCCACAGCGGCACGATGATGAAGCCCATCATCGACGTGGCGCGGCGTGTGCCGGATGCCAACAAGCGCATCGTTTTCGCCGAGGGCGAGGAGGAGCGGGTGCTGCGCGCGGTGCAGGTGCTGATCGACGAGCGCATCGCGCGGCCGATCTTGGTTGGGCGGCCGCAGGTGATCGCCAGTCGCATCGAGCGCTACGGCCTGCGTTTGCGCGAGAACGAGCATTACACCGTGGTCAATCCCGAGTTCGACCCGCGCTATCGCGAGTACTGGCAGGACTACCACGCGCTGATGAAGCGCCGTGGCGTCACCGAGCAGTACGCCAAGCTGGAGATGCGCCGACGCACGACGCTGATCGCGGCGATGCTGCTCGCCAAGAACGAGGCCGACGGCATGATCTGCGGCGTGGTGTCGAATACCGCGCGCCACCTGCGCTACATCGACCAGGTGCTCGGCAAGCGGCCGGGAGCGAGTGTCTACGGCGCGATGAACGGGCTGATCCTGCCAGGGCGGCAGTTGTTCATCGTCGACACCCACGTCAATCTCGACCCGAGCGCCGAGCAGCTCGCGGAGATCACGCAGATGGCGGCCGAGGAGATGCGCCGCTTCGGTTTCGAACCCAAGGTCGCGCTGCTGTCGCACTCGAACTTCGGCAGTTCGGACGCGCCGTCGGCGCAGAAGATGCGCCAGGTGCTGCACTTGCTCAAGGCGCGTGCCCCCGAACTCGAAGTCGACGGCGAAATGCACGGCGATTGCGCACTCGATGAAGCCGTGCGCCGCGGCATCCTGCCCGACAGCACCCTGCGCGGTAGCGCCAATCTGCTGGTGATGCCCGATCTCGACGCCGCCAACATCGCCTACAACCTGCTCAAGACCGCGGCCGGCAGCAATGTCGCCATCGGTCCGATCCTGCTCGGCTGCGCGCGGCCGGTCCACATCTTGACGCCATCGGCGACGGTGCGCCGCATCGTCAACGTCACCGCACTGACGGTGGCCGACGCCCAAGCAGGACGCCCCGCGTGAACTCGCGCCCGATGCGTTTTGCCGCCGGCCAACGCGACGGCGACGGGCGCGCTCCGATCGCGCGCATGCGCCTTGGTGCCTTGCGAGCTCTACGCTTTCTCAGAGCAGGATCAGCGTTCCGAGTCCAAGGAACAGGAAGAAGCCCATCACGTCGGTGCAGGTGGTTACGATCACGCTACCGGCGAGCGCGGGGTCCAGCCCGAATCGACGCAGCAGTAACGGCACGAGCACGCCCGCGGCGGCCGCGAAGCTCAGGTTGAGAATCAGCGCGAGGCCGATGACCAGCGCTAGCGGCAGCTGACTGAACCACAGCCAGGTCACCGCGGCGACGGTCACGCCCCAAGCCACTCCATTGATGAGTGCAACGCCAAGTTCCTTGCGCAGCAGCAGTAGCGCGGTGCCGGCGGACACCTGACCGAGCGCCATGCCGCGGACCATCAACGCGACGATCTGGTTGGCGGTGATGCCACCCATGCTGGCGACAATCGGCATCAGCACCGCCAGCGCGACGACCTGAGCGATCGTCGCCTCGAAGCGTCCGACGACCCAAGCGGCGGCGAACGCCGTCATCAAATTGATGCCGAGCCAGATGCCGCGCCGCAGCGCGGCCTGGCGCACCGGCGCGAACAGGTCCTCGTCCTCGGCGAGGCCGGCCATCGACATCATGTTGTGCTCGCCTTCGGCACGGATCACGTCGACGACGTCGTCGATGGTGATGCGGCCGACGAGGATGCCTTTCGAATCCACCACCGGCGCCGAGATCAGATCGGCGGCCTCGAAGCGACGGGCGACATCGTGAGCCTTCTCCTGCGCCGGAATCGCCGGCAAGTCGCGGTGCATGACGTTGGCCACCAGCTCGTCGGTCGCGCGCGTGAGGATCTTGTCCAGCGGCAGCGCACCGAGATAGGCCCCGTAGCGGTCCACCACATACAGGGCATCGGTGTGCGCGGGCAACTCGCCGCGCAGGCGCAGATAGCGTTGCACCACGTCCAGCGACACGTCCGGCCGCACCGTCACCGTGTCGGTGTTCATCAGGCCGCCGGCGGTGTCCGGATCGTAGGCCAGCACCTTTTCGAGCCGGGCGCGATCGTCGGCGTCCAGGGCCTTGAGGACTTCGCGCGTGACCGTTTCGGGCAGATCTTCGAGTAGATCGGCGAGATCGTCGATCTCGAGTTCCTCGGCGGCCTTGATCAGCTCGGCGGTGTCCATCTGCCGGATCAGGCCGGCGCGGATCGACTCGGGCAGGTGCAGCAGCACCTCGCCGTCGTCCTCGGGGCTGACCATCTCCCAGACCAGATTGCGCTCGGATGGCGGCAACGAGGTGAGGAATTCCGCAATCTCGGCGGGATTGAGTGCGTGTAGCGCGCGCTTGACCGGCAGCATGTTGCCGCCGGAGAGGCGTTCACGCAGCCGCCGGATCGCGGCCTCTTGCGTATCTCGATCGCTCATCGGAGGGTGACGACGTCCGCGCTGCGGTGACCGCGGGCGAGCATAGCATCGAGGCCGGCGGGTCAGAGCTGGTCGAGCAGCGCGATGCGCTCGCGTAGCTCCTGCGGATCTTTGCGTTCGAGTGCGTCCTGCATCGCCGCACGCAGCTTGGCGACGTCGGACTCGACGACGATCTGCTTGATCTCGAGGATGTTGTTCGGGTGCATGGAGAAATCGGTGAGCCCGAGCGCGAGCAGCAAGCGCGTGAAGCGCGGATCGCCGGCCATCTCGCCGCACATCGCCACCGGGATCCCGGCGCTTCGTCCCGATTCGATCGTGTGGCGGATCAGGTGCAGCACGGCGGGGTGCAGCGGGTCATACAGATAATTGACTTCGTCGTCGACGCGGTCGATCGCCAGCGTGTACTGGATCAGGTCGTTGGTGCCGATCGAGAAGAAGCGCGCGTGCCGCGCGAGCATCGGCGCGGCGATCGCCGCCGCCGGAACCTCGATCATCGCGCCGATCGGCACGTCTGGCGCAAAGGGCTTGCCCTCGGCGCGCAGCTCCTCGCGCGCCGACTCGATCAACGCCGAGGCTTGGCAGAACTCCTGCAGGTTGGAGATCATCGGTAGCATGATCTGCACGCGGCCGTGGCTGGACGCGCGCAGTAGCGCGCGCACCTGCACGCGGAACAATTCGGGCTCTTTCAGGCACAGCCGGATCGCGCGCAGCCCCAGGGCCGGATTGGTCGGCAGCGGACCATGGCTGCGGCCGCTGTCGACCTGCTTGTCGGCGCCCAGATCCAGCGTGCGGATCGTGATCGTGCCGGACACCGCCGAGACGATACGCGCGTACGCCTCGTACTGTTCGTCCTCGCTCGGCAATTCCTTGCGGTTCATGTAGAGGAACTCCGTGCGGTACAGGCCGACGCCCTGGGCGCCGGCTTCCTCGGCGATGCGCGCGTCCTCCGGCAGCTCGATGTTCGCCAGCAGGCGGATCGGCACGCCGTCGCGCGAGATCGCATCGCGCCCTTTGAGCCGTACCAGGCCGGCGCGGTGACGCGCGTGCTTGCGCTGCTTGTCGCGGTAGAACGAAAGGGCCAGCTCATCGGGGTCGGCGAGGACATGGCCGGTCTCGCCGTCGACGATGACGGTTTCGTTGTCGCGCAGCAGGCGGCGCGCGTCGCGCAGGCCGACGACTGCGGGGATGCCGAGGCTGCGCGCCAGAATCGCCGTGTGCGACAGCGGTCCGCCGTACTCGGTGACGAAGGCGGCGACCTGCTGCTGTGCGAGCAGGATGATGTCGGCCGGGGTGACGTCGTCGGCGACGACGACCGTCGGTTCTCCTTGCTCGCCGCGCGCGCACAGCTGCCGGTCCGACTTGAGCAGGATGCGCAGGATACGGCTGCAGACGTGTTCGACATCGTCGCGGCGCGTGCGCAGATAGGCGTCGTCCATCTGCTCGAACACCGAGATCAACGCATCGCGCGTGCGCAGCAGTGCCGCCTCGGCATTGATGCGCGCGTTGCGGATGTGCGTGATCGTGGCGTCGGTGATGGAGCGATCGTCCATCATCAGGATGTGCGTGTCGATGAATGCGGCGATGTCGCCCGGTGTGCCCTCGGGGATGCGCTCGCGCACTTCGCGCAGCTGTGCCTTGGCGAGCCCGTGCGCGTCGAGGAAACGCTGTACCTCGTCGCCGACGTCCGCGGCGGCGAGCGTGTACTCCGGTACGTCGAGATCGCCGCCGTGCACCTTCTGTACGCGGGCGATGGCGATCCCGCGCGAAACGCCGATGCCGGAGAGCCACAGGCTCATGCGCGGCCTCCGGTCGCACGGTTTCCAGTAGCGGCAACGGCCGTTCTCCTGACTGGAAACTGGAAACTGGAAACTGGAAACGGCTTCATCACTCGTCTTCGCCGAAGCGATCGGCGACGAGCTGCGCCAGTTCGTCGAGGGCCTGTGCGGCGTCCTCGCCGTCTGCGATCAGCGTGATCTGCGAACCGCGCGCGGCCGCCAGCATCAGTACGCCCATGATCGACTTGCCGCTGACTTCGCGGCCGTCCTTGCGGATGCGGATCTCGGCCGCGAACTTGCTGGCCAGCGTCACCAGCTTGGCAGCGGCGCGGGCGTGCAGGCCGAGTTTGTTGACGATGTCGACGGTGCGTTCCATTCAGGGCAGTTTCCAGATTCCAGTTTGCGGTTTCCAGCAACAGCGATCCGCCAGTGTCTTTTCCGGGAACTGGCAGCCACCGACTGGATGCTGCCTGATCATGGACACTCGATGATGCCGCGGCTGCCGCCTTCGACGGCACTCTTGGCCATCTCGTGCAGCGGCAGCGTGGGGTAGTTGAAGATGCGCACCAGCATTGGCAGGTTCACGCCGGCGACCACCGCGCACCGGTGTGTCGCGCGCAGCTTGTTGGCAATGTTGCTCGGCGTCGAGCCGAAGGCGTCGGTGAGGATCAAAACGCCGTCCCCGGAGTCCAGGCGCTCGAGCATCTTGCTGCCCTGGCGGATCAGGACCTCGTGAGCGGACACGCGGCGCACCTCGAGCACGTCGGCGGCCAGCGGGAGCTCGCCGAGCATGTCGCGCAGCGTATCGAGCAGGTGATGGCCGAGCTTGCCGTGCATCACCAGCAGCAGGCCGACGCGACTCATGGCGAGCCTTCCGGCTTGCGCCGCTCGACGCCGTTCCACAGTTCACGATGGCGCACGGAGAGTTGTTCGTAGTTTGCGCGCAGCGCTTCGGCGAGGCGCTCGACCACGTAGACGCTGCGATGCTGGCCCCCGGTGCAGCCGATGGCGATCGTCAGGTAGGCGCGATCCTGCTTGCGGAACGCCGGCAGCCAGCGTTCGAGGAAATCGCGCAGGTCGCGGATCATGCGCTGCACTTCCGGGTGGTGCTCGAACCATGCGGCCACGGCGGCATCACGGCCGCTGAGCTTGCGCAGCGTCGGTTCCCAGTGCGGGTTGGGCAGACAGCGGACGTCGAAGACAAAGTCGGCGCTGTCGGGCAGGCCGTTGCGAAAGCCGAAGGATTCGAGCTGCACGATCAGCTTGCCAGCGCCGCCGCCGGGTACCTGAGCCTGAATCTCCTCGCGCAGCTCGTGAAGATTCTTGCCGGTGGTGTCGATGGTCGCGTCCGCACAACTGGCGATTGGCGCGAGCAGTTGCTGCTCTGCGCGGATCGCCTCCTGCAGCGAGACGTTGCCGCGGGCGAGCGGATGCGAGCGCCGGGTTTCCGAGTAGCGCCGCAACAGCACGCTTTCGTCGGCGCGCAGGAACAGCACCCGCGTCTGGATGCCGCGCGCGCGCAAGCGTTCGAGATAGCGTGGAAAGCGCGCGATCTCGCGCGGGCTTTCGCGTGCATCGACACCGATGGCCAGCTTGGCGTAGCGCTCGTCGGCGCCGCGCGTCGCACGCCGTGAGATCGGCCCAACCAGCGCCAGTGGCAGGTTGTCGATGCAGTAGTAGCCCAGATCCTCGTATTGCTTGAGGGCCACGGTCTTGCCGGCACCGGACAGGCCGCTGACGATGATCAGCTTCATCGCTGGCATCGCCCCTCGATGGCGAGCGCGGAGTCGTGGCGGCGATTCACGTGGGCTTGTCCGATGACTGGTGTCGATCCTGCTTGCTGATCTCCAGCATCTGCCTGCGCGTCAGGTCGACATCGGCGCGATAGCCTTTTCGACGCAGGCGCTCGTCGCGACAGGCGGCTTCGACCAGCACCGCGAGATTATGCCCGAGCCGCACCGGGATCGAGACCGTCGGCACTTCGACGCCGAGCACGCTACGCATCGAGCGTCGGCCGCTCAGGCGTTCGAGCCCGGTTTCCGATGGCGAGGCGGGTGTGTCCAAGGCAATGATCAGATCGAGACGGCTGGCGCCGAGCACGCTGCGCGCGCCGTAGAGCCGGCGCACGTTGAGGATGCCGAGGCTGCGTGCCTCGATGAAGCCCTGCAACAGGCGCGGACAGCGTCCGCGCAGCACGCCGCGTTCGACGGTGAACTCGGCGGCATCGTCGGCGACCAGACGATGACCGCGGCTGAGCAGTTCGAGCGCCAGCTCGCTCTTGCCGACGCCGCTGGCGCCGACGAGCAAGACGCCGATGCCATGCACGCGCATCAACACGCCGTGCAGCGTGGTCGGCGTGTTCGCCGCAGTGCGCGGCATGGGCGGATCAGCTCGCCGGCGTATAGGCGCTCAGTAGTCTGAAGAGCGCGCCTTCGTCGGCGGCCTCGCGCGCCTTTTGGCAGAACGTGCTGTCGGAGAACATCTCGGCGATCGCCGCGAGATGTTTGAGATGGGCTTCGGTTGCGCTCTGCGGGACCAGCAGGCCGAACACCAGATCGACTGGCTGGCCGTCGTGGGCGTCATAGTCGAGCGGGTGTTTGAGGCGCATGAAGGCGCCGACGCTCTCGTGGACACCGGCCATGCGGCCGTGCGGGATCGCGACCCCATGGCCAAGGCCGGTGCTGCCCAGCTTCTCGCGTGCCGACAGGCTGGCGAGGATGTCGGCCGCCTGCACCCCCGGCACGCCGCGCGCGAGCAGGTTCGACAGTTCCTCCAGCGCCTTCTTCTTGCTCGTGAACGTCTGCCCCTGGCTGACGCGGTCCTGCGACAGGATGTCTGCGATCTTCATGTTTCGTTTCGATACCCTTGCAAAAACTTGGGCCCGGCCACGGGGTGTGACCGGACCCTCGCGGATGCGCGGATTCTAGCAGCCGCGCGTCCGCCGTCCGTGGGCGTTGCGAGCGCTCACGGCCGTCGAGCCAAAGGCGCGGGGCAGGGCCTCACGAGCGCGTCGATATCGCCATGCGCTTGTGGGCTTGTTTCTGGTGATGGTCGCGCAGCTTCTCCTTGTACTTGCGCGTTTGCTGGTCCAGCTTGTCCGACATCAGATCGATCGCCGCGTACAGATCGCTATCGACGGCCTCCGCATGCATGTTGGCGCCGCTCGCGTGCACGGTCGCCTCCGCCTTCTGGCGCTGCTTTTCGACCGACAGAACCACCTCCGCACTGATCAGGTGGTCGAAGTGCCGTTCGAGCTTCTTGAGCTTGGCGACGACGTAGTCGCGCATCGGCGGCGTGACTTCGACATGGTGACCGGAGATGTTCAGATTCATCGTGGACCTCCTGGGCGTAACGGATGCCGGTTTCAGGCCGGCGGTCTGCGCTCGTGCGAGGGGGGGATCCCCAGGCCTTCGCGGTATTTGGCAACGGTACGACGTGCGACTTGGATGCCCTCCTTGAGCAAGAGTTCGGAAAGGGTGGCGTCGGACAGCGGGCGCGCGGGATTCTCGTTGGTGATCAAGCGCTTGATCATGGCCTGGATCGCGGTGGCTGAGCACACGCCGCCGCCCGTGGTCTGGACGTGGCTGGAGAAAAAATACTTGAGTTCGAAGAGCCCACGTGGCGTGAGCATGTACTTGTTGGCTGTGGCGCGTGAAACGGTCGATTCATGTATGCCCAGCTGTTCGGCGATGTCGCGTAGCACCAAAGGGCGCATCGCTTCGGGTCCATATTCCAGAAAAGCGCGTTGTTCTTCAACTATGGACTGGGCCACGCGCAGCAAAGTTTCGTTGCGGGCTTCGAGGCTGTTGAGAAAGTAACGCGCCTCCTGCAGATGCTGCTTGAGCATCTGCTGGTCCGTTGAGGTATCGGCACGGCGGATCAGACCTTGATAGTGGCTGTTGATGCGCAGGCGCGGGGTGAGTTCAGAGTTCAGGCTCACCACCCAGCGATCATTCTTGCGATGAACGAAGACGTCCGGCGCCACGTAAGCCGATTCGTGAGGCTTGAAGGCCTGACCCGGGTGCGGCTGCAGCGTGCGGATCAGGGCCAGCGCGGCGTCGACCGTCGCCACGTCCAGACCGCTGGCACGGCTCAGCGCCGCGCTGTCGCGACGGGCGAGCAGGGGCAGGTGGCGCTCGACCAGGATCAGCGCCGCCTGCGCTCCGGGCGTGCGCGCCGGCAGCGACTCGATCTGCAGACGCAGGCATTCGCCCAGATCGCGTGCGGCGACACCAGTCGGGTCGAACTCCTGCAACTTGGCGAGTACCGCTTCGACCTCGGCGGCGCCGGCGCCCAGGGTGTTCGAGAGCTCTTCGAGCAGCGCCGGCCAGTCGCGCAGATAACCGTCCTCGTCGATGGCGTCGATCAGATATTCGGCGATCGCCAGCTCCTCGACCGCGAACGGGGCGACGCGCGCCTGTTCGAGCAGATGTTCGCGCAGGCCGGTGGCCTTGTGCAGATTGGCTTCGAGAAACTCGCGCAGCTCGTCGTCGTCACGTCGCGCGGCCGCCGGCAGGTCATCGAAGACATCGCCCCAGTCGGCGTCGACCGGCATCTCGTCGGGAATGTCGCCGTCGTCGCGCAGTTCCAGGGACTCGGTAGCGTCGCGGTCGGCGGCTTCGGCCGGCTCGGTCGATTCGTCCGGACCAGCGGCCTCGGCCGGCGCCGGCTCGTCGCGTTCGAGCAGGATGTTGGCGTCCAGCGCCTGCTCGATCTCCTGCTGCAGGTCCAGGCTCGATAACTGCAGCAGGCGGATCGCCTGCTGCAGCGCCGGGGTCATCGTCAGCGACTGGCCGAGCCGCAGGCCGAGGGATGACTTCATCGAGCGGCGGTCTCCGGCGATGAGTTTTCAGTCTGCGACTGCGGCCGCTGCCCGGACGGGTTTCGCAACCGCTGCGGGCTCACTTGACGGTGATGGTGATCTTCTCGGATTGCACCGCGGGGTTGTGCGGTTGGTGCTTCCAGTCGGCGAGCAGCAGTTGCAGCGTGTGCTTGCCCGGCGTGAGCTCGATCATGGTTTCGGTCTGGCCGCCGCCAAAGTGCACGATCTGCTCGGTGGCCGGCAGTGGCTTGGTGTAGTCGATCTCGGGGCTGTCGATCAGCAGGTGGTGATGGCCCGTGCCGGCCTGGTTCACACCGGCCGGAGCCACGCCCATGCCGCGCAGGCCGAACACCACGCGCACCGGGCTGGTCACCACGGCGCCGTCGGCCGGCTCGATGATGTACACCTTGGCGCCAGGTGTGGCGGCTTGTGGCAGGCTGAGCTCCTCCTCGGCGCGCTGCGAGGCCTGCTGCTTGGCCACGTCCTTGAGCGCCTTCCAGCTGTCGGCGTGGGCAGGCAGCGCGAGCAATACGGCGGCGGCAAAGATGACGGGTTTCATGATCGGCGTCCTCGGGGCTGAGATTTGGTCAAAAGTTCGGCACACATCTTGCGTGCCACGTGATCCAAGATTAGGTGAATTGGTTCGCGATCGCTATACTGCTCGGCGTTTGTGAGGCGCATCGTCGGTTTGCGCTCAACGTCGTCGGGCGAGTTTGGTCCGTGACGCCGCAAACCGGCTGGCGAATCGTCCCCCCGCAAGCCTCGGAATTCCCCGCCTGAACCGGCCCCGGCAGCGCTTTGACTGTCCGGCAGGCTCCGCGGCTTTTTCGCCGCACCGATGTTCAGGAGATGACAATGTCGTTCGAAACGCTGGGCCTGGCGCCGCCCTTGCTACGCGCCGTGGCCGCCCAGGGCTACACCACGCCCACACCGATCCAGCAACGCGCCGTACCCGAGATTCTTGCCGGCCGCGACCTCGTCGCCGCCGCGCAGACCGGCACCGGCAAGACGGCCGCGTTCACGCTGCCGCTGCTGCACCGCTTGTCGCAGCAGCCGGCCGATGCATCACGCCGGCACGTGCGCGTATTGGTGCTCGTGCCTACGCGCGAGCTGGCGGTGCAGGTCGAGGACAGCGTGCGCACCTACGGCAAGGATCTGCCGGCGCTGCGCACCGCGCTGATCTTCGGTGGCGTCAACATCAAGCCGCAGATCGAGACGCTGCGCCGCGGCGTCGACATCGTCGTCGCCACCCCGGGGCGGTTGCTCGACCACGTCCAGCGGCGCACCGTGGATCTGTCGCACGTCGGCATCTTCGTGCTCGACGAAGCCGACCGCATGCTTGACATGGGCTTCATCCGCGACATCCACCGCGTCATCGCGCTGCTGCCGGCGCAGCGCCAGAACCTGCTGTTCTCGGCGACGTTTGCGCCGGAGATCCGCAAGCTCGCCGAGGGCTTGCTGCGCGATCCGGCCACCATCGACATCGCCCCGCGCAACAGCGCCGCCGAGGCGGTGACGCAGCGCGCGATCTTCGTTGAGAAATCGGATAAGGCGGGGCTGCTGGCCTATATGATCAGCCGCTTCGACTGGCGCCAGGTGCTGGTGTTCACGCGTACCAAGCACGGCGCCAACCGCCTGACCGAGCGCCTGATCAAGGACGGCATCGCGGCGGCGGCGCTGCACGGTAACAAGAGCCAGAACGCGCGGCTCAAGGCGCTGGACGGTTTCAAGTCCGGGCAGGTGCGCGCACTGGTTGCGACCGACATCGCCGCACGCGGGCTCGACATCGACCAGTTGCCCTACGTCGTCAATTACGAGCTGCCGGCAGTCGCCGAGGACTATGTGCACCGCATCGGCCGCACCGGGCGCGCGGGGCAGGTTGGCGAGGCGATCTCGCTGGTTTGCCGCGACGAGTACGGGCAGTGGCGCGGCATCGAAAAGCTGCTGCGCCGCCGCGTGCCCGCGTTCGAGGTCGAGGGCTACGTGCCGCGCGCCGCGTCGGCTGAATCGATAAAGACCGAGCGGCCGCAGGCCGATCGCGGTCGCGTCCAGCCGCGACACCCGCGCAACGCGCCGGCGAGCAAGCCCGCCGCGCGTGAACACCGGAGCGAGCACCCGGCTCCTGCCAAGCGTCGACGTCGCCGTCGCGGGGCACGCCAGGCATCCTGAACCACCCGAAAGGAGAACGACATGAAGCGAGTATTCGCTGGCAACCTGCCCTCAGACACGACCGAGCGTGAGCTCAGCGAGCTCTTTGCCGGCTTCGGCAAGGTGTTCTCGATCAAGCTGGCGCACGACGTGTTCAGCGGTCAGTGCAAGGGTTTCGGCTTCATCGAGATGGAGGGCCACGAAGCGCGCGCCGCGATCGCCGGCCTCAACGGCAAGGAGCTGCGCGGCAAGCCGCTCAAGGTCAATGAGGAGAAGCCGCGCGACCACAAGCGCGGCGGTCCGCGCCGGCGCTAAAGCGCGCTACCGCGCGCAGCAATGCCCCGGCGTCCCGGCGACGTCCGGGGCCTTTTACGTCATCGCGCCTTGATGGTCCGCGTGCCGGAGGGGCCGCCGACGATCAGCACGTCCGCTGGTCGCTGTGCGAACAGGCCGACGCTGACGACGCCGGCAATGGCGTTGACGCGTGCCTCCAGCTCGACCGGGTTGACGATGTCGAGGCCGCGCACGTCGAGAATCAGGTTGCCGTTGTCGGTGGTCACGCCGTCGCGCAGCACCGGATGACCGCCGAGCGCGGTGAGCTGGCGGCCGACGTAGGAGCGCGCCATCGGAATCACCTCGACCGGCAGCGGGAACTTGCCGAGCACGCCGACCAGCTTGGACTCGTCGACGATGCAGACGAACGTGCGGCTCGCGGCGGCAATGATCTTCTCGCGCGTCAGCGCACCGCCGCCGCCTTTGATCAGTTGCAGGTGTGCATTGGCCTCGTCGGCGCCGTCCACATAGATCGACAGCGTGCCGGTGTCGTTCAGATCGAGCACGCGGATGCCGATCTTCTTCAGGCGTTCGGTGGTCGCGTTCGACGAGGACACGGCGCCCGGAATGTCGGCCTGCAGGCGTTTTTCGGCGATCAGGTCGATGAAGTGGTTGACGGTCGAGCCGGTGCCGACGCCGAGCACCTCGCCGGGTTCGAGGTAGGCCAGAGCGGCCTCGGCGGCCTTGCGCTTGGCGGCGTCTTGGGTAGTCATGTTCATGCGCGAGAGTCTACGTCATCGCTCGCGCGCGTTCGCGAGCCGAAGATCGCCGTGCCGATGCGGACCATGGTCGAGCCCTCCATGATCGCGGCTTCGAGATCCTCGGACATGCCGGCCGAGATCGTGTCGAGGGCGAGGCCCTCGGCCTTGAGCGATTCGAACAGCACGCGCAGCAGGCGAAACGGCGCGCGGGCATCCGTGCCAGGGGTGATGGGCGCCGGAATCGCCATCAGCCCGCGCAGGCGCAGCCGCGGCAGGGCAGCAACGGCGCGGCACAGGGCCGGCGCTGCGTCCGGCGTGCAGCCGGATTTGCTCGCCTCGCCGGACACGTTCACCTGGACGCAGACGTCGAGCGGCGGCAGATCGTACGGGCGCTGGTCGGATAGTCGCTGCGCGATTTTCAGCCGGTCGATGCCGTGCGCCCAGTCGAAATGCGCGGCGATGTCGCGCGTCTTGTTGGACTGGATCGGCCCGATGAAATGCCATTCGAGCCGCAGGTCGCGCAGCATCGCCTGCTTGGCCAGGGCCTCCTGCACATAGTTCTCGCCGAAGGCGCGCTGACCGGCGGCGGCGGCTTCGCGCACCGCGTCGGCGTCGAAGGTCTTGCTCACCGCGAGCAAGGCCACCGTGCCGGCATCGCGCCCGGCGAGGGTGCAGGCGCGCTCGATGCGCGCGCGCACCGCGTTCAGGCGGTCAGCGATGCGCGTCATGTTGCCTCGCCCCGGAATTGCCGATAACGTGCAGCCGGCCGGCGCCGGCGGATATTTCGCTGGGATTTCGGGGCATTGGACCACACGCTCAGGGAACGACTCGGATGGATATTGCGCAGTTGCTGACGTTCAGCGTCAAACAGGGCGCGTCGGATTTGCACCTGTCGGCCGGGGTCGAGCCGATGATCCGCGTCGACGGTGACGTCAAGCGCATCAACCTGCCGCCGCTGGACCACAAGCAGGTCCACGACATGGTGTACGACATCATGAACGACAAGCAGCGCAAGGCCTGGGACGAGTTCCTCGAGACCGACTTCTCGTTCGAGATTCCGGGTCTGGCGCGCTTTCGCGTCAACGCCTTCACCCAGGCGCGCGGCGCCGGTGCGGTGTTCCGCACGATTCCCTCGAAGATCCTGACGCTGGAAGAACTCAAGTGCCCGGCGATTTTCAAGGAGATCGCCGAATACCCGCGCGGCATCGTGCTCGTCACCGGACCCACCGGCTCCGGCAAGTCGACGACGCTGGCGGCCATGATCAACCACATCAACGAGAACGAGTACGGCCACATTCTCACCGTCGAGGACCCGATCGAGTTCGTGCATCAATCCAAGCGCTGTCTGATCAACCAGCGTGAGGTGCACCGTGACACGCTCGGCTTCAACGAGGCGCTGCGCTCGGCCTTGCGTGAGGACCCCGACGTGATCCTCGTCGGCGAGATGCGCGATCTGGAAACCATCCGCCTTGCGCTGACCGCGGCCGAGACCGGCCACCTGGTCTTCGGCACGTTGCATACCTCGTCGGCGGCCAAGACCGTCGACCGTATCGTCGACGTATTCCCGGCGGCGGAAAAAGACATGGTGCGCGCGATGCTGTCCGAGTCGCTGCGCGCGGTGATCTCGCAGACGCTGCTCAAGAAAAAGGGTGGCGGTCGCGTCGCCGCGCACGAGATCATGATCGGCACACCGGCGATCCGCAATCTGATTCGTGAGAACAAGGTCGCGCAGATGTACAGCGCGATTCAGACCGGCCAGAAGGAAGGCATGCAGACTCTCGACCAATGCCTCAAGGAACTGGTGCGCAAGGGCGTGACCTCGCTCGAAGAGGCGCGGATGCGCGCGGCCGATCCGCGCAGCTTCACCGTGTGAGTCCGGCAGGAGGCCGCCATGGATCGTGAACAAGCCGTCAAGCTGGTGCAGCAGCTGTTGACGCTGATGAAGCAAAAAGGTGCCTCGGATCTGTTCATCACCGCTGGTTTTCCGCCGGCGATCAAGCTCGACGGTCAGATGACGCCAGTGATGGACAAGCCGCTGTCGGCCGAGGCCGCCGCGATCATCGTGCGCTCGCTGATGAACGATCGCCAGATCAAGGACTTCGAGGCCAATAACGAATGCAACTTCGCGATCGCCCCGCCCGGCATCGGACGCTTTCGCGTCAACGCCTTCGTGCAGCAGAACCGCGTCGGCGGCGTGTTGCGCACGATCAATACCGAGATCCCGACCTTCGAGCAGCTCGGTCTGCCGCCGCAGCTCGCCAAGATCGTCATGGAAAAGCGCGGGCTGGTGCTGATGGTCGGCGCCACCGGTTCGGGAAAGTCCACCTCGCTGGCGGCGATGGTCGGCTATCGCAACCAGAACTCGCGCGGTCACATCATCACCATCGAGGACCCGATCGAGTACGTGCACCCGCACCAGGGCTGCATGATCACGCAGCGCGAGATCGGCACCGATACGCACTCCTGGGAGAACGCGCTCAAGAATACGCTGCGTCAGGCGCCGGACGTGATCCTGATCGGCGAGATCCGCACCCGCGAAGGCATGGAGTACGCGGTCAACTTCGCCGAGACCGGTCACCTCGTGCTGGCGACGCTGCACGCCAACAGCGCCAATCAGGCACTCGACCGCATCATCAATTTCTTCCCGGAGGAGAAGCGCGAGCAGTTGTTGATGGATTTGTCGCTCAATCTCAAGGCCATCATCTCTCAGCGACTGGTCCGTCGCGAGGGTGGAGGCCGCGTCGCGGCGATGGAGATCATGATCAACTCGCCGCTGATCGCCGACATGATCTTCAAGGGCGAGGTTGCCGGCATCAAGGAGGTCATGGCGCGCTCCAACGAGCAAGGCATGATCACCTTCGATCAGTTCCTGTTCCAGTTGTTCGAGGATGGGGTGATCGGTTACGACGAGGCGATCCGCAACGCCGATTCGCAGAATGAGCTGCGCCTGCGCGTGAAGCTCGAATCCAAGCGGGCACGCCAGAACCTGATGGACGACGAGGTCGTGCGCAAGATGCAGATGAAGGAGGACCCGTCCGCGAACATCGTCCGGCGCTGATCGAGTCGGCCCATGCTCAAGATCCTGCCTTACCTCAAGCTGTGTGTGGAGAAGAACGGCTCCGACCTGTTCTTCACCGCCAACGCGCCCGCTCAGATCAAGATCGAAGGCGAGCTGATGCCGATCGGCAAGAACGTGCTGACCCGCGAGTTCATCAAGGAGCTGGCGCTGTCGATCCTGTCGGACGAGCAGCAGAAGCACCTGCAGGAGCATCTGGAAATCGATCTCGCGACAGAGGCCGGCGGTCTTGGGCGCTTCCGCGTCAACATCTTCCACCAGCGCGGTTCGATCGGCATGGTGCTGCGCTACGTCCGTGCGCAGGTGCCCAGGCTCGATGATCTCGGCGGCATGCCGCCGGTCCTCAAGGATCTGATCCTGCACAAGCGCGGCCTGATTCTGATGGTCGGTGCCACCGGCGCAGGCAAGACCACCACGCTGGCGGCGATGATCAACCATCGCAACGAAACGCAGACCGGGCACATCCTCACCATCGAAGATCCGATCGAGTTCATCCATCCCAACAAGCGCAGCAT
Source organism: Sinimarinibacterium thermocellulolyticum (assembly GCF_040327995.1). Classification (NCBI taxonomy): domain Bacteria; kingdom Pseudomonadati; phylum Pseudomonadota; class Gammaproteobacteria; order Nevskiales; family Nevskiaceae; genus Sinimarinibacterium; species Sinimarinibacterium thermocellulolyticum. The sequence goes on along the minus strand of NZ_JBEPIJ010000001.1, from coordinate 188,900 downwards.
CGTCAACCAGCGCGAAGTGGGGCAGGACACGGTGAGCTACGAGCGCGCGCTCAAGAGCGCTTTGCGCGAAGCCCCGGACGTGATCCTGGTCGGCGAGGTGCGTACGCGCGAGACCATGGATGCCTGCATCCAGCTCGCCAACACCGGCCATCTGGCGATCTCGACGCTGCACGCCAACAATGCCTATCAGGCGATGCAGCGCATCGTGAACCTGTACCCGGAAGCGATGCGCGAGCAGCTCTACATGGATCTGTCGCTGACCCTGCGCGCGATCATTTCGCAGCGACTGGTGCGGCGCAAGGATGGCAAGCGCTGTGCGGCGATGGAGGTCATGATCAACACGCCCTACGTGCAGGAGCTGATCCTGAGCAGGCGCATCGATGAGCTGCGCGAGGCCATGAACCAGTCCTCGGACAAGGGCATGCTCACCTTCGACAGCTCGCTCTACGGCCTGTACAGGTCGGGCATGATCACGCTCGAAGAGGCCCTGTCCAACGCCGATTCGCGCACCAATCTCGAAGCGAAGATCAATTTCGGCGGTTGACGCCCGTGCTTTGCACGCGCCGGCCAACCATGGCGCGGACGGTACACGTCAGCGGTGGAGTGGCTGCTTGCTTGATGGCGGTGTCGCAGGTAAAATCCGCGGCCTTTTCGAGGTTGCCGGACCCTCGTCGGTGCGGCAACCGAACCATAAATCGCCCCCAAGGGGCCTACTGGACTGGACCGATGAAGACCCTCTTCGCCAAGTCCGAGACCGTCAAGCGCGACTGGTTCGTGGTTGACGCAACGGACCAGCCGCTCGGCCGACTCGCGAGCGAAATCGCCCGTCGCCTGCGCGGCAAGCACAAGGCCGAATACACCCCGAACGTCGACACCGGCGATTACATCGTCGTCGTCAATGCCGAGAAGGTGAAGGTCACCGGCAACAAGCTCAAGGACAAGATCTATTACCGGCACACCGAGTATCCGGGCGGCATCCGCTCGCAGACGCTCGAAGAGCTGCTGGCCAAGCACCCCGAGCGCGCCATCGAGAAGGCGGTGAAGGGCATGCTGCCGAAAGGACCGCTGGGCTACGCCCAGTTGCGCAAGCTGAAGGTCTACGCCGGCGCGGAGCATCCGCATTCGGCGCAGCAGCCCAAGGCCCTCACACTCTAAAAAGCCCGGGACTTTCCAGCCATGGCCAAGACCATCGATTACAAGTACGGCACCGGTCGCCGCAAGACGGCGACGGCGCGCGTGTTCCTCAAGCCCGGCAAGGGCGAGATCACCATCAACGGCAAGTCCGTCGAGGACTATTTCGGCCGCGAGACCTCGCGCATGCTGGTGCGCCAGCCGCTCGAAGTGACCGACTCGGTCGGCCGCTTCGACATCAAGGTCACGGTCGCGGGCGGCGGCCCCAGCGGCCAGGCCGGTGCGATCCGCCACGGCATCACCCGGGCGCTGATCGACTACGACGAAGCCTTGCGTCCGGGCCTGCGCGCTGCCGGCTTGGTCACACGCGATGCGCGCGAGGTTGAGCGCAAGAAGGTCGGTCTGCACAAGGCGCGTCGCGGTACGCAATACTCCAAGCGCTAACAGGACCCGGCCGTCGGAAACACTCGGGTCTGTGCGGTATACTCTGCGGCCCGAGTGCCCCGGAACCTCGGATCGGTTCATTGGGGGATCGTCTAATGGTAGGACTGCAGACTCTGACTCTGCCTATCTAGGTTCGAATCCTAGTCCCCCAGCCAATGCCGACCCCGGCGTCGCAAGGCGCCGCGGCCACGAAAAGCCCGCACCGCGCGGGCTTTTCCGTGTTCACTGTTCGGACGCGCATCGGGACGGAATCTTGCTTGCCTTGCCGGCGGGCTATCATCCGGTCGCGTCGCTCTTGCTACACCCCCATGGCCAAACCCAGAATCACCGCCTCGATGCTGCGCAAGCGTCCCCAGCCGCGGGACCCGGCGCAGCCGCCGGCGGATCAGCCCGAGGACGCCGCATCGGCGGTCTTCGATGCGCAGTCGGAGCATTCGCTGTCGATGGTCGATGACCCCTTGTTTCGCGCGCCGCAGTTCGGCATCAAGCCACGCCCCGCGACCCCGACCGTGCGGGTGCTACGGGCGTCCAAGCGACGCGTCGATCGCGAACGTCCCTGAGGCGTCGCGCGCGCTCGTGCGTGCGGGCTGGGCGTCGAGTCGTCCCCGATGGCCGCTTTTGCACTCCTGCTCGGTTGTCTGACGCTCGGCGTGCTGGTTGCGCGCCTTGCGCGCCCGCCGCTGGGGCTCGCCCAGGGGCTCAACTGGTGGGTGATCAACATCGCCCTGCCGGCATTGATCCTCGATGTGGTGCCACGACTGCGATTCGACGGTCAGTTCTGGTTCCTGGTGGTCTCGCAATGGCTGGTGTTCGCCGGTGCCTTCGTGCTGTTTCGCACGCTCGGCGCGCACCTGGGCTGGAGCCGCGGCCGCATCGGCGCGCTGACGCTGGTCTGCGGCCTCGGCAATACCTCGTTCATGGGTTATCCGCTGTTGGAGGCGCTGCGCGGTCGAGAGGGTCTCGCGCTCGGGGTCGTCGCCGACCAGCTCGGTTGCTTCGTCATGCTCGCCGTCGGCGGCACGCTGGTCGCGGCGCTGTACTCGGGCGCGCAGACCCATCCGCGCGCGATCGCACGGCGCGTGCTGTTGTTTCCGGCCTTCGTCGCGCTGCTGGCCGGCGTGCTCGTCGGCCGCTTCGGCGGCTGGCCGCTTCTGATCGAGGACATCCTGCACCGCATCGGTGGCACGCTGGTGCCGTTGGCGCTGTTCTCGGTGGGTCTGCGCCTACGTCTGCGTCTGGAACGCGGTCAGACGCTGCCGCTGCTGCTGGGGCTCGGCTGGAAACTGCTACTCGCACCGCTCGTGGTGCTGCTGCTGGGGTGGGCGGCCGGCGTCGGCGGCCTGACGCTGAGTATCGGCGTGCTGCAGGCGGCGATGGCGCCGATGATCTCGGCGGCGATCCTCGCCGACCAGCATCAACTCGACCCGTCGCTGGCCAACAGCGTGCTCGGCGCCGGCATCCTGCTGTCGCTGGCGACGGTGCCGCTATGGAGTCTGGTTCTCGTCTGACGCGCGCGCGAGCACGGTTGGTGCGATCATGGCGCGGCCCATGAGTGATCGCTTGCCCCAAACCCTTGCCCGCCTGCGCGCCGTCGTCGGCGACGGCGGCTGGATCGACGATCCTGCGGCGATGGCGCCGTTTCTCGAAGAGCAGCGTGGCCGCTATCGCGGCCGCGCGGCAGCGGTGGTCGCGCCCGCCAGCACCGACGAGGTCGCCCGTGTGCTGGCGCTGTGCAACGAGGCGCGGCTGGGCGTGGTGCCGCAGGGCGGCAACACCGGGCTATGCGGCGGCGCGGTGGCCGCCGAGGGGCAGATCATCCTGAGCCTGCGGCGCATGCGCCGCATCCGTGCGCTCGATGCGCGCAATCGTACGCTGACCGCCGAGGCCGGCTGCATCCTCGCCGACGTGCAGTCGGCCGCGGCCGCGGCCGGCCGGCTGTTCCCGCTGAGCCTGGCCGCCGAAGGCAGTTGCCAGATCGGCGGCAATTTGGCGACCAACGCCGGCGGCACCAATGCGCTGCGCTACGGCGTCGCGCGCGATCTGACGCTGGGCATCGAAGTCGTGCTCGCCGACGGCAGTGTCTGGGACGGACTGTCGACGCTCAAGAAGGACAACACCGGCTACGACCTGCGCGATCTGTTCATCGGCTCCGAAGGCACGCTGGGCGTGATCACCGCGGCGACGCTGCGCCTGTTCCCGCGGCCGGGGGATGTGCAGACCGCCCTGCTCGCGCTGGACGACGTCGATCGGGCGCTCGCCGTGCTCGACCGTCTGCAGGACGCCAGCGACGGGCGCGTCAACGCCTGCGAACTGATGGGCGCGATGAGCGTGGCGTTCGCCGTGCGCCATGTCGCCGGTTGCCGGGCCCCGTTCGCGACCTTGCCGCCGTGGCTGCTGCTGGTCGAGATCAGCGGCGGCCGTGCGGTCGATGAGCTGCGCCCGCTGTTCGAGGCCACGCTCGCCGAAGCGCTGCAGGCCGGCGAGATCGCCGACGCGGTGCTGGCCGAATCGCGCGCGCAGGCGCAGGCGTTCTGGCGTCTGCGCGAGAGTATTCCCGAGGCACAGAAATTCGAGGGCGGCAGCATCAAGCACGATGTCTCGGTGCCGGTCTCGGCAGTGCCGGCGTTCCTGCGCCGCGCCGGCGCGGCTGTCGAGGCCGCACTGCCGGGCGTGCGCGTCTGCCCGTTCGGCCATCTGGGCGACGGCAACATCCACTTCAACGTCTCACAGCCGATCGGCGCGGACCGTGCCGCGTTTCTCGCCGAATGGGAACGCTGCAACCGCATCGTGCACGACATCGTCGCCGAGCTCGGCGGATCGTTTTCCGCCGAGCATGGTATCGGCCGGCTCAAGCGCGACGCGCTGCGTCGCTACAAGTCCCCCGTCGCCGTCGAGGCGATGCGCCGGATCAAGCAGGCGCTCGATCCGAACGGCATCCTCAACCCGGGCGCGCTGCTGTAATCCCTACGCCGGCTGGCGCGCCGTGCTGGGGCGCGCGTTGCCCAGCGAGCGCGGCTTGCCGGCAGGCTTGAGGGTGTAGGCGAGCGGATCGAAGCGCCGGGTCGCGCGGCGGAACTGCCAGGTGAAGCCCGGCCACAGCGTGACGTTGCGGCCGCTGACCGGGTGCACGTACCAGCTCTTGCAGCCGCCGACGCTCCAGATCGCCTTCTGCAGCCGTTCTTGCAGGGATGCGTTGTAGGCCTTCTGCGCCGCCGGATGCACTTCCACCGAGCGCAGCCGGCGCCGGTCCATGATCTTCAGCGCATCGGCCACATAGGCGATCTGCGACTCGATCATGTAGACCATCGAGTTGTGGCCGAGTCCGGTGTTGGGCCCCATGATGAAGAACAGATTCGGGAAGCCGGCGACCGCCGCGCCCTTGTAGGCCTCGGGACCCTGCGGCCAGGCGTCCACCAGATCGCGACCGTCACGGCCGTAGACGACGCCGCGCGGGACTGGATCGGTGGCCTTGAAGCCCGTGCCGAAGATGATCGCGTCGACTTCGCGCTCGACGCCGTCGGTGTCGATCAGGCTGTGGGCGCGCACTTCGCGGATGCCGCTGGTGATGACCTCCACGTTCGGTTGCGTCAGCGCCGGGTAGTAGTCGTCGGAGATCAGCACGCGCTTGCAGCCCATGGTGTAATCGGGCGTGAGCTTGGCGCGCAGCACCGGATCCTCGACCTGGCGGCGGATGTGCGCCTCGGCCATCTTCTGCGCGAGCTTCATGATGCGCGGCTCTACGCTGAAGGCCAGCGCGCGGCTTTCGAGCATGCCGTAGATCGCCGCGCGCAGCGCGGTCTGCACGAAGGGCAGATTCTCGAACACGGTTTTCTCGGCCGCCGTGATCGCGCGGTCCGGCTTGGGCACGATCCACGGCGGCGTGCGCTGGTACAGGTCAAGGCGCGCGACCTTGGGCTGGATCTGCGGCACGAACTGGATCGCCGAAGCGCCGGTGCCGATCACGGCGACGCGCTTGCTGGTGAGGTCAAAGTCGTGGTCCCATTGCTGCGAGTGGAAGGTCTTGCCCTTGAAGTGCTCGATGCCCGGCACGTCCGGGTAGGCGGGCGTGGACAGCCCGCCCATGCCCGAGATGAGCACCTTGGCGGTGTGTTCGATGCCGTCGGCGTCGGTGATGCGCCATAGGGCTGCGTCCTCGTCCCAGCGTGCGCTGCGGATCTCGGTGTTGAAGCGCAGATGCGGCAGCACGCCGTATTTGCGCGCGCAGTGTTCGAGATAGGCCTTGATCTCCGGCTGCGGAGCGAACATGCGTGACCAGCGCGGATTCGGCTCGAACGAATACGAGTACAGATGCGACTGCACGTCGCAGGCGCAACCTGGGTAGTGGTTCACACGCCAGGTGCCGCCGACGCCGCCCTCTTTCTCGAAGACGACGAAGTCGTGCTCGCCCGACTGCTTGAGGCGGATCGCCATGCCCAGGCCGGAAAAGCCGCTGCCGATGATCGCCACGCGGTGCTGCGTCGGTCCGCGCGGCGCGGGGTTCTCGTACATGCCCATGTTCGTTCTGGCTCCGGTGGGTCAGGCGGCGGCGCGAAGCTCGCCCAGCGTGCCGTCGATCTGCTCAAGGAAGTGGCGGTTGTCGTGATCCCAGGGATGGAAGTCGCGACGAAAGTAGTCCAGATACGGCCTGAGCAGGCCCGGGAAGAACGGCACCTTGGTGAAGCTCTGCTGGAAGAAGTAGCGCCAGCCCTTGAGATCGGTGAGCTTGCCCTCGCGGCGGATCACCGCGAGATAGGCCGGAATCATGATCGACCAGAAGATCACCGTCGCCAGCACCATGCCCGCGCTGCGCTCCAAGTAGGCTGCGGTACCGCGGCCCATGACCGTGTCCCAGACATCGAAGGCCACGGCCTTGTGCTCGGTCTCCTCGAGCGCGTGCCAGCGCCACAGGCGTGCAAAGTGTGGCTCTGCGCCGTCGAGCAGGCGCTCATCGCCGAGCAGGCCATCGGCCATGATCGCGGTGAAGTGCTCCAGCGCGATGGTCGCGGACAGGCGCATGCGTGGCGGCAGCTTCTTGACGTTCTCCAGCAGGGCGAACACGAAGCGCTCGACCTGGGCCGCTTCCGGCACGCGTGCGAACAGCAGCGCGTTGTATTCCTCGTGCTCACGGCCGTGCATCGCCTCCTGGCCGATGAAGGCGGTCACCGCCTTCTGTAGCTCGGGGTCGGTGATCTGGTCGCGGTACTGACGCACCGCATCGATGAAGAAGCGCTCGCCGACCGGGAAGAAGATCGACAGCGTGTTCATGAACTGCGAGAGATGCACGCTGCCCTTGTTCCAGTCGGCGATGTGCTCGGCGGGCAGATCGAAACGGATGTCGCGGCGCGTCGGCAGCACGGGGGATTGCGCCTTGGCGGTGAGGTGCGTGACCTTGGACGGCTTCATCGGGAGTCTCCTATGCGGCTCGCCGGGAGGCGATGTGTACAATCGTCTACCGCTACGGTAGACGAGCGTCTACGACGATGTCAACGATTGATGTCATGGTTCCATTGTAATTTTCATCCATGCCACTGAAATGAAAAAGAATTCGGGGTCGGGTCGGGCCCGGCCGAAGGCGGGCCGAACGCCGCCGGAGGCGCCGCGCAGCGGACGCCAGAAGCTCATGGCCGCCGCCTTGCAGCTCGCCGCGACCACGCGCAGCCTGGCCTCGCTGGGCTTGCGCGAGGTGGCGCGGCAGGCCGGGCTGAACCCGAACACCTTCTATCGCCATTTCAAGAGCTTCGACGATCTGGGTCTCGCCGTGATCGAGGCGCTGGCCGGCGAATTGCGGCAGGGTCTGCGCGAGCGTCGGCGGCGGCCGATGGGGGATGCGCTGCGGCTCGACGACGTGCGCGATCCGTTGGAGCTGATGCGCCGCGCCGAGGCCATCGTCGAAGAATCGGTGGCGCTGGTGCTGGAGTTCGTCACCGAGCACCAACAGGCTTATGTCGTCGGCATCCGCGAGCTGCACGGCACCTCGCCGGTGCTGCGCGCTGCGCTGCGCACGGTGTTCGACGACCTGGCGCGCGACATGGCCGAGGACGTGCTGGAGATCGTGCCGCCGCAGTTCGTCGATGCCGATGCCGTTCACGGCATCGCCACCGTGGTGATCCGCGAGATGGCGTTCTACTCGCTGGACTATCTCGAACAGCCGCAGCGCCGTGAACAGATTCGCATCGAGGCGCAGCGCTTCATCCTGATGCTGCTGTGGGGCGCGATGGCGATGCGCATGCCGCAGGCGCTCAGGGCGCTCGCTCGCTGATCAGGCGAGTGTCGCGAACAGGTCGTAGTCGTCGGCGTCGACGACCTTCGCCTTCACCCGCTGGCCGGGCAGGATCTTGAGCTTGCCGGTTTTGCCGAGGCCCTTGACGTAGACCTTGCCGTCGATCTCCGGCGCATCCGCCCAGGAGCGGCCGACGCTGGCCGCATCCTCGTGAATCTCGTCAATCAGCACCTCGATGGTCTGCCCGATCTTCCTCCTCAACTTGGCGGCGCTGATGGCGGCCTGCTTCTGCATGAAGCGGTGGTAACGCTCCTGCTTGACCTCGTCCGGCACCGCGCCGGGCAGCTCGTTGGCCTTGGCGCCTTCGACCGGCGAGTACGTAAAGCAGCCGACGCGGTCGAGCTGTGCCTCGTCGAGCCAGTCGAGCAGCAACTGGAAATCCGCCTCGGTCTCACCGGGAAAGCCGACGATGAAGGTCGAGCGGATGGTCAGATCAGGGCAGATGCGGCGCCAGGCGGCGAGGCGCCTGAGCGCGTCCTCGGCCGCGGCCGGACGCTTCATCGCCTTGAGCACCGACTTCGAGGCGTGCTGGAACGGGATGTCGAGATAGGGCAAGAGCTTTCCCTCGGCCATCAGCGGAATGATGTCGTCGACGTGCGGGTAGGGGTAGACGTAGTGCAGCCGCACCCACGGACGCATGCCGTCCGTGCCGAGTTCGCCGAGGCCGCGGCACAGGTCGAACAGGCGCGTCGCGTACTCGGCGTCGCGCCAGCGGTCCGGCGCGTACTTCAGATCGGCGCCGTAGGCCGAGGTGTCCTGCGAGATCACCAGCAGCTCCTGCACGCCGGATCTCACCAGCTTCTGTGCCTCGCTGAGCACCTCACCGATTGGGCGCGAGGCGAGCCTGCCGCGCATGGTCGGGATGATGCAGAAGCTGCATTTGTGATTGCAGCCCTCGGAGATCTTCAGATACGCGTAGTGCCGGGGCGTGAGCTTGACGCCCTGCGGTGGCAGCAGGTCGAAGAACGGATCGTGCGCCGGCGGCACGGCGGCGTGCACGGCGTTCATCACGCTCGCGTAATCCTGCGGGCCGCTGATCGACAAGAGGTCCGGAAACTTTTCGCGGACGAGGCCGCTCTTGGGTCCGGCGCCGAGGCAGCCGGTGACGATGACCTTGCCGTTCTCGGCCAGGGCCTCGTCGATGGCCTCGAGCGATTCTTCGACCGCGGCATCGATGAAGCCGCAGGTGTTGACGATGACCACGTCGGCCGCGGCGTAGCTCGGTACGGTCTCGTAGCCCTCGGCGCGCAACTGGGTGAGGATGCGCTCGGAATCGACCAGGGCCTTGGGACAGCCCAGTGAAACGAAGCCGACCTTGGGCGCGGCCTTGGCCGCGCGCGGCTTGCGGGGACGCTCGGCTGCGGAGGAACGGGTCGCGGCCATGGTAGACGGCTCGGGGCCGATCGAGAACGGGCGCGCATTGTAGCGGCTCGGATGCTCGCGGCATCCGTTCGGCGATGAACGGACGTACGGTGCTAGGCTGATCCGACCCGAGAGCGGAGTACCCCGCGATGAGCAGCTACTACGAATCCGAAGACCTCAAGAAGTTCGGCGATATCGGCCGCCACGCTGGGCCGCTGGCCGAGCAGTTTTTCAAATACTACGGTCAGGTCACCGGTGCCGACGGCGCGCTGACCCGGCGCGAGAAGGCGCTGATCGCGTTGGCGATCGCGCATGCCGAAAAATGCCCGTACTGCATCGACGCCTACACCACCGCCTGCCTCGAAGCCGGCGCCAATCCCGAGCAGATGATGGAGGCGGTGCACGTGGCGGCGACGATGAAGGCCGGCATCACGCTCGCCCACGCGATCCAGATGAATAACCATCTCGACAAGCTGGTGCTGTGAGCGATCGCTTCTCCACGGAGCTTGAGCGGCGCGGCATCGCGCTGCCGCCGCGCCGCATCGACACCTTGCAGCTCAACATCACCCGGCGCTGCAATCAGGCTTGCCGGCACTGTCATGTCGACGCCTCGCCGGCGCGTACCGAGATGCTGTCGGCCGAGGGCATCGCCGCCTGTCTCGATGTGCTCGAACGTCACCCGCAGATCGGCACGCTGGATCTGACCGGCGGCGCGCCGGAGCTGCATCCGCAGTTCGTCACGCTGGTCGAGCGCGCGCGAGCGCTCGGCCGGCGCGTGATCGTGCGTCACAACCTCACGGTGCAGTTCGACGGCGATCCGGCGACCAAGCAGCCGATGGATCATCTGCCGGCGTTTTTTGCCCGGCAGCGCGTCGAGGTGGTGTCGTCGCTGCCCTATTACCAGCCCTATTTCACCGATGCGCAGCGTGGCAGCGGGGTGTTCGCCAAGAGCATCGAGGCGCTGAAGCGACTCAACGCGGTGGGCTACGGCATCCCCGGCAGCGGCCTGGTGCTGAATCTGGTCTACAACCCGGTGGGGCCGTATCTGCCGGCGCCGCAGGCGAGCCTGGAGGCGGATTACCGCAAGGCGCTCGCACAGCAGTTCGGTGTGTACTTCAACGCCCTGTTCACGATCACCAACATGCCGATCCACCGCTTCCGCCTGCATCTCGAAAAGAGCGGGCAATACGCGGCCTACATGGACAAGCTGCTCGCCGCGTTCAATCCGGCGGCCGCCGAAAACGTCATGTGCCGCGATCTGATCAGCGTCGATCATCAGGGCCGGCTCTACGACTGCGACTTCAACCAGCAGCTCGGCCTTTACCTGCAACGCGAAGACGGCAGCGCGGAAACCATCTTCGATTTCGACGCCGAGCGCCTGCTGCGCCGGCGCATCCGTCTCGGCGATCACTGCCTCGGCTGCAGCGCCGGCGCCGGCTCCTCCTGCGGCGGCGCCACTGCGTAAGGGCGAGCGCGTCCGGCGCGACCGCTGATCGGCGCACCGCGACCGCCCGTTCCCGCAGGGCTGCGGTCCCGCCGTGCGGCGGCCGATGCAGCATGCGGTACGCCCCAATCCAGGACGCCATGGACACCGCCATGCGCTCGGCACGGAACAACTCGACGGCAGCACGGGCGGCGCGTTGATGCAGCGCAAGCTCCGCACCGTGCTGCGCGATGCCGCGCTCTGTCTGCTGGTTCTGGCCATCGCCGTGGTCGCGGCGGACCAGGTACGTCGCTTCGAGCAGCGTCGCGACCAGGCGCATTTCCAGCACGAGAGTCTGCGGCTGCAGGCGCAGTTGCGCGATCGCCTGCTGGCCTACGAGCAGGTGCTGAGCGCCGGCGCCAGCTTTCTCGCCGTGTCTGAGGCGGTCGGACGCGAGGACTGGCAGCGTTTCATGCGCGGATTCGACATCCCGCGACAGTTTCCCGGCCTGGACGCCGTGGCCTATGCCGACTGGTTGCCGGCGCACGCGGTTGCGGCGTACGTGGCGCGCCAGCGCGCCGCGACGCCCGATTTCACCGTCTGGCCGTCGGGATCCGGCGCGCAGAGCGCCATCGTCAGGCTGATCGCGCCCGTCGACGAGGCGCGTAGGCGGGTCTTTGGTTACGACCTGTACACGAGTCCGCTGCGTGCCGAGGCGATGCAGCGCGCCCGCGACGAGGGTCGCGCTGTGATGAGCGGTCGCGTGGTGCTCGCCAGCGCGCTGCCGGGCGACCGCACGCCGTCGGTGCTGCTGTTCGTGCCGGTCTACGCCGGAGGCGCAGTGCCGCCCACCGTGACCGAGCGCCGGTCGTCACTGGTCGGCTTCGTCTACGCGGCGATCCGCATGCCCGATCTGATCGGCGGGCTGAGCGATGTGCGCACGCCCGGCCTGCATCTGTACCTGACCGAAGGCGACGGCACGAAGCTGCATGGAGACGCGCCGCCAGAGCAGGTGGTGTTCCGCGAGACGCAGGACTTCGAGGTTTACGGGCGTGTGTGGACGTTCGGACTTGCGGCCGACCGCCACGTCGGCCCGCATCGCCGCTCGGCGGCTCCGTATGTCTTCGGCGGCGTGCTGCTGCTGAGCCTGATGCTGTGGTGGGTGCGGCGCACCTCCGGTCAATCCGAAGCCCGCGCGCAAGTACTCGCGCGGCAGATGACCGAGGCGCTGCGCGCGTCCGAGGCCGCGCACCGCGCGATCGTGGAGAGCAGTATCGAGGGCATCCTCACGATCGACCCGCACGGCACCGTGCTCAGCTTCAACCGTGCGGCCGAGCGCATGTTCGGCTATCGCGCCGACGAGGTCATCGGGCGCAACGTCTCGATGCTGATGCCCGAGCGCTTCCGTGCGCGTCACGACGCGCTGGTCGCCAACTTCCAGCGCGGCGGCAGTCGCAACATCGTCGGCCTGCGTCGCGAGGTCATCGGCCTGCGCCGCGACGGCGAGGAGTTCCCGATGTCGCTGGCGATCAGCGTCGTCGAGGACGAGAGCCCGGTGCAGCGCCTGGTCGGCGTCATCGCCGACATCACCGAGAGCAAGCGCCAGGAACAGCGCATCCGCAGGCTTGCCGACCACGACGCGCTCACGCAACTGCCGAACCGCTCGCTGCTGCAGGACCGGCTCGACGTGGCGATCACGCAGGCCGCGCGTGAGCGCCGCATGATCGGCGTGATGATGATCGATCTCGACCAGTTCAAGCGCATCAACGACTCGCTCGGGCACGAGATCGGCGATCGCGTGCTGCTGATGGTCGCCGCGCGGCTGTGCAGCCGCGTGCGCGACTGCGACACCGTCGCGCGCATGGGCGGTGACGAGTTCGTCGTGCTGGTCGACGGCGTGACCGACGGCGATGCGATCGCACGCATTGCCGGCAGCATCCTCGCCGCCTTCGAGACGCCGATGCTGATCGACGGTCACGAGCTGCACGTCGGCGCCAGCGTGGGCGTGAGCTGCTATCCGAACGACGGCGACGATGTCGCGACGCTGCTGCGCAATGCCGACGCGGCGATGTACGACGCCAAGGCCTCGGGGCGCGGGCACTACCGCATGTTCAGCGCCGAGATGATGCGCCGCGCGCGCCACAAGCTCGAGCTCGAAGGGGCGATCCGCAAGGCGCTCGCCGGCGGGCAGTTCGTGATGCACTACGAGCCGCTGATGTGCCTGCGCACCGGCGATCTGCTCGGTGCCGAAGCGCTGATCCGCTGGCAGCATCCGGAACGCGGCATGATCTCGCCGGCCGAGTTCATTCCGGTGGCCGAGGAAACCGGCCAGATCGTCGCGATCGGCGAATGGACGCTGCGATCCGCCTGCGCCGAGGCGCGCCAGATACAGTTGCGCCTCGGTCAGCCGCTGTCGGTTTCCGTGAACCTGTCGCCGCGCCAGTTCGCACGGCCCGACATCGCCGCGATGGTCGAGTCGGCCTGCGCCGACGGCGGCCTCGATCCGCAGTTCCTGGTGCTGGAAATCACCGAGGGCACGCTGCTCAAGCCGTCCGAGCAGATCCTGAACACGCTCGATCGGCTGCGCGCGCTCGGCGTGCGCGTCGCGGTCGATGATTTCGGCACCGGCTATTCGAGTCTGGCCTACATCACGCGCTTTCCGATCGATCTGCTGAAGATCGACGGCAGCTTCGTGCGCGACCTCATCGACGATCCGGCCGATGCCGCGATCGTCAACGCGATCATCGCGATGGCGCACAGTCTCGGCATCGGTGTCGTCGCCGAGGGCGTGGAGACGGCGGAGCAGCTTGCGGTGCTGCGTGAACGCGGTTGCGATGCGGCACAAGGCTACTTCTTCGGCAGGGGCGCACCGGCCGCGCAGTTCGCGGCGCAGCGCCAGGACTTCTCGCAGTCGCGCACGGCACCGCAGCCGGCGCGGCTTATCGCGGCGGTGGACGCGGACGCGCTGTTCTGATCAGCTGCGCGTCGCCGCGTCGGCCACCTCACTGAGCAGCCGCGGCAGATGCGCGCGCAGCGCCGGCAGCCGTGCCTGCCATGACGCAGCCGTGCTCAGCAGTGCCTCGGGGCGGCGCAGCCGCGCGGCGACGCGCGCGAGCGCACGCTCGATGCCCTCGGCATGCGCATACGAGAGCAGCAGGCGCGTGAAGGCGTCGGCGTCGGTCGCGCGGCCGCCGGCGCGGATGAACCAGTTGGACGCGGAGGCGATCTGCACCGCGGCATGTGCGCAGAAGGCGTCGAGCGGCTGCGTGTGGTGCTGCGCCCAGTCGAGTGCGAGCGCATGGTCGAGGGCGAGGTCGAGCACGATGCCGGCGTAGCGACGCTGGCCGTCGGCGAAGCCGGCGCGCATCTGCACGATGAGCGGGTGGCGGTCGGTCGCCGCATCGACGCGACGGTGCAGGCGGATGCCCTGCGCGAGCGCCTCGGGATAGGCCGACAGGTCGGTGCCACGAACCACGTCGCCGAGCACGGCGCCGGCGAGTGAGGTGCCGGTGCGATCGGCCAGCCACAGGTGGGCGAGAAAGTTCAAGCGCCGACGACCGCGTCCACGAGGCCCCATTCCAGGGCCGTCTGCGCGCCGATGCGCTGGCCGCTGAGCACCAACCAGGCGGTGCGCTCCCGGCCGATGCGGCGCGAGATGCTGACGCAGCCGCCGGCACCCGGAATCAGGCCGTACTTGAGTTCGGGCAACTGGAACCAGGCGTCCGCGCGCGCCTCGATGCGGCCGGCGAAGGCCGGAAACTCGATGCCGCTGCCGACGCAGGCGCCATGGACCTCGACCGTCGCGCGTTCGGCGCAGCGCGCCAGCAGCCGGCCCGGCAGCGCGAGACTGCGCACCGCGTGTGCGGTGGCGCTGTCGGGCGTGCTGCCGAACTCGGCCAGATCGCCGCCGGTGGAGAAGCACTTGCCGCGTGCGCGGATACGCAGCCGCGCGATGCCGTCGTCGCAGACGGCCAGCTGCAGCGCCTCGCACAAGGCGTCGCGCATCTCCACGCTCATCGCGTTGCGATTCGAGGGGCGGTTCAGCGTCAGCGTCAGGCATTCGTTCTCGCGCTCGATGACGACGGCCGGGCCGCTGTCGCAATCTGCCGGCGGCGGCGCGCGATAGCTGGCCAGCCAGTCGCGGAACTCGCGCCCGCCCTGCAGCGTGGCGTAGGCCAGCGATTCGACGACGAGCGCGGCGTCCAGCGGCAGATGCTCGATGGTGCGCAGCACCTGCACCAGCACCGTCGCCGCCAGCGGCGCGCGCCGAATCGACGCGGTGATCGCACGCAACTCGCGTTCGCTGCCAGCAACGACGTCGCAGGCGTGCGCGCTGGCCTCGGGACTCACCGCGATGACCGGGCAAGGGCGCGTGCGCAGCCACTCGGTCAGCGCGATATCACCGTCCAGGCCGCGCGCATCGCACAAGAGATAGGGCGTCTCGGCGAGTGGATGATGCGCGTCGTCGCCGGCACCGCGCAGCGCCCGCAGGGCATCGACTCCGAGCACCTCGTCGTTCATGCGCGCATGCTAACGCTCGCCGCGCTTGAGCATCGTGAAGAAGGCATACGAAGGATCGTCCGGCCCCGGCTTGCCGATGTGCGCGCCGGCGAGGAACGGATGATCGAGCTTCACCGCCGAGGGCGTGGCCGGATATGCCCAGTCGGCGACGATCGCGCGGTGGCTGAATTTCCAGACGCCGTTGCGCTTCTCGTACTTGTCGAAGTAGCGGCCGCCGATCAGCACGTCGTAGCCTTGGGCGCCGTCTTTGACCTTGTGGAAGGCGAGGATGTAGACCTCGCCCTCGGCGCGGTCGCCGTCGAGCTTGAGATTCACCGTCGTGACGTTGTGATGCAGGATCGCCATGCCGGCCTGGATCTCGGGCAGCTTGTCGATGAACTCCATCGCCGATCCCTTGGCGAAATGACCGTGATCGTCGATCGCATCCTCGTGGTAGAGCGCGCGCATCTTGACGTGGTCGTGGCGGTCTGCGGCGTTGCAGTAGGCCATGATCAGCTCGTGGATCGCCTGTTTGTCGAGCAGCTCGTCGAGCTGCTGCTCGCGCGTCTTCGTCGTCATGGCTGCGTCCCGTTCGTGGTGCACAGCGCAGTGTCCGCGTACGCGTGCCGGCGCGGTTCGTCCGAACGTATGAAGCCGCCTCAGGCCGGGCTTGCGTGGGCGCGCGCCTGCGTCAGCAGTCGCCGCTGGGCGCCAGGTGCCTGGCGGTACCAGCGCCGGCAGGCGCGCGAGAAGGTGCTTTGCTCGCTGTAGCCGAGCAGGCCGGCGACGTGGGCGAGCGGAATGCGACGGTCGGCCAGCAGTTCGAGCGCGCGCTCGCGGCGGATGCGGTCGAGCATATCCTCGAACACCAGGCCCGCCTGCGCCAAGTGCCGCTGCAGCGTGCGCTCGTGCATCGACATCTGTGCGGCGACGCTGGCCAGGCGGCAATTGCCCGAGGGCAGCATGCGCGCGATCAGCTCGGCGACCTGACGCTCGATCGACAGCGGCTGGCGGTCGATCATCGGCTGCAGGTACTCGTCGATCGCGCGGCGCATGATTGGCGCGACGATCTCCAACGGTTGTTGCAGCTCGCACTGGGTCAGTTCGATCGCATTGACCTCGGCGCCGAAGCGCGGCACCACGCCGAAGTGGCGGCGATAGACATCGGCCGGCTTGTTCGGCTCGTGCCGGAACAGGACCGCGCGTGGCCGGTAGGACGGACCGATCAGCAAGCCGAGCACGGCGTGCATGAAGGCCAGCGAGAACTCCGTCTTTTGCACGCGATGCGGCACGCCGGGCACGCCCTGCAGCACGTCGTATTCGAAACGCACCGGCCCGGCCGGCGGCTCGACCAGGCGCAGCGTCGTCGACGGGCTGTAGGTGTGCAGGTTGCGCGTGAGCGTGCGCAAGGCGGCGCCAACGGTAGTGCAGTTGGTGACCAGCAAGGCCAGCGGACCGAGCTTGTCCAGGCTCTGGTAGCCGGCGAGGCGCAGGCCGAGATCGGCGCAGTCCAGCTCTGCGGCCGTCGCTTCCATCATGCGCACCACGTTGTGGTACGGCACGAACTCGTGTGCCGATTCGACCGAGACGCCCTCCAGATGGAAGCGGCGGAGGATGGAGGCCGGGTCGCCGCCGAGTTTGGCGGCAAGGTCGGGAAAGCCGGCCAGTACCGAGGCGCGGATCAGGTCTGCCATACATCAAATGCTAAAAGTCTGTCGCCAAATGTCAATTCACGGGTGGGCCGCGCGCCGATACTCGATGCGGTACGCCGGCGCCAGACCGGCACTGGAAGGAGAGATCGACATGGATGCTTTGATCGACGCGCCGCTGCGCGGTGCGGCCTCGTCGACGCCGCCGACGGCGGCGCATGCGGTGCTCGGCCCGGACGAGCTGACGGCGGGGGAACTGCGCGTTCTGCGCCTGCTGGTCGGCGGCGCGACCAACCGCGAGATCGCCAGTTGCGCCGAGATCTCGGAAAACACCGTCAAGTTCCACCTGAAGAACGTCTACGGCAAGCTCGGCGTGTCCTCGCGCGCCGCCGCCGTGTTCGCTGCCGTGCAGCGCGGCTTGGTCGCATCGGCCTGAGGGGCTGCAGCGCGACTGCGGATGCACTACTCTGGTGCGGCATTCATCCCACCGCACAAGGAGTCTGCGTATGAAGCACCAGAGCGTGATGCTCGCTGCCCTGCTGGGCGCCTCGGTGATGGTCGCTGCCTGCAAGAAGGAAGAGCCGACGCCGGTCGAAAAAGCGGTCGAGAGCACCCAAGATGCGCTCGACATGCGCGAGAACGAGGCCGCCAAGGACGCCGTCGAGGACTTGCAGTCCGCCGGCGAGAACGCCGCCGAAGCCATCGAGGAGAAGGCCGAGGAGATGGGCGAGGCGATGAAAGAAAGCACCGAGGAAGAACCGGCGCACTGATCGCGAGCAGCTCGCGTTTGCAACACGAAGGCGGCCTGCGGGCCGCCTTCGTCGTTGCAAACGGCGCTCTTCAATCGAAGCCGACGAAGCGGGCGAACGCCTCCACTGGCAGTCGCTGCGAGCGCAGCCGGTTCACGGGCGCCTCGGGATCGGCGTAGCCGATCGACATGCCGCAGAACAGCATCAGCTCGGGCGGTACCTGCAGCACCGAGCCGACGGTCTTGGGGTAGACGCTCCAGCACTCCTGCGCGCAACTGTCGAGGCCGCGCTCGCGCAAGAGCAGCATCAGCGTCTGCAGATACATGCCCAGGTCCGACCACTGCGGCGGCCCCATGCGCCGGTCGATGTAACAGAACAGCGCGGCCGGCGCGCCGAAGAACTCGTAGTTGCGGGCGAACTGCTGCAGGCGGCCGAGCTTGTCCTCGCGGGTGACGCCGAGCGCTGCGTACATCTGCTCGCCGATCTCGAAACGCGCCGTGCGGTGCGGTTCCCACAGCTTTGGTGGGTAGATCGCGTACTCGGGCCGTTCATCCGGATCGGCCTTGCGCAGGCGTTCCAGCACACGCTCGGAGATCTGCTTGAGCGGCGCGCCGCCGACCGCGACGATGTGCCAGGGCTGCAGGTTGCCGCCGGACGGTGCGCGCGCGGCGAGCGCGATCACCTCGCGCAGCAGCGAGGCGGGGACCGGGCGGTCGAGAAAGGCGCGCACGCTGCGGCGCGTTAGTACGGCTTCGGTGACATCCATGTGGCGGGATTCGCTGTCGGCGGGAGTCCATGCTAACCGCGATGCAGGCGCTGCTGCCGCGCCGCGCGCAGCGCTGCCGGCCACGCACCCAGCAGCAAGGCGAGCACGGCACCGAGGCCGAGCGCACCGCCGCCGCCGCCGGCCGCGCCCACCGCGGTGGATGGCGGCACGGTGACCTCGCCCCCTGGATCGTCGGACGGCTCCGGATCGATCGGCGCATACAGATGCGCCAGCGCGGCGATGTCGTCCGATCCGAGCCTTGCGCCGCGGCCGTTGCCGTGCAGCGTCGGCCGCATCAGCGCGCGATCGGCTTCGGTGCCCGGTTCGCACAGCGACAGCAGGCCGTCGCCGCAGGAATGCTCCAGTCCGAGCACGTGGCCCAACTCGTGCGCCAACAGTTCTTCGGCATTCTCGTTGCGCGGGCCTTCGAACAGACAGCGGATGCCGTCTTGCATGACGACGTCGGCCTCGGTGATGACGCGATAGCTCACGTCGCCACGCATGCGCGTGCCCAGGCTTCTCCACTGCGTATAGGCGCCGAGGCCGCCGAGCAAGCAGTCGAACGTTCCGGCCAGCTCGTCGTTGGGATCGTCGAACAGGATCAGGTTGACGCCGTCGAGGCCCGCGAGCCCGGTCGACTGGCCACCGACACCGCCGTAGCCGAGCAACACGCGGCTGCCCGGATCGTCGTTCCAGGCCTGGATCGCCGTGACCAACGCGGCGGTCGCCTCGCGTCCCGACAGCGTCTCGTTGCGCATGCTGGTGTAGATCGGCACGTGCAGCCCGAGGTCGAACTCGAACCAGCGCGCCGGCACCTCGGGTAGCACGTACTTGCCGTCGGTCACCGCCTCGTCGGTCCAGTAGTCGGCATCGCCCGGACGTCCGTCGATGCGCGCGCGCAGCCAGTCGGCGAAGGCCTCGGCGCGGCGGTGCCGGCCGGGTCGATGCTCGCCGCCGATCGCATGGGCGGCGGTAAGATCCTGCGCCCACACCGCTTCGCCCGATCGTGTCCGGCGGGCGCGGAACACGCCCAGTGCAAGCTGCGTCGCGCGGTAGCTGCCATCGGGCTGGGCCCGCAACATCAGCAGCACACGCTCGCCTGGCGCAAAGCGCGGCGCACCCGGCACGATGCGCGCACCGACGGCGTTGCGATCGAGGGCGCCGGGCACGCGGATCGCCAGATCGCCGGTGGCCACCGCGCCCTTCGCGACCCACTCGGGCGACAGCAGATAGGTGGTTTCGTCGAGCTCCCTGCCGACGCTCGCGTGTGCGCCGGCAACGGTGCCGACCACGACGACGTCCGCGGCATCGAGCAGACTGTCGTCGCTCATCGGCAGGTAGCTCATCGCTGCCGCGGGGATGGACACCAGCCCCGCGAGCGCGGCGCCGTAGCTCGCAAGGCATCGCCCGGTGCCCAAACCTCGGATACGCCAGAAGCCGACCGCGGACATCGCAGATCCATCGTGAATCGAATGGAACTGCACGCTATCGCAGGTGCCGCTTGGCGCCCGTGTCGATGTCACGGACGTGCGGCATCGCCCGCCGAACGGCGCGGTGCGCGCCAAGCCGCGGATCCCGCGCGCGCTGCTGCCGCGTCGGCGTTGCGCATCCGCATGAAAAAGCCCCGATGGTTCGGGGCTTGATCATGATTGCATTGGTAGGCGCGATTGGACTCGAACCAACGACCCCCACCATGTCAAGGTGGTGCTCTAACCAGCTGAGCTACGCGCCTGCGGCGACTGCCGAGGGGCGCGAATTATGGCGGCTGGTCCGGTCTGGCGCAAGGTTTGATCGTGCGGCCTTCAGCGCATCTGGAAGTAGGCGTGATTGACCCAGAAATGCACGGCGATGCTGATGGCGTAGCCCAGTGCGATCGCCCAGGTCCAGCGCAGGTGGGCGAAGAAGGTGTAGACGCCGCGCGCCTGGCCCATCACGGCGACGCCGGCGGCGGAGCCGATCGACAGCAGTGAGCCGCCGATGCCGGCGGTGAGCGTGACCAGCAACCATTGGCCGTCGCTCATCTCGGGGTACATGCTGAGCACGGCGAACATCACCGGGATGTTGTCGATGACCGCAGACACCACGCCGACGAGGACGTTGGCGGTGGTCGCGCCCAGTTCCCCGTAGAGCAGTTGCGAGCCCACGCTGAGATAACCGAGGGTGCCGAGGCCGCCGACGCACAGGATGATGCCGTAGAAGAACAGCAGGGTGTCCCATTCCGAGCGTGCGAGCTGGTTGAAGGTGTTGAGGCGGCGCCTTTCGTGCGGATCGCTGCTGCCGGTGTCGCTGATGCCGCCTTGTTCCATCATGGTGTTGCGCAAGGTCTTGCCGTGGCGACCCTTGCCGATGCGGTTGAGGATGTAGCTGACCAGCATCAGCGCGCCGAGGCCACCCATCATGCCCAGCGCCGGTGGCAGGTGGAGCCAGGCGTGCAGGGTGACGGTGAACGCGATGGTGGCGATGAACAGGCACAGAATGACGATGCCGCCGTGGCGGATCTCCGGTTTCACGTTGAGCGGCTCGGGGTTTGCGCGCGGCACGGTGAACGACATGATCAGTGCTGGGATCAGCCAGCTCACGATGGACGGCACCAGCAGCGCGAGGAACTCATGGGCCGGGAATACGCCTTTTTGCCAGACCATGAGGGTGGTGATGTCGCCGAAGGGGCTCCAGGCGCCGCCGGCATTGGCGGCGACGACGATGTTGATGCACGACACGACGATGAAGCCGGGATGCCCGCGGCCAACGGCCATCGCCACCGAGGACATGACCAGAGCCGTGGTCATGTTGTCGGCCACCGGGGAAATGAAGAACGCCAGCAGGCCGGTGAGCCAGAACAGCGTGCGCAGTGACCAGCCGCGTGACACCAGGTAGCCGCGCAGGGCGTTGAATACGTCGCGCTCGTCCAGGGTGTTGATGAAGGTCATCGCCACCAGCAGGAACAGAAACAGCTCGGCGTATTCGACCAGGTTGTGGCGCACGACGCGGCCGACGGTCTCGGTGTCGCCGAGGCTTGCGTAGACGCCGCCGATCATGATCCAGATGATGACCGCGCCGAGCAGCACCGGAATCGATTTGCGCAGGTGCAGCCATTCTTCGGCGATGACCAGCGCGTAAGCAACGAGAAAGACCGCAATGGCGGCGAAGCCCACCCAGTGGCTGGTCAGGTCGATCGTCGCAGCGGCTTCTGCGGCCAAGACGGACGCAGGAGCGAGCAGAACCAGCAGGGCTGGAACGAAGAGGGTACGCATGTGGTCGTTCTCGCGGTGGGGCAGCGGCGGCGCGCGATCATAGCGGCCGCCCCCCGTTGCGGCAATCGAGACGGCGCCGTGCCGACGTGCGTCGGGCGATGGATCGTGCGCACGGGTCTGCCGCTGCCCCTTGGCGTTGGCTCGGCCCCGCGCCGGCGGCATTGCGCGGACGCGGTGTCGTCGTCGACCGGATCAGCCGTCCGCCGGGCTTTGTCGTGACCCGTCCGCGCCGACGAGCCGCACACGCGTGATCTCGCTCGCCGTGCCGCCGCGGCCGTCACTGACCGTCACGCGCAGGACGATCTCGCTTCGCGTGCAGGCCGCAGCCAGCGCCAGCTCGGTGCTGGCGGCGCCGGCGTCGCCGATGCCGGCGACACAATCGGCGCCGGCGACGATTTGCCACTGGTAGGCGAGTTCGTCGCGGTCCGGGTCGGCGGCGATGGCGGTGACTGCGGCGCGTCCGCCCGGCTTGGCCTGCACCTCGGGCAGCGCGTTGACGAGCGGGGCGGCATTGCCGGCCGCGCCGCTGGCCACGTCCGCCGGCAGATAGCCGCGGGTGAAACAGGGGCGATCGGCGCAGACGTCGAGATAGCGATCCTCGCGCAGGAAGGCTTCGCGCTGGATGCCCCCGGCGACGTCGGCGCGCGGATCGGAGTGCGGATCGCGGCCTTGTCGCGGCGGCGTGTTCGCGGCCGGCGACGGCGCGGTGCCCGGGTTGTCCGGGTTGTCCGGATTCAGCGGGCCGATGTCCCAGACCACCATCACCGAGCCGTCCTCGCCATCGACCGCGGGGCGGATCAGCGCAAACGGATTGACGCCGGTGTGACGGCCGGGCTCGGTGCCGGGAAGGTGCACGGCGCCGTCATAACTGCGACTCATCACCTCCGGCGTCAGGTCGGCGACCTGGTGATCGCCGAAGGCCACGTGCAGCAGCACCTCGTGATTCGGCGTCGGATGGCCGAGCGCGGTGTAAGCGTCGGGCCGTCGCAGGTGATTCATGTACCCGTTGGTCTCGGCGCGGTCCCAGAGCATCTGGATGAAGGACAGGATGAAGCTCTGGTCGAAGGAGTTGGGGTAAGAGGTGTAGAGCAGTGCGCCGTAGGTGTCGAAGTCGACGCTGCGCCGCAGCAGGGTCGAGTAGTTGGCGCCGGGCACGCCGAGGACGCCGCGCGTGATGTCGGTGCTGGTGGCCATCACCGCTCCACCGATGATGCCGCCCTGGCTGTTGCCGTCATAGACGACCTTGGCGGGGTCGAACACCGGGCGTCCGTCCGCGGTCTGGAACGCCGGATGCGAAGCCAGACCGTCCGGGTGTTGGATTAAACGTGTGAGCACGTGCCAGTTGACGATGCTTTGCTGCACGCGGTCCGGCAGCGTCGGGAAGAAGCTCATGTCGAGCAAGTAGGTCAGCACCGACGGTACGTCGCGCGTGGCCATGCCGATCCAGTCGATCGCGCAGTGCATGAAGTTCTGTTCGCGCAGACGCCGCGTGCTGCCGCCGCCGACCTCGCCCTTGCCGCCGAGCAGGCCGTGGCCGTACAGCGTGGGCGTCGCCGGCCGCAGCCAGGTGTCGGCATCCTCGAAACTTGCGAGCGCGGTGCGCGGGATCTCGCACTGAAAGTCAAAGGATTGCGTCGGCATCAGCGGATTGATCGACGGCCGTTCGCTGTCGCCCTCGTAGTACAGGCGTGACAGCGGTACCTGGCCGAGCTCGACCAAAAGGCCGACCGCGTCGCTCGCGGCGCCGATGAGATCGCCGAGCAAGGGCAGTTCGTCGCCGCCAAGCAGCGCGCCCAGCGTTTCGAGCCGGGCGCAGTAGTCGACCAGCGCGCTGACCGGGGGCAGCAGGTTGTCGCAGATGCCGTCGGGGAGGGTCAGGAAGTTCGGAACCGTGTAGCGGCCTTGCACGCGGCGGATCGTTTCGCCGGTCTCGAAGTCGGTGACCTCGGTGATCTCGAAGCCCGGCGCCGCCTCACCGAGACTGGCGAGCGCCGTGTCGCGCATGTGCAGCAGACGGCCGGCGAGATTGCGCGTACTGGCCACGGTGAAGTCCCAGGCCATGTACAGCTCGTCGCGGCGCACACCGTGCCGTGCAAGACGCGCGATGATGTCCTCCATGTGATCCCGGCGCGCGTTGACTTCCTCGAAGGCGCTGGAGTAACGGTCGCGGTAGACGCGGAAGGCCGCCGGCGCCTCGATGATCTCGCCTTGGGCGTTCTTGAGATTGCGCATCGCGACGATGTAGCGGTGACCGTCGCGGAAGTTCTTGGCCGGCCGCATCAGCAGCGCCGGTGGATCGACCTTCAGCGCGTTGTTCGGCAGCAGCGTGTCGTGCAGTGCCTCGCCGAGCGCGGCGAGGATCGGCTGTAGCGTCAGCGTGCAGCCGGCGCCCAGGCCATCGACCACAGCGCCCAGGTTGGCGACTACATCCTCGATGCCCAGCTCGCCGGCGACCAGATCCGCGATGTCGAAGACGCTGGCCGGCGCATCGCACAGGGTGCGTGCGGTCTCGCTGGCATCGATCTCCACCCAGATCGGATGACGCTCGCCGGTGTCGGCGTCGATCACCAGGATCGGCGCATCGGCATCGAGCGAGGCTTCGATGTCGGTGATGTTGCCGATGCCGCTGACCTCGGGGTCGAGTCCGGGCACGTAAGTCACCATCATCTGGCCCGGCGAGAAGCCGTCGTTGCGGTTCCATTCGTCGGGACGCAGCGGCAGTCCGGCGAGATTCTTGGGCATCGCGGCCAGCGGTAGATCGATGCGGCGACCGGTGTCGGTGGCGGCGTCGGCCACGGTGAAGTAATCGTTCGGCCACGGGAACAGGCAGTAGGCCGGTTCGAGAAAGTCGCAGCCGCGCGCGCGGGTCTGCTCGATCGCGTCGACGAGTTGCGCGTCCAGCGTCTCGTCGCGCAGCGGTGGCAGATCGACGCCGCTGGTCGGGTGACTCGACCCGCAGGCCGCCAGCATCAGCGCGCAGATCGGGGCAACGCCCATCCGCCGCAGGCGCCCACTCGCTCGTTCGCCAGACATGCTTTCCTCCAAAATTTCCTCCAGAAAAGGGCCGCGCCGCGGTCGGCGGCGCGTTGCGTTCTCACGGTGAAGGTTACCGCGTCGCAACGCCCGGGGATTGCGAATCCCCGCCATGCCCGCCGACGCGCGCGTTCGGCGGCGGTCGACCGCTCGTCGTTCTCGTCTGGCCGCTCGGAATCGGTCACCGACCAGCGGCAGCGTGCGTCGATCGAGCGGCGTCAGGTCCACGGTCGCGCTGCCGTCAAATGGACGTGCGCCTCGATGGGCGTGTCGGGAGAACGGCAATGGGCATCGCGATTTCGCACGGGACCATCGGCAGCGGAGTGTCCAGGCGGGCGTGGCGTGCGCGGCTGGGTGATGCCGTGCATACCGCCGCGACTCGCTTGTTCTACGCCGTGCTCGGCGCCGCCGGTGTGCTGCTGTGGCTGGTGATGCAACTGCCGCTGGGCGGGCGTGTGCGCAGTGCACTCATCGTGGTGATGGCCGGCTGCTTCGGCATGTTCGCGCTCGGCTGGCGTTTGCTCGGCGAACAGGCCGCGGGCCTGCGCCGGCGCTGAGCCGGACGGATCAAAGATCCGCAACCTGTCGGCGCAGCAGCGCCTGCGCCTGCGCCAAGGGCACCGCGCGGCCGAAGTAGTACCCTTGGCCGTAGTCGAGGCCAAGGTCGTGACAGATCGCCGCCTGTTCGGGGGTTTCGATGCCCTCGGCGATCGCCGACATGTCCAGATCCGCGGCGAGCCGGCCGACGGCGCGAACGATGCGCAGGCCGCGGTCGCTACGGGTCGAGTCCTGCAGGAAGGCGCGATCGAGCTTGAGCCCGTCGACCGGCAGGCTGTGTAGATACCACAGCGAGCTGTAGCCGGTGCCGAAGTCGTCGACGACGACGCGACAGCCGAGCGCACGGCACTGCTCGATCAGTTCGAGCGCCGCGTTGAGATTGTTGAGCAGCCCCGACTCGGTGATCTCCAGCCGGAGCTGGCCGGCCTGCAACGCATGGTCGGCCAAGGCGGCGCGCAGCACCGGTAGCAACTCGGGGTCGCCGAACTGGCGCACGGACAGGTTCACCGAGCAGAACAGGGGCTCGTCGTCGACACGAATCGGCTGATGATGGGCATCGAGCTTGCGCAGATCGGCCGCGGCCTTGCGGATCACCCAGCGGCCGAACTCCAAGATCAGCTTCGAATCCTCGAGCACCCAGATGAATTCCCCGGGCGGCACCAGTGTGCCGTCGCTGCGACGCCAGCGCGCCAGTGCTTCGAAGCCGACCACATGGCCGCCGCCGAGGCGCACGATCGGCTGATAGAACAGCTCCAGCTCCTCGCGCTCGATGGCCTCGGCGATCGCTCGTTCCAGACGCAGACGCGTGAGTGCGAGGCTGCCGACGCTGCCGGGCTCGGTCGCCGGGGCGATGCTCGTGGGCGCGGGGTTCTCGCCGTCGCCGATCATGCGCAGATTGCTGCGGCAGCGAGCCAAGGTGACGCGCAGCAGGTGCCGCAATAGCGGCGCGGCCCGTTCGAGCTGATCGTGGAGAAGGTCGTGGGTGATGACGCTCAAGCGCGTCGCGGTCGCCGCGCGGGCGCAGGCGGTGCGCGTCTGATCGCCGATCAAAGCGAGCTCGCCGAACAGATCGTCGGCGCCGAGCAGGGCGAGCACGCGGCGGCCCTCGGGGCGGTCGACGTAGATCTCCACGGCGCCGCTTTCGATCAGATAGGCCTCGTGGCCGATGTCCCCCGTTCGGAACAGGACCTCGCCGGGTTCCAACAGCCGCTGTGCCGCTGACTCGATCACGCCCGCTCCAATGCCGCCGCAGACTCAGTGTCTACCGCTCGCCGCATGGGGATTCAAGTCATCGCGCACGAGGCTTTCATGCCACGGCCTCGGCGCGGCGGCGGATCGCATCGCGGGATTGGCGGCGCAGCCGCCTGCGCAAACCCAGCGTGTTGGGGGGTGTCGCGCGCAGCCTGCGCGCTTGCTGTCGACGCGTTTGCGTCCGCGCCTGAGCGTCGTGGTCTACGGCTTCGCCAGTCGCGCGATGCCGCGCCGGCTCGATCGGGATGGCGTCACGGCGGTGCGTGCGCCGGTCGATGCGGCGCATCTGGCGCGTGTCTGCCTGATGAGCCTGAACCTGGTGCCGCCAGAAGTGGCCGAGGGCGTCGAGCGATAGCGGGTGCGCAAAGTGCCGGCGCGACGCTTCGATGACGATGCGCTCGGCGTCGTCTCGGATATCCAGTCATCGATCAGTGCGAGTGCCCGCGCCACCTCGCCGATCTTCTGGTCGGCCTCAATGCCTTCGAAAAGTACAGTATGGAATGCGAAAGCACGGATGCCCGTGACGGCGCGACACACGCCTTGCTCTACAGCGCGGCAGCGCAGTGCCGGCACCTCTTGGAGAATGCGCTCGAACACGTGCTGGAGCGCGACAACCTCAAGCATCTGCTGTGGCCGTCCCCGGTGCGGCCGCCGGCCCGGGCGGCTGACGGGCGGAGTGCGGGTCGATGAAAACGTCAGCCGTGTCGAAGGATGCGGCGATGTCCTACTTTTGTAAATGTATACACGTGGACAACATGTGTACACCTCAGCGCGAGCCCGGCGTGTCCGCGTCCGTGCAGACGCGCAGGCGAAAGCCGGTGGCGCCCCACGCGAGGCCGATCAGTCCGTAGAACAGTGCCATCAGCAGCGCGTAGGTCCATTCGAGCGCATTCATCGCGCGATCCGCATCGGTCGCGAAATGCTGCAGCGGCAGGCTGGCCAGACCCAGCGCCAGCAGCAGCGCGGCGAAGGCCAGCATGGTGCGGCGCAAGAAAGGGCGGAGCGAGGGCACCGGCTGCAGCAGCGCGATCACCAGCATTTGCGCCAGCACGCTGAACGAGAAGAACACGTTGATGCCGTAGCGCCGCAGCCACTGGTAGGTGGGCCCTTCGGCGCCGAGAAAGCTCGCGTAGAGAATCAGGAACACGGCGGCGACGAGGCCCAGGCCGGTGACGGCGAGGATGCGGCGCGGCGCGTCCGGGCGCAGCGCGCGCAGCCACAGCGAGGTCAACAGCCAAAAGCCCACGAGCTGGGCCGCATGTGGCAGCATCAGTCCTTTGAACAGCAGATTGGCCAGGCCATGGCGTCCGGCGCGACTGATCGACGTGCAGCCTTCCCAGTAGGGCACGCAGGCCTCTACCGAACCCTGCGCGATCGACACCAGATAGGCAAGGTGCACGGCCGCGATCGGGAGCAGCACGGTCAACCACGCATACCCGCGTGGGTCGAAGGAAACTTCCCGGCTCATTGCCGGGTCAGCTTAGCGCGCCTCGGGTACGGACGGCGCGCGGTCGATGAGGGGGCAGGCTGATGAATGTGGTGTGTGCAGTGGGTCTTCGCGCGGCGATCGTCCTAGGTGCCCTGCTGGTACTGCCGGCGGCGCCCGCAATTGCGGCGGAAGGCATGTGGACGCTCGACAACCTGCCGCGCCAGGCACTCAAGGCGCGCTATGGCTTCGAGCCCGACGAGGCCTGGGTGCAGCGACTGATGCACGCCTCGGTGCGTCTGGCCAGCGGCTGTTCGGGGTCATTCGTTTCGCCCGAAGGGCTGGTGCTGACCAATGCGCATTGTGTGCTGCGCTGTGTCAGCGAGCTGTCTTCTGCCAAGTCCGACTACGTCGACGATGGATTCGTCGCACGCGCCCGCGCCGATGAGCTGCGCTGTCCGGCCGAGGAGCTCAACCGCCTGGTCGCCATCACCGACGTCACCGAGCGCATCGCCGCGGCCACCGCCAACCGCAGCGGTCAGGCCTATGTCGACGCGCGCGATGCCGAGAAGGCGCGCATCGAGGCCGAGTGCGTCGGCGACGATGCGGCATCCACGCGCTGCGACGTGGTCGAGCTCTACGGTGGCGGTCTTTATCACCTGTACCGCTACGATCGTTACCAGGACGTGCGATTGGTGTTCTCGCCGGAGTACCGCATCGGATTCTTCGGCGGTGATCCGGACAACTTCAATTTTCCGCGCTACAACCTCGACATGGCCTTGCTGCGCGCCTACGAGGACGGCGAGCCGGTGCGCACGGATGCGCATCTGAAGCTGGCGCGCGAGGGCGCCGCGCCCGGAGAGCTGGTGATGGTCACCGGACATCCGGGCACGACGCGCCGGTTGCTCACGGTCAGCCAGTTGCAGCGCCTGCGCGACGTCGACCTGATCAACGGCCTGCTCTATCTCTCCGAGCGGCGCGCGCTGCTGTGGCAGTACGGGCGCGGCAGCGAGGAGGCGCAGCGGCAGGCGCGGTCGGACCTGACCTTCACCGAGAACAGCCTGAAGGTGCTGCGGGGGCAGCTCGCGGCCCTGCAGCAGCCCGAGCTGCTCGGGCAGAAACGCAAGGCCGAGGCACGTCTGCGCAAGGCGGCCGCTGCCGCCGACGGCGATCCGTGGGCGGCGATCGCCGCCGCGCAACGGGCGTACCGGGCGCTGGAGGCGCCGTATCAGATGATCGAGCGCGCGCTGGGTTTCGACTCGAAGTATTTCGAGCTGGCGCGCCATCTGGTGCGCGCCGCCGAGGAGCGCGGCAAGCCCAGCGCCCAGCGCCTGCGCGAATACCAGGACGCCAAGCTCACGCGGCTGGAGCAGACGGTGCTGTCGAGCGCGCCGATCTACCCGGCCTACGAGCAGACCAAGCTCGCCTGGTCGCTGAGCAAGCTGCGCGAGCGCCTCGGGCCGGATGATCCGCTGGTCAAGCTGGTGCTCGCGGGCGACTCGCCGGAGGCGCTCGCGGCCAAGCTCGTCGCCGGCACCCGGCTCGGCGACCTCACGCTGCGTCGCCGGCTCTGGGAAGGCGGCTTCGAGGCGGTATCGGCATCGACCGATCCGTTCATCCAGCTCGCGCGCGCGATCGATACCGTCTCGCGCGAGCTGCGTCAGCGCTACGAGACCGAGGTCGAGGCGGTCGAGCACAAGAACGCCGCCATCCTCGCGCGCCTGCGCTTCGAGACCCTGGGCACGCAGACCTATCCAGACGCGACCTTCTCGCTGCGGCTGTCCTACGGGGAGGTGGCGGGCTGGGAGGAGAACGGACGCACGATCGAGCCGTTCACGCGCCTCGCCGGTCTGTTCGCACGTGCGACCGCAACAGAGCCCTTCGCCTTGCCGCGTTCGTGGCTGGATGCCAAGCCGCGGCTGGACCCGAGGCTGCCGCTGAACTTCGTCACCACCAACGACATCACCGGCGGCAACTCGGGCAGCCCGGTGATCAACCGCGAGGCCGAGGTCGTGGGCCTGGCCTTCGACGGCAACATGCACTCGCTCGGCGGCGCCTTCGGTTACGACGAGACCCGCAACCGCGCGGTCGCGGTGCACAGCGCGGCCATGCTCGAAGCGCTGGAGAAGATCTACGACGCCGGCGCGCTCGCGCGCGAGATGACGGCGCCCTGACGCCGCTTCAAAGGCCCGTCGCGCGGAATACGGACAACACGTTACCGACCGACGAGCCGGTATCGCCGAGGATGCCCTTCTCGGTGACGAGGATGTCGGTCGGCGCGAACAGCGGCGCGCGACCGATGCGCGCCTGCGACGGAAAACTGAAGCGTCCTGAGCCGGTGCGCTGCAGCAGGCGGCCATCGGGCGCGTACAGGGCGATGAAGCCACCGCTGAAACTGGGTACCAACAGGTGCTCGCCCACCAGGCTGAAATCGTCCGGCAGGCCGAAAAAGCTCAGCACTTGGCGCGACGCGCCGGCACTGCCGTCGGCGGCGATCTCGACGCTGCGGATCTCGCCGAGCCCGGTCGGCGCGCTGTTGCTGACGTAGAGCGTGCGCCCGCGGCGCTGGATGCCGTTGGGGCCGAGCAGACCGTCGCTGAACCAGTCGGTCTGTTCGACGACCTTGAACGGGTCGGACGGGTCCAGGCGCAGGCGCACGATCTTGGGGTCGGGCGGCGCGGTGGTCGCCAGCGGACCGTTGACCAGATACAGCTCGCCGTCGGGACCGTCGACCAGGCCGTTGGGCGCGGCCAGCCCCAGATCGTGGATGGCTTGGAGCAGCGGCGCCGCCGTCAGCCGCGCCGCGTAGAGCCGGCCGTCGAAGCAGTTGGCGTACAACACCTCGCCGCGCTGGGCGAGGCCGGTGAAGTTGCAGCTTCCGTCGTGGATCGCAAAGGCGCGGTAGCCGTCACCGTCGCGCACGATCTCGAAGACATTGGTGCCGCCGGAGACGAACAGGCGGCCGTCGTCGGTGAACAGGATGTTCTCGGCGTCCGGTACCGTCAGCAGCACGGTCTTGCTGCCGCAGGCGTCGTCCACGCAAAGACTTGCCGGATCGACATCCGGTATGCCGCCGTCGCCGCCGCAGCCGGTGAGCGTGCAGGCGAGCAGCGCGACGGCGAGCAGACGCATCAGAGCATCTCGATTGCCAGCGCCACCGCCTCGCCGCCGCCGATGCACAGCGAGGCGACGCCGCGCTTGCCGCCGGTCTTCTTCAGCGCGCCGATCAGCGTCGTGATGATGCGTGCGCCGGAGGCGCCGATCGGATGGCCCAGCGCGCAGGCACCGCCGTGGACGTTGACCTTGGCGTGCGGCAGTTCCAGATCCTGCATCGCCGCCATGGTCACGACGGCGAAGGCTTCGTTGATCTCCCACAGATCGACATCGGCGACGTTCCAGCCGGCCTTCTTGAGCACCTCGGAGATCGCGTACACCGGCGCGATCGTGAACTCCGCCGGCAGGCGCGAGTGACTGGCGTGCGCGACGATGCGCGCGAGCGGTGCGATGCCGCGCCGCTGCGCTTCCGAGGCGCGCATCAGCGTCAGCGCGGCGGCGCCGTCGGAGATCGAGCTGGCATTGGCGGCGGTGATGGTGCCGTCCTTCTTGAACGCCGGCTTGAGCGTCGGGATCTTGTCCGCGCGTCCCTTGGCCGGCTGCTCGTCCTTGTCGATGGTCTCGACCCCGGTCTTGCCCTTGACCTGCACCGGCGTGATCTCGAACGCGAAGCTGCCATCCTCGCTGGCACGCTGGGCGCGCTCCAGCGAGGCGATCGCGAAGGTATCCTGCTGCTCGCGCGTGAAGCCGTACACTTCCGCCGTGCGTTCGGCGAAGATGCCCATCGGCGTGCGCTTCTCGTAGGCGTCCTCGAGCCCGTCGAGTGCCATGTGGTCGAGCAGCTCACCATGACCGTAGCGATAGCCGCCGCGTGCCCGGGTCAGCAGGTGCGGGGCGTTGGTCATGCTCTCCATGCCGCCGGCGACCATCACGCGGTTGCTGCCGGCGAGCAGCAGGTCGTGCGCGAGCATCACCGCCTTCATGCCCGAGCCGCACATCTTGTTGATCGTCAGCGCGCCGGTGGAATCGACCAGGCCGGCGCCGCGTGCCGCCTGACGCGCCGGCGCCTGCCCCTGGCCCGCGGGCAGGCAGCAGCCCATGATCACCTCGTCGACGGCATCGGCCGCGAGCTGGCTGCGTTCGACCGCCGCCTTGATCGCGCGCGCGCCGAGCTCGGCGCCGGAAAACGGCGACAGCACGCCGAGCATGCCGCCCATCGGCGTGCGGGCGACGGCGGTGATGACGACGGGATCGGCGGCTTTAGACATGGCGGGACTCCTGGGACGGATCGTGAGGCAGACCGGCATTCTACCCCCTGGTGTCGGCGCTCGCGCCCGCCGTGTTCGGTGTCGGGCAATGGCGACTACGGGTGCGGTGATAAGCTGCCGGCGTCTTCATCGGGAGGCCCGCGATGAGCCTTGACTTGCACCGCATCGTGATGCCGGCGCTGCTGCTCACCCTGGTCGGTGCCTGCGCCACGCCGTCCGCGCAGGACCTGCCGACGATGGAGCAGCGGCTCGCCGCGCGCGGCCTGTCGCTGGGTGCGCCGGTCGAGCGCATTGCCGACTACCGCATCGACGGCTGGAATCGTCTCGACGACGAGCACATCCTCGTCGGCGGTGGCGTATCGGAGCGCTACCTGATCAGCTTGATGCAGCCGTGTCCGGACCTGGGCAGCGCCGAGACCATCGGCTTTCGTACCACGGGATCAGTGCTGACTCGCCTCGACATCTTGATCGTGGAGAGCCCGATCGGCCCGCGGCGCTGCCCGATCCGCGAGATCCACACCCTCGTCGAGCGTCCGCGCGAGGGCTGAAGCCTCTTCTGATCGCGCCCGCCGACATCGCAGATGGCGGCGTGGACATCGCGCGGAGCGGGATCTCGGCGCGCGCTCGCTTTCCGACCGGTCCCCGGGGCGTATCGACGCTCCGGCTTTTGCATCCGCGGCTGCGGAGCGGCCGTATACCGAGCGGGGAAATGCTCCCGACCCAGCCCTAACCGGAGAGACTGATGCGACACACCCAATCACTGGCCGCGCTGGTCGCGGCGCTCGCCACGGTTGGTGCGATGTCCGTGGCGCACGCATCGAGCCACCGCGAGGCCCCGTTCGTCACCACGGCGCCCAAGATTGACGGCACCGATTTCTACATGTTCCGCAGTTACGAGGACGGCCGCGAGGATCGTGTGGTGATCGTGGCCAACTACCTGCCGTTGCAGGATGCCTATGGCGGCCCGAACTATTTCTCACTCGATCCGAACGCGTTGTACGAGATCCACATCGACAACAGCGGCGACGGCGTCGAGGACATTACCTTTCAATTCCGTTTCGACAGTCAGCTAAAGGGGCTCGCCGTCCCGGTCGGTGACAAGATGGTGCCGGTACCGCTGGTCAATATCGGTCAGATCGGCGCTGGCGACTCGGCGGCGCAGAATGTGGTGGAGACCTATACGCTTGACATCGTCCGCGGCGACCGGCGTACGGGCATGCGGATGCCGGTGCGCAAGACCGACGGTTCGCGTAGTCTCGGCAAGCCGATCGACAACATCGGCAACAAGTCGATCCCGGACTATCCGGCCTACGCCGACAGCTTCATCCACGACATCATCATCCCCGGCTGCGACGGCACGGCGCGCGTCTTCGTCGGCCAGCGCCGCGAGGGTTTCGTCGTCAATCTCGGCGAGACCTTCGATCTGGTGAACATCGCCGTGCCGGTCGAGGAGCTGGGACCCCAGGGCCAGGATGCGCGTGCCCTGGAACGCAATACCATCGGCGACAAAAACGTGACCTCGCTCGCGCTCGAGGTGCCGGCGGCCTGCCTGCGTGGATCGACACCCATCATCGGCGGCTGGACCACGGCGAGCCTGCGCCAGGCGCGCGTGATCAATCCGCAGCCGCAACGCACCGATCAAACGGCGCCTGCGACCAATACCGGAGCCGCGCTCGAGGGCGGGGCGTGGACCCAGGTGTCACGCCTGGGTTCGCCGCTGGTCAACGAAGTCGTCATTGGTCTGCCGGACAAGGATTTGTTCAATGCCACCGAGCCCAAGGACGATGCCGCGCGCTTTGCCGATTACGTCTTCAACCCGACGCTGCCCAAGCTGTTGGAGATTCTGTTCGGTTCGGCGGGCGTGCGTGCTCCGGAGGTCTATCCGCGCTCCGACCTGATCGCCGCGTTCCTGACCGGCATCGACGGACTGACCAAGGTCGAAGGCTCGAACAGCGTGCCGTCCGAGATGTTGCGCTTGAACCTCGACATCCCGCCGACGCCGCGCGCCGAGCAGAACGATCTCGGAGTGCTCGGCGGTGATCTGGCGGGATTCCCCAACGGCCGCAGGCCGATCGATGACGTCGTCGACATCGAACTACGCGCCGCGATGGGCGTACTCCTTCCGGACGAAGTAGACCCGCCGTCTCGCGATTCGCGCAAGCTGAAATACACCGACGGTGCGCGTCCCGATCCGAACGATTACCTCGACCGTTTCCCGTTCCTCGATCACCCGTTGCCGGGGTCGCCGAACGAAGCCACCGCGATCGCCCGGAGGTAAGCCCATGCGCGCATTCCAAATCTGCATTGCGTTGCTCGCCACTGGCCTGCTCGTGGCCTGCGACGATGACGATGATCGCGCGCCACGATCTCAGAGCTCGACGCAGCGGCTGATCGTGATCGCGTCACAGACCGACGAGACCGCAGAACCATTCCCGGTAAACGACGGTGCCTTCGTTTTCGACGACACCGCCGAGAATACCGAGCCCGTGCCGATCACACGCTGAGGTGACGGCATCTACTCGGATCCGGACCCCCTGCCGCTGGCGGGGGGTCTGTTTTGCCTTGGGGCTCGTGGCTGGTTTGGCATACGGCGCGCCCTTCCGGCCGGCGAACGATGGCGAGATACTCGAACGCCTGCCGGAGCGTGCGGCGGGTGCGCCGCGTGGCGGGGTCGCCGATGCCGCGCTCGCCGCTCGCGCCGCCCGCGTGTTCCTCGAACGGGCGCGGCGCAGCGGCGATCCGCGTGACTACGGTTACGCGCAGGGCTTGCTGCAACCGTGGTGGTCCGCGCCGAACGCCCCGGACGACATCCTACTGCTGCGTGCCACGCTCAAACAGCACCAGCACGCTTTCGCAGCGGCGCTCGCGGATCTCGATCGCCTGCTCACGCGCAGTCCCGACCACGCCCAGGCCTGGTTGACGCGCGCGACCATCCACCGCGTGCGCGGTGCGCTGGATGCTGCCGCAGCCGACTGTGCGCGGCTGCAGACGCTCGCCCCCGGCGTGGTCGCCGAGCTGTGCCGGCTCGCGACGGCGGCGCCGCGCGATCCCTGGGGTGCGGGGGCGGGGCTCGATGCGCTCGATGCGGCGATGGCGGCGCAGCCCGATCCGGTCTACGCCTGGTATCAGGCGGAACGTGCCGCCGCGGCGCAGCGCCGTGGTGACCTCGTCGCCGCCGAGTCTGCGTTCGTCGCCGGGCTCGCGCGCGCGCCTTGGGATCTAGGCTTGCGCGCGGCCTATGCCGACTTGTTGCTGGAGCAGGGGAGGGCTGGCGCCGTGATCACGCTGCTCGAGGACGCGAGTAACAGCGAGATCCTGCGTCTGGCTGCGGTCCGGGCGTACCTCGCCCTGGGCGAGTCGGCGCGCGTTACCGAACTGACCGATGCTCTGGCCGATACCTATGCGGCGCTGCGCCGGCGCGGCGATGCGCCGCATCTGCGTGAGGAGGCGAGCTTTGCGCTGTTCGTCGAGCGCGACGCCGCGCGTGCGCTCGCGCTGGCTCGGGCGAACTTCCGCGATCAACGCGAGCTGGCCGATGCGCGGTTGTTACTCGCCGCCGCACTGGCCGCCGGCGATGCGCGCGCCATCGCCGGCCTGCGCGACTGGAGCGAGGCCAGCGGGGTGCGCGACGTCTGGCTCGAGGCACGCTGGTGAGCCGCGTCCGCGGCTGGCCGCCGCTGCTGGGCGCGGTCCTGGCGTTATGGGCGTTCGCGGCGGCCGCGCACCGGCCGAGTGATGCTTTCCTGACACTCCGGCTCGACGGCGGGCGTGTCGGCGGCCAGTTGGAGATCGCGCTGCGCGACGTCGATGTGCTGGTGGCCGCCGATGCCAACGCTGACCGTCTGCTGACCTGGGGGGAGCTGCGCGCGAGCAGGGCGCGGCTGGCGGCGGTGGTCGCTTCCGGAATAAGGCTCGATGCCGACGGACGTCCCTGCACTCTCGCCGTCACCGATCTGCGTGTCCACGCCCGCGGCGACGGCCGCTATGCCTGGCTCGATCTCGCCGGAGCGTGTCCGCTCGCTGCGCGCGTCCTCGCGCTCGAATACCGCCTGCTGTTCGATCTCGACCCCACGCATCGCGGGCTGCTACACCTCGAGGCTGGCGGTCACGCCCATGCGGCCGTGTTCAGTCCGGACGCCAGTCGCCGCGAGTGGGTACTGGGCCATTCATCGGCTACAGGCAGCTTCATCGATTACCTGCGCGAGGGCGTGCACCACATCT
This sequence comes from Sinimarinibacterium thermocellulolyticum, assembly GCF_040327995.1. Classification (NCBI taxonomy): domain Bacteria; kingdom Pseudomonadati; phylum Pseudomonadota; class Gammaproteobacteria; order Nevskiales; family Nevskiaceae; genus Sinimarinibacterium; species Sinimarinibacterium thermocellulolyticum. The sequence continues at coordinate 152,534 of NZ_JBEPIJ010000001.1, read as the reverse complement.
GGATCGGCATAGACCACATTCTGTTCCTGCTGGCCCTGCTGCTGCCATCGGTACTGGTCTGGCGTGCCGCCGGCTGGCAGCCGGTGACGCGGCTGCGGCCGGCGCTTTACGACGTCGCCGCCACCGTCACGGCGTTCACGCTGGCGCATTCGATCACGCTGAGTCTCGCTGCGCTCGACCTCGTTCGTCCGCCGGGCGCCGTAGTCGAATCGGCGATCGCCGCATCGGTGGTGCTGGCCGCGCTGAACAACCTGCGTCCGCTGGTATGGCGGCGGCGCTGGCTGCTTGCCTTCGCATTCGGTCTCGTCCACGGCTTCGGCTTCGCCGCGGTGCTCGGCGAACTGGGCTTGCCGGACGGATTACGCGTCTTGAGCCTGCTGGCCTTCAATCTCGGCGTCGAACTTGGTCAGCTCGCGATCGTGCTCGTCGCGGTGCCGCTCGCATACGCGATGCGTGCGCACCGGATTTACCGGTCCGTTTTGCTGCGACTCGGGTCGCTCGCGGTCGCAGTCGTCGCCGCCCTGTGGTTTGCCCAGCGTAGCGGTCTGGTGTCGGGCTGAACGCTCAGAACGCCGCGCGCAGCGTCAGGCGCAACAGGCGCGGCAGGGCCGGGTGGAAGTGCCGATCAGCGGTCGCTTCTGCTTCGTCGGCGAGGCGCGATTCGTAGAAGTACTCGATGTCGGCATCGTCCTCATCGAAGGCATTGAGCAGTTCGGCGCGCAACGACAGTTGCGGCGTCGCCGCCCAGCGCAGCAGCAGATCGGCGCGGGTGCCGTCGCGTGCGGTCACGCTACCGTCCTCGATCAGCGGCGCGCCGGCGAAGTGACGTACCTGAAGACCGAGCTGCAGATCCGGCAACACGCGCACGCCGATCGAGGCACGACCGGCGCGCGGGATCGCGTTGGGGATGCGATCTTCGCCTGGTGCGTCTTCGAGCCGGGCACGGGTCACGGTCCAGTCGGCGTCGAAACCGAGCCAGTCGAAGGGGTGGTAACGCAACGAGAACTCAGCGCCCCGGCGCCGGCTGGCGTTGTTCGGCTCCGTCTGACCGGCATCGCCGACGTAGACCAGCTCGGAATCGAGTTCCAGCGCCCATAACGCCAGCGCCAGCTCCAGGCCCGGCAGCGGTGCACTGCGCAGGCCGAACTCAGCGCCGCGCGCAGCCACCAGCGGATCGAAGCCCGGCGAGCCATCGTCGCCGCGCGCGTCGTTGCTGTGAAAGCCGCGGCCGGCGTTGACGAAGAACTGCGTGGCGGCCCAAGGGCCGAGAATCAGGCTCAGCTTGGGGCTCCACTGCAGCTCGTCGCCGCTGCGGTCGGCCAGGCCGCTGCGTGATTCGACCTCATAGTCGTAGTGATCCAGACGGGTTCCGGCGGTCAGATGCATCCACTCAGCCGTGCTCAGTTCCAGTCCGACGAAGCCGCCCAGGCGCGTGTCGTCGATGGCGTCGCGACGCACCGTATCCAGACGCTGGCGCGCCGCGGTCCGGTACAGGCCGACGTCGCCGATGCGGTCGTAGCGCGTGTCGATGCCGGCCACCAGCGCAGCGTCGCGCCCGAACAGCGTCAGCCTCTGGCGACGATCCACGCGCACGCCGTAGTAACTGCGGTCGTCGAACTGCTCGAACTGATCGCCGTTGACCGGATCGTCGAGAAAATAGGTGAAGTTCGAGAACAGTTGCAGCCGGTAGTCGACGGCGTAGGCCGTGGCACTCCACTGCGCATCGCCCGCCTGCCGCGAGTGCGAGGCCGAGACGATGTAACGGTGCGTATCGCCGCCGCTACTACCATCGACGAAGCCAAAGCGGTCGATCCGGCCGTCGGCGACGGCCCGCTCGGGGATCTGGTCGCTGCTGGTCCAGCGGTTGTCGTACGCGCTCACGGTCAGGCTGCTGCGCGCCGTTGCGCCGTCGCGCACGTAGCGCAAAAGGCCGCGCACGGCGCGCTGATCCATCGGCAGCACCCAAGGGCCGTCGTTGACGCTGTAATCGACGCCGGCGATCAGCGTGCCGCCGGCGCCGCGCAGGCTGCCCGCGACCAGGCCGCGGCGCTCGCCGTACTCGCCGACGCTGCCCTGAACCAGCGTCGGCGTGTCATCGACCCAGCGCAGCTCGGCGCTGCCGGCGGTGGCGAAATCGCCGTCGCGCAGGCTGTAACTGCCCTTGCGATAGTCGTAGCCGGCCAGCAGTTCGGGAATCAGGAAGTTGACGTCGAGATAGCCCTGGCCGTGGCCGTGCGAGGACAGATTGAGCGGCACGTTCTCGATGGATACGGCGAAATCGGTGCCGTGATCGAGATTGAAGCCGCGCGCGAAGTACTGATTCGCCTTGCCTTCGCCGCTGTGCTGGGTGGTGATGAACCCGGGGATCAGCTCCAGCAGATCGCCGGTGCGCTGGCTCGCATGCGCATCGAGTTCGCTGCGGTCGATGCGGCCGGACGATGCCGACGGTGTGACTCCGGTTTCGCGCTCACCGAAGACCTCGATGCCTTCCAGCGCGACCGGCTCGTCCTTCACGTGGGCCAGGCACGGCATGGCGTAGCAGGTCATGACGACCACAAAGCCGCAAGCTCTCATCTGCAAGTCTCCCCCGTCGCGGTCCGCAGCACTTACGCGCTTGAAGTCTCGACGGATGCGTCCGCATCACGCCGCGCGCAGGCGCAAGGCTACAATCCCCGCTCGACCCATTTGCGGCCTGGCCAGACATGCCGTTGTTCTCGCATCCGGAATTCGACGCGCACGAGACCGTCAGCTTCTGCTTCGATGCAGCGACGGGGCTGCGCGCGATCATCGCGGTGCACAACACGAACCTGGGCCGCGCTCTCGGCGGTTGTCGCATGTGGCCTTATGCTAGCGAAGCCGAGGCGCTGACGGATGTGCTGCGCCTGTCGCGCGGCATGACTTACAAGGCGGCGCTGGCCGGTTTGCCGCAGGGGGGCGGAAAGAGCGTGATCATCGGCGATCCGCGCCGCGACAAGACCCCCGAGCTGCTGCGTGCGATGGGGCGCGCGGTCGATCGGCTGGGCGGCGCCTACGTCATCGCCGAGGACTCCGGCACCAGCGTCGCCGACATGCGCCTGATCGCCGAGGTCACGCCGCACGTCGGTGGCCTCGCCGATGCGCGGTCCGTCGCGGCCGGGCGCAGCGGCGATCCGTCACCGGCGACGGCCAAGGGGGTGTTCATCGGCATCCAGGCGGCGGTGAAGCACCTCTGGCAGCGGGATGACCTGCGTGGCCTGCGCGTCGCGGTGCAGGGCGTGGGCAATGTCGGCTATCGCCTGTGCCGACATCTGTACGATGCCGGCGCGCGCTTGTGGGTCACCGACCTGCACGCGCCGGCGGTGGAGCGCTGCGTCCGCGAGTTCGGTGCGGTCGCGGTCGGCATGGACCAGATTGCGGCGCTCGATGTGGATGTGTTCGCGCCCTGCGCGCTCGGTGCGGTACTCAACGACGCGAGCATTCCCGCGCTCAAGGCGCGGATAGTCGCCGGTGCCGCCAACAACCAGCTCGCGCGGCCCGAGCACGATCGCGTGCTGATGGAGCGCGGTATCCTCTATGCGCCGGATTACTGCATCAACGCCGGCGGCATCATCGACATCTTCTACGAGGGGCCCGACTACGACGCTGCTACGGTCGACGCGCATCTGCAGCGCATCGGCAGCACGCTGAGCGAGATCTTCGCGCGTGCGGCGGCCGAGCGGCGGCCCACCGGCGAGATCGCCGATCGCATGGCCGAGGCGCGTTTGCGGCGGTGAACGCGATGGACGTCCGCGTCGTCGAGATCGCCGAAACGCTGCGCTCGCGCGGACAGTGGCTGGCGGTTGCCGAGTCCTGTACCGGCGGCCTGGTGGCGAAGACGCTGACCGATCTCGCCGGCTCGTCGGCCTGGTTCGAACGCGGCGTCGTCAGCTATTCCAACCGGTCCAAAGAGGATTTGCTCGGCGTGGCGGCGAGTGTGCTGCAGCAGCACGGTGCGGTCAGCGAGCCGACGGTGCGGGCGATGGCGATGGGTTTGCTCGACCGCGCGCCGGTCGACTGGACGCTGGCGCTCACCGGCATCGCCGGTCCCGGCGGCGGCAGCGACGGCAAGCCGGTCGGCACCGTGTGGATCGCCTGTGCGCGCAGAGGCGGTGACTGCAGCGCGCGCTGTTTCCGCTTCGACGGCGACCGTGCGTCGGTGCGGTTGCAGTCGGTGCGCATGGCGCTGGACATCCTCGTCGATCGTCTGCGACATGCCGGCTGAGCGGCCGGGCAATCGTTTGTTCTTCGCGCTGTGGCCGGACGAGGCCACGCGCGCCGCCTGCGCCGAGGCCGCGCGTGTGCTGCGTCTGCGCATGCAGCCGCGTGGCGCGCCGAGCGTGGCGCAGCGCTATCACCTGACGCTGCTGTTCCTCGGGGACGATGTGCCCGAGGTGGCCGAGACCGCTGCGCGGCAGGTCGCGAGCCATGTGCGTGCGCGGCCGTTCACGCTGCGACTGGATCATGCCGGCAGCTTTCGCAACCGCGAGGTACCGTGGTGGCTGGGATCGCGCGAGCCGCCGCCGGCGCTGTCTACGCTCCATGAGCGTCTGCGCGAAGCGCTGCTGCGCGCCCGCGTACCGGTGCAACCGATGCGCTTCTCGCCGCATCTGACCATCCATCGCGATGCCGGCGCGCCGCTGCCGCCGACGCTGATCCAGCCGATCGAGTGGCCGGTGCGCGACTTCGTGCTGATCCGCAGCCACATCGGTCGCGCCCCGGTCGTCTACGAGCAGGTCGGTTGCTGGCCACTGGACCCCGATGCGCCGGAAGCGGCTGCCGGCGGCGGTCAGATGCGCCTGCTGTGAAGCCCGCGGCGGCGCAACGCGCGGGCGCTGTGAAACAATAACGGCTGGATCGCCGTCGGCTGCTTACCGCAGGCTCGGCTTCTGAGCCTGGCGCGCGGCATCATGCGCCGAGCTTTTCGAGCAAACCCGAGTACCGTTTCAACAGGACACCCATGGACGAGAACCGCAAAAAGGCGCTGGAAGCCGCGCTGTCGCAGATCGAACGCCAGTTCGGCAAGGGCGCGATCATGAAGATGACGCCCGGCGAGCAACTGCGCGACGTCGAGACCATTTCCACCGGCTCGCTGACGCTGGACACGGCGCTGGGCATCGGCGGCCTGCCGCGCGGCCGCGTCGTCGAGATCTACGGCCCGGAGTCTTCCGGCAAGACCACGCTGACGCTGCACGCCGTCGCCGAATGCCAGAAGGCCGGCGGTGTTGCCGCGTTCATCGACGCCGAGCACGCGCTCGACGTGCAGTACGCGCAGAAGCTCGGCGTCAAGGTCGAGGACCTGGTGATCTCGCAGCCGGACACCGGCGAGCAGGCCCTCGAAATCTGCGACATGCTGGTGCGCAGCAACAGCGTCGACATCATCGTCATCGACTCGGTTGCGGCGCTCGTACCCAAGGCCGAGATCGAGGGCGAGATGGGCGATTCCGTCGTCGGCGTGCAGGCGCGACTGATGTCGCAGGCGCTGCGCAAGCTCACCGGCAACATCTCGCGCAGCAAATGTCTGGTGATCTTCATCAACCAGATTCGCATGAAGATCGGCGTGATGTACGGCTCGCCGGAAACCACCACCGGCGGCAACGCGCTCAAGTTCTACGCCTCGGTGCGCCTGGACATCCGTCGCACCGGCGCGATCAAGAAGGGCGACGAGGTCGTCGGCAACGAGACCCGCGTCAAGATCGTCAAGAACAAGCTGGCGCCGCCGTTTCGCGAAGCCACCTTCGAGATCCTCTACAACGAGGGCATCTCCAAGCTCGGCGAGCTGATCGACCTGGGCGTCGAGCACAAGCTGATCGAAAAATCCGGCGCCTGGTATGCGTACAAGGGCGACAAGATCGGCCAAGGCAAGGACAACGCGCGCAACTTCCTGCGCGAGAACCCGCAGATCGCCGACGAGCTGGAACAGGCGATCCGCGCCAAGCTGATGCCGGAGCGCAAGCCGGCCGCCGGCGGTGCTGCGCAATAGAAGTAGGCAACCGAGCACGCAGGGCGGTCGCGACACCGCCCTGCGACTGCTCGCGCGCCGCGAGCATGCCGCCGCCGAGCTCAAAGACAAGCTCGTGCGCCGCGGCCACGATGACGTCACCGCGGAGGTCATCGTCGGTGAGCTCGCCGACGCCGGCTGGCAGTCCGATGCCCGCTACGCCGAGATGCTGGTGCGCAGCCGCATCGCGCAGGGCTATGGCCCGCTGCGGATCCGCGCGGAACTGGAAGCGGCGCGCGTGGCGGATGCCGAGATTCGCGAGGCGCTCGGTTCCGCCGAGGTCGATTGGGTCGAGGTCGCATCGATCGCCCATGCGCGCAAGTTCCGCGCGCCGGCGCGCACGGCGGCCCAGTGGCAGAAGCAGTACCGCTTTCTCGCGCTGCGCGGTTTCGAGCCGCAGCAGATCCGCGCGGTGCTCAGGGGCACGCCGGACGACATCTGAACCGGGCCGTGTAGCGGCGCAGGGGTGCGTTGATTACCATAACGCGCCTTTTGATCCCGTACGCCCGTCCACTCGCGCATGAATACCAACACGGTCCGCACCAGGTTCCTGGAATTCTTCCAGGGCAAGGGTCATGCGCTGGTCCCGTCGAGCCCGCTGGTGCCGGCCAACGATCCGACGCTGCTGTTCACCAACGCCGGCATGGTCCAGTTCAAGGACGTGTTCACCGGCAAGGATCAGCGGCCATACACACGCGCGGTGTCCAGCCAGAAATGCGTGCGGGCCGGCGGCAAGCACAACGATCTGGAGAACGTCGGCTACACCGCGAGGCACCACACCTTCTTCGAGATGCTGGGCAATTTCAGCTTCGGCGACTACTTCAAGAAGGAAGCCATCCATTACGCCTGGGAGTTCATCACTGGCAAGGACTGGCTCGGCATCGACCCCAAACGTCTGCTGGTCACGGTCTACCACACCGATGACGAGGCCTACGGCATCTGGCGCGACCAGATCGGTGTGCCGGTCGAGCGAATCGTGCGCATCGGGGACAACAAAGGCGCGCAGTACGCCTCCGACAACTTCTGGTCGATGGGCGATACCGGGCCTTGCGGGCCGTGCTCGGAGATCTTCTACGACCACGATCCCGACGGCAGCAAGGGCATCGCCGGCGGCCCGCCGGGTTCACCTGAAGAGGATGGCGACCGCTGGATCGAGATCTGGAACCTGGTGTTCATGCAGTTCGAGCGCCATGCCGACGGCGCCATGACCGAACTGCCGGCGCCCAGTGTCGATACCGGCATGGGCCTGGAGCGCATCAGCGCGCTGATGCAGAACACCCACGACAACTACCAGACCGACACCTTCCGCCATCTGGTGACGGCGGTCGCGAACATCGCCGGACAGGCGCCATACGCCAGCGCCTCGCAGAAGGTCATCGCCGATCACATCCGCGCGACGGCATTCCTGATCGCCGATGGCGTGCTGCCGTCGAACGAGGGTCGCGGTTACGTGCTGCGCCGGATCATGCGCCGCGCCATCCGGCACGGCTACAAGCTCGGCATCGACGACGCGTTTTTCTTCAAGCTCGTGGCGCCGCTGGCCGAACAGATGGGGGCGGCCTATCCGCAGTTGCGCGCGCAGCAGGCACAGATCGAAAAAGCGATCCGTGCCGAGGAGGAGGGCTTCGCGATCACTCTCGACAAAGGCATGAGACTGCTCGACGAGGCGATCGCAAGACTCGGCGCCAGCACCACGATTCCCGGTGACGTGGTGTTCAAGCTCTACGACACCTACGGTTTTCCGGTGGACCTGACCGCCGACATCGCGCGAGAACGCAAGCTGTCGCTGGATCTGGACGGCTACGAGCGCGAGATGAGCGCGCAGCGTGAACGCGCGCGCGCGGCGTCGAGCTTCAAGGCCGCGGGCACGCTCGCCTACGAGGGCGCCGAGACCTGCTTCATCGGCTACGACGCCTTGCGCGCGGAGGCCAAGGTGCTGGCGCTGTATCGCGACGGCCAGCCGGTCGAGGCGCTGCACGCCGGCGAGGCCGGTGTGGTCGTGCTCGATACCACGCCGTTCTACGCGGAGTCCGGTGGCCAGGTCGGCGACCGCGGCACGATCACGTCTCACGTCTCAGCGCTCACGCCTCACGTCTTCGAGGTCGCGGACACGCAGAAGATCAAGGGGACTGCCGCCGGTGCGGTGATCGGTCATCACGGCAGCCTTGGGTCGGGGACGCTCAAGCTCGGCGACGCCGTGACCGCCGAGGTCACCGCAAGCCTGCGTCGCGCGACCATGCGCAACCATTCGGCGACCCATCTGATGCACCGCGCGTTGCGTGATGTGCTCGGCGCGCACGTCGTGCAGAAGGGCTCGCTGGTCGATGAGGCGCGCACGCGCTTCGACTTCTCGCATCCGCAGCCGCTGACCGCGGACCAGATCGGCGAGATCGAGCGCCGCGTCAACGAGGCGATTCTCGCCAACGTGCCCGTGCGCGCAGAGGTCATGCGGTACGACGACGCGATCCAGGCCGGCGCGATGGCCTTGTTCGGCGAGAAATACGGCGACGAGGTGCGGGTGCTGACGATGGGGCAGGGAGAGTACAGCTACTCGACCGAGCTGTGCGGTGGCACGCATGTGAGCCGCACCGGCGACATCGGCCTGTTCAAGATCGTGTCCGAAAGCGGTGTCGCCGCCGGCGTGCGCCGTATCGAGGCGCTGACCGGGCAGAACGTGATCGACTATCTGCGCGAGCGCGAGAGCCGCCTACGCAAGGCGGCCGAGCTGTTGCGCACGTCGCCGGACGAGCTCACCGGCAAGATCGAACAATTGCAGGAGCGTATCCGGCAGCTCGACAAGGAACTGGCGGCGCTCAAGTCCAAGCTCGCGGCGAGCGCCGGCGGAGACCTCGCCGGCCAGGCACGCGAGGTCAAGGGCGTGAAGGTGCTCGCGGCAGGCGTCGACGGCGTCGATGCCGGCGCGCTCCGCGGATTGATGGATCAGCTCAAGCAGAAGCTCGGCTCGGGCATCATCGTGCTCGGCGCGGCCAGCGGCGAGAAGGTGAGCCTGATCGCCGGCGTGACCGCCGATCTCACCAGCAGGGTGAAGGCGGGCGAGCTGGTCAATTTCGTCGCCGGCCAGGTCGGTGGCAAGGGCGGCGGGCGTGCAGACATGGCGCAGGCCGGCGGCACGCAACCTGCTGCGCTGCCGGCGGCGCTCGACAGCGTGGTGGCCTGGGTGGAGCAGAAACTCTAGTTTCCAGTTTCCAGTTTGCAGAAACGGTGAAACTGACAGCGACCGGAAACTAAAAACCAGCAACTGGAACGCGCTTTTCAATGGCACTCATCGTTCAGAAATACGGCGGCACGTCGATGGGCTCGGTGGAGCGCATCGAGCACGTGGCGCGCAAGGTGGCGTCGTGGCACCAACAGGGCCACCAGGTCGTCGTCGTGGTCTCGGCGATGTCGGGTGAGACCGATCGCCTGCTCAAGCTCGCGCGTTCGATCGATCCGCGCGGCAGCGCGCGCGAGTTCGACCAGATCGCCGCGACCGGCGAACAGGTCACCATCGGTCTGCTCGCGCTCGCGCTCGGCAAGCTCGGCGTGCAGAGCCGCTCGTACACCGGCTGGCAGGTGCCGATCGAAACCGACGACGCTCACATGAAGGCGCGCATCCAGAGAATCGACGGTGCGCGCCTGCTCGCGGATTGCGCGGCCGGCCGGGTGCCGGTCGTCGCCGGCTTTCAGGGCATCACCGCCGACGGTAGCGTCGCCACGCTCGGTCGCGGCGGCTCGGATACCACGGGCGTTGCGCTCGCCGCTGCGCTCAAGGCCGACGAGTGCCAGATCTATACCGATGTCGATGGCGTCTACACCACCGATCCACGCGTCGAGCCCAAGGCGCGGCGGCTGGACCGGATCACCTTCGAGGAAATGCTGGAGCTCGCCAGCCTCGGATCGAAGGTGCTGCAGATCCGCTCGGTGGAGTTCGCCGGAAAGTACAAGGTACCGCTGCGCGTGCTGTCGACCTTCGTCGAAGGTCCCGGCACGCTGATCACGCTCGACGAACCGCAATCAGGGGGCAACGTGGAAGAACCACTCATCTCCGGCATCGCTTTCAACCGCGACGAGGCCCAGATCACGATGACCGGCGTGCCGGACCGTCCGGGCATCGCCGCGGCGATTCTGGGCCCCATCGGCGACGCCAACATCGAAGTCGACATGATCGTGCAGAACGTCGGTGGCGATGGCGCCACCGACTTCACCTTCACCGTGCATCGCAACGACTACGAGCGTGCGCTCGAGATCATGCGCGGGGTCGCCGGCGAGCTGGGCGCCAAGGGCGTGGCCGGCGCGGCCGACATCGTCAAGGTGTCACTGGTCGGCGTCGGCATGCGCAGCCACGCGGGTGTGGCCTCGAAGATGTTCAAGTCACTGGCTGCGGCCGGCATCAACATCCGCATGATCTCGACCTCGGAGATCAAGATCTCGGTGGTCGTCGACGAAATGTATTTGGAACTCGCCGTGCGCACGCTGCACAAGGCCTTCGGTCTGGAGGGTACACCGGGAGCGTGAGCGTCGCCTTCCGGAGTCGTTTATCCACAGGCGATTAGCCCTTTTCGGGGGGTAGTGCGCCCTCGTCGTCTTCGGGACACTGTCACCATCCAGTGGATCGAGGAGGAAAGTACGGATGCTCATTCTCACCAGACGTGTCGGCGAAACCGTCGTCATCGGCGACGACATCGAAATCACGGTGCTCGGCGTCAAGGGCAATCAGGTCCGTATCGGTGTCAAGGCGCCGCGCGACGTCGCCGTGCATCGACAAGAGATCCTCGAGCGCATCCGCCGCGAGGGCGTGCTGACGGCGATCGAGGCTGCGGCCTGAGCATGGTCGCGGCCGCGCGCCGCGAGCATCGAGATCACAGTTCCGGCCAGGGTCTGCAGATATTTCTTTACGTCGACGACGACGGCCGCTAGAATCGCGGCCCTCGCGTCGTCGAAAGTCGCGGTCTTGAGCGCCCGTAGCTCAGCTGGATAGAGCACCAGGCTACGAACTTGGGGGTCGGAGGTTCGAATCCTTCCGGGCGCGCCATCCTGATTCGCGGGATGGATGACGATGCGAGTCGGCAGTCCGACGCGATGGCGCTTGCCGCCGCCTCCGGATTCTCCGGAACACCCGCGGATTTCTTCAGCGTGTATAGTCCGCGGCAGGGGCGAAAGGCCCTCAAGATCGTCGTCCCGGAGTGATGGCCGAGTGGACGAAGGCGCTCCCCTGCTAAGGGAGTATGCGGCCTAAAACCGCATCGAGGGTTCGAATCCCTCTCACTCCGCCACCCTTGCACAAAAGCCCCTCGGATGGGACTTTTGTGCAAGGGCTCATCGTCGCGGTGAGAGGGATTGCGGCCCGTTCGTGGGCCGCGGCTCGCCTCGCATCGGCTCCGATGCGGCTTGCATTCGTGCCGTGAGCCCGGACAATGCGCGGGCGATCCGTCATCACAGAGCGAGTGCGTATGACCCAGGTGTCGTTGGCGCGGTTTTTGATCGAGGAGCAGCGAGCGGGGCACATCACGCCGGATCTGCGCTTGCTGATCGAGGTGGTGGCGCGCGCGTGCAAATCGATCTCGCACGCGGTCAGCAAGGGGGCGCTCGGCGGCGTGCTCGGTGATGCCGGCACCGGCAATATCCAGGGCGAGGCGCAGAAGAAGCTGGACGTGCTGTCCAACGAGATTCTTCTGGAGGCGAACGAGTGGGGCGGACATCTGGCGGCCTGCGCGTCCGAAGAGATGGACCACTGCCAGCCGATTCCCAACGTCTATCCCAAGGGACATTACCTGCTGCTGTTCGATCCGCTCGACGGGTCGAGCAACATCGACGTGAACATCAGCGTCGGCACCATCTTCTCGGTGCTGCGCTGCCCGGATGGCATCAGCGAGGTGCGCGACGAACACTTCCTGCAGCCGGGCCGCACGCAGGTCGCGGCGGGCTACACCGTCTACGGCCCGAGCACGATGCTAGTGCTGACCGTCGGCAATGGCACGCACGCATTCACGCTCGATCGCGAACACGGCAGCTTCATCCTGACCCAGCGCGCGATGCGGATTCCCGAGGACACCAAGGAGTTCGCGGTCAATATGTCCAACCGGCGCCACTGGCATGCGCCGATGCAGCGCTACATCGACGAGTTGCTCGCCGGTAAGACCGGCCCGCGTGGCAAGGACTTCAACATGCGCTGGGTCGCCTCGATGGTCGCCGACGTGCATCGCATCCTCACGCGCGGCGGTATCTTCATTTACCCGCGCGACAAGAAAGACCCGGACAAGCCCGGCAAGCTGCGTCTGATGTATGAGGCCAATCCGATGAGTTTCATCGTCGAGCAGGCCGGCGGCGCCGCGACCAACGGCTACGAGCGCATCCTGGACTTGCAGCCGACGCAGCTGCACGAGCGGGTCGCGGTGTTCCTAGGCTCGAAGAACGAGGTGGAGATCGCCACGCGCTACCACCGCGAGGCGCAGTAGCGCAGCGTGCTCAGGCGCGGCGCGGATCAAAGCTGAAGCGCCGTGCCATTTCCGCGTAGAACGCGCGCTCGGCGTCGGTGTTCGCCGGCGGGGTGACCACTTGCAGGGTCACGTATTGGTCGCCCGCTACCGCGCCCGGCAAGCCGCGCCCCTTGAGGCGCATCTTGCGACCGCTCTGGCTGTTGGCCGGAAGGTTCAGCTCCACCGTGCCGCCGAGCGTCGGCACCGCGATCTTGCCGCCGAGCGCCGCCTCCCAGGGCGCGACCTTGAGCGTGTGGTAGATGTCCGAACCTTCGAGCTCGAACAGCGGATGCGGCAGCATCTCGATTTCGAGCAGCAGATCGCCGCCCTGACTGCCCTGGTTGGCCAGGCGAATGGTCTTACCCGGCGTGATGCCCTTGGGGATGCGGACTTTGAGCGTGCGGCCGCCGACGTTGATTTGCTTCTGCGCGCCGTGGAAGGAGTCCTCCAGCGTGATCGCGAGCCGCGCGCGTGTGTCCGCCACGGTGTCGGTGTCCATGCCGCCGAAGCCGCCGAACGGATCGGCGCGGCCGCCGCCCCTGGCGCCCATGCCACCGAAGAGCTGGGAAAAGAAGTCCGAGAAGCCGCCCAGATCCTCGGCGCTGCGGGTGCGGCCGCGTCCGAAGCCGAAGCCGCTCTCCCAGCCCGGCGGCGGCGTGAACGGCTGACCGGCTTTCCAGTTCGCCCCCAGCGCATCGTAGGCGCGACGCTTCTCGGGGTCGCTGAGGACCTCGTGGGCCTCGTTGATCTCCTTGAAGCGGTCTTCGGCGCCCTTGCTCGTGTTCTTGTCGGGATGGAATTCGCGCGCCAGCTTGCGATAGGCGCGCTTGATCTCGTCGGCACTGGCCGAGCGCGAGACACCGAGGATCTTGTAATAGTCCTTGTATTGCACCTTCACATCACCATCACGTCGAGCCGGACGATGCGACGGCGCCGCCGGCCGGGAACGTCATCCTGGACCGTCATCATAGATAAGGGCGATCGACCCATCTGCAAGATCGGCGGCGCGGGTGCGCCGTCCGTCGGTCGCGGGGCGCCCTTGATGCGAAAAGGCCCCTTCCGCCGCCGGCGGAAGGGGCCCATCGCGGCGTCATGCTCAGTTCGTGACGGCGATTTTGCGCGGCTGCGCCTGCGGGCGCTTGGGAATCACGATCTGCAGCACGCCGTTCTTGCCGCTGGCCGAAACACTGTCGGAGTCGACGGTGTCCGGCAGAACGAAGCGGCGCAGGAAGCGACCGGACGCGCGTTCGGAACGCTTACGCTCGATGCTGCCCTGTTCCACCGCAAGTTCGCGCGAACCGGACAGGGTCAATACGCCTTTTTCGAGCGTGACTTCGATGCTCGACGGCTCGATGCCAGGGACATCGGCGTAGATCATGAACTTGTCGCTGTACTCCTCGATGTCGACCGGCGGCGCCCAGTCGGCGGTCGCCGAGCTCGACGCATCGGCGACGCGCTCGAAATATCGGTTGAACTCGTTGAGCAGCTCGCGATGCAGTGCCCAGGGTTCGTAGCGGGTGATGCTCATGACAAAAACCTCCATTGCTATGCGGTAACGAACGACTTTGTGCCGCTAAAGTGGAGTCACGGGCCTGGATTTCAAGGCTGCGCTGGTCCTGCATCGCACGACGACGATGCGACGCTGCGCTAGCATTCACGGACGAACCGTCTTTCGATGCCGGGAGTGGTATGTACGACTTCGTGATCGTCGGCGGCGGCTCGGCCGGCTGTGTGCTGGCCAACCGCCTGAGCGCCGACGGCCGCCATCGCGTCTGTCTGCTGGAGGCCGGGCCGCCCGATGTGAGTCCGCTGATCCGCATGCCCGCGGGTGTACTGGCGATGATGCGCTCGGACGTCTACAACTGGAAGCTATGGACCGTCGAACAGCCCCAGCTGGGCGGGCGCCGCCTGTACTGGCCGCGTGGACGCACCCTCGGCGGCAGCTCGGCGATCAATGCGATGTGCGTGATTCGCGGTCACGCGGCGGATTACGATCACTGGGCCGCGCTCGGCAATCCCGGCTGGAGCTGGCGCGAGGTGCTGCCGTACTTCCGACGATTGGAGCACTTCGAGGCCGGCGCCGATGAGTGGCATGGCAGCAACGGGCCGCTCAACGTCGCGTCCTTGCGCCAACCCAATCCCTTGTCGGCGGTCTATCTGCAGGCGGCGCGCCAGGCCGGGCATGCCGACAACCTCGACTTCAACGGCGCGCAGCAGCTCGGCATGGGTTACTACCACGTCGCGCAGATAGGCGGCGAGCGCTGCAGCAACGCGCGCGCCTACCTGCATCCGGCGCGGGGTCGCGGCAACCTGAACGTGGTCACCCACGCTCGTGCAACCAAGCTTCTGTTCGAGGGCCGGCGCGCCGTTGGCGTGCGTTACTTTGACGGCCACGCGTACCGCGAGGTGTATGCGCGTCGTGAGGTGATTCTCAGTGCCGGTGCGGTGGGCTCGCCGCATCTGTTGCTGCTCTCCGGCATCGGACCGTGTGCATCGCTGCAACAATTCGCGATCAGCGTGGTACACGAGCTGCCGGGTGTCGGTCAGAACCTGCAGGATCACCTGGATGTCCTGGTAGGCATGCGCAGCAAAACGCGGCTCGGATTTTCGCTGCATCCGCTGTCGCTGCTGCGATCGCTCAAGGCCTTGTTTCAGTACGTGATGGGGCGGCGTGGCGAGCTGACCAGCAACGTCGCCGAGTGTGGCGGTTTTCTAAAGAGCGATCCGTCCGAGCCGTTGCCGGATCTGCAGTTCCACTTCGTGCCGATGGTCAACAGCTACCACGGACTCAAGCTGACGCCCCTGTTGCGCTTGTACGGTTACTCGATACTCGCCTGCGATCTGCGCCCGCGTTCTCGCGGCGAGATTCGCCTTGCCAGTCCCGATCCGCTGGCGCCGCCGGCGATCGATCCACGCTACCTCGATGACCCGCGCGACCTCGACAAGCTGGTCGTCGCCGTGCACAAGGCGCGCGAGATCTTCGCGCAACCCGCGTTCAGCCCGCATAATGCGCAGGAACTTGAGCCCGGCGCGGACGTGCAGAGCGACGAGGCGCTGCGACAGTGGATCCGTGAGCACGCGGAAACCCTCTATCACCCGGTGGGGACCTGCAAGATGGGCAATGACCGGCTCGCCGTGGTCGACGCACAGCTCAGGGTACACGGCGTCGGCGGCCTGCGAGTCGTCGATGCCTCCATCATGCCGACGCTGATCGGCGGCAACACCAACGTACCGACGACGATGATTGCGGAGAAAGGCGCAGACATGATTCTCGACGCAGCCAGGGCGGCGACATGAGCGCGAGCAGGCTCAAGGCACTGACGGCTGGGGTCGTGACGCTGTTGCTGTCGGCTTGTGCCCTACGTGGCTGGATCGGCGGCGGCGAGGCGATTCGCGTCACCGAAGCCGGCCGCGCGCAGCTGTGCTCGGCCGAGGACGACACCAGCCGGGTACATATTTTCGATTCCCCCGCGGCGGTGATCGACTGGCAGGAGCGCACCGGCATCCGGCTCGCCGAGTTCAAGGATCTCGAGCGCGGTCGCTACGCATTGATCGAAATGGGCCAGCGCCATACCGGCGGCTACGGCCTCGCGGTCAGCCGCGAGGCGCGCATCGTCGGCAACACGCTGCGCCTGGTCGCCACCTTCTTCTCGCCGAAAGCGGGTTCGATGCGCACCCAGATGATCACCAGTCCCTGCGTGCTGGTGCACCTGACCGAGGGCGATTACGTCGGCGTCGAGGTCTACGACCAGAACGGCGAGCTGCGCGCTGCCAGTCAGGGTGCGCGATGAGTCGGGCACGAGGTGTGGCTCCCGTGCTGGCATTCGCCGCCGCGCTCGTGGTCGCTGGCACCCGAGCGCAGAGCGCGAACGACGATGCGGTCAAGGCGGTGGTCGACGACTTCCACCGCGCGCTCGTCCAGCGCGATCGCGATACGGCCCTCAAGCTGCTGATGCCCAATGCGGTGATCTTCGAGACCGGGTACGTCGAAGCCAGCCGCGAACAGTACGCCGCCGGGCATCTGGACGCCGACATGCTCTATGCCGCCACCGTGCAGCGCCAGGTGGTGCATCGCGAATCGGCGGTTTCCGGCGACATGGCACTGGTGATCACGCAGGCGCGCCACACGGGCGAGTTCCAGGGTGAGCCGGTCAATCTGACCAACACCGAGACCATGGTCCTGCGCCGCAGCGCCGGAACCTGGAAGATCCTCCACATCCACTGGTCGGGGCACGAGCCGGCCGGGCCCGCGGCAGTGCCCTGATGCGCATGCCGGTCGGCGAGACGCAAATGGGCAGAGGCATGCTCGGTTCTCTGCCAGCCTGGCTGCGCGGGGCCATCATGTCGCTGCTGCTGGTCGCCAACACGCTGTTCTGGGCGGTGCCGGTCTATGCCGCCATCTTGCTCAAACTGCTGTCGCCCAGGGGGCGCGCGCGCGATGCCGCATCGCGCTTGACCGCGGCGCTCGCGCAGCGCTGGGCGATGGTGAACGTGGTGATGGTCGATGCGCTGCTTTGCATCCGCTGGGATTTGCACATCGACGCGGATCTGAGCCCCAGTGGCCAGTATCTGGTCTGTGCCAACCACCAGAGCTGGAACGACATAGTGGTCTTGCTCAAGACCTTCGGCCGTAAGGCGCCGTTCTTCAAGTTCTTCATCAAGCAGGAGCTGATCTGGGTTCCGGTGCTGGGGCTGGCGTGGTGGGGTCTGGACTACCCGTTCATGAAGCGCTACAGCAAGCAAGCGCTGGACAAGAATCCCGCGCTGCGCGGCAAGGATCTGGAGACCACGCGCGAGGCCTGCGCCAAGTACCGCAACCAGCCGGTCATGATCCTGAACTTTCTCGAAGGCACGCGCTTTACCGCCGAGAAGCACGCGCGCACCGGCTCGCCGTACCAGCACCTGCTCAAGCCCAAGGCCGGTGGTTTCGCCTTCACGCTGTCGGCACTGGGCGAGCGGCTCAACTCGCTGCTCGACGTGACCATCGTCTATCCGCAGGGCGCGATGGGGTTCTGGGACTTTCTCGCCGGGCGCGTGCACCACGTCGTCGTCGAAGTGCGCCAGCTCACGATTCCGCACGATCTCTACGTGGGCGATTACGAGAACGACGCCGAGTTTCGCGCGCGTTTCCAAGCGTGGATCGGCGAGTTGTGGCAGGCCAAGGACCGGCGCATCGGCGAGCTGCTGGCCGAGGCCGGCGTTCGGCCCTACGCGGTCGGCATCAGTCCCGATAGAACTGCTGCCTGAACTTGATCGGCAGCGGCGTGTTCGCGCCCTGCGGCAGCACCTGAGCGGCGATGGTCATGAACTCGCCATCGAGCGTCTGGAACGTGGCGACGAGGTAATGCACATCGGCCTCGCGCACCGGACGCAGATCGAGCTTCTGTACGTGGCCGAGCAGGGTCGTCGCCGTGCCGGTCGCGGTCGCCGGCACCGGCAGATAGCCCCCGTCGACCCGTTGCTGCGCGTTGAGCACCAGAAGGATCTCGTTACGCGTGCGGCGGACGCCGAACTGACGCGCGACCTCGGGTGTCAGCGCCGTGGTGTTGATCGCCGCGTAGTGCACGCGGTACTCCCCGGCGTCGACGAACTGCTCGGCGGCGGCGCCCAGGCTCAAGATCGTGAGGACGAAAGCGGCGAGGATTCTCATCGGACCGACGTCGGCGCTTGCAGCATGTACAGCGCGATCTCGCAGAACAGATTGGGCGCCAGGCGGATGCGTGCGCCTTCGCGATGCGAGCGGTCGAGCAGGCGCCGGCTGAGAATGCGCCAGTTGCGCTCGGCGCACAGTTGCTCGAAGTCGTCGACCGTGCACAGGTGGATGTTCGGCGAGTCGTACCAGCGGTCCGGCAGCGCCGGCGTCACCGGCATGCGGCCGGCGGCGAGGGCTGCGCGCACGCGCCAGTGGCCGAAGTTGGGGAAGGTGACGATGCCGACGCGGCCGACACGCAGGATTTCGGTGACCGCGTCGTCCGGCCGCTGCAGCGCCTGCAGCGCCAGGTTCATCACCACGTAGTCGAACGAGCCGTCGTCGAAGTCGCGCAGGCCGTCGTCGAGGTCGGCTTGAATCACGTTGATCCCGGCGGCGATGCAGCGCGCGACCTTTTCCGGGTCGAGTTCGAGGCCGTAGCCGCTGACGCCGTGATGTGCCGACAGGTAGGACAGCAGGGCACCGTCGCCACAGCCAAGGTCGAGGATGCGGCTGCCCGGACGTATCCAGTCGCACAGCAGCGCGAGGTCGGGGCGCAGCACGGATGTGCGCGTCATGTGCCGGCCTCGCGGGCGACGCGGTCGAGATAGTCGCGCAGCACGCGCAGGTACTGCGGGATCGGCATCAAAAAGTCGTCGTGCCCCAGCGTCGACTCGATCAGCGCATACGAGACGTCGCGCCCGGCGCGCACCAGAGCCTGCACGATCTCGCGCGAGCGCTGCGGCGAGAAGCGCCAGTCGCTGGAGAAGGCGATCACCAGAAAGCGCGCCTGCGCGCGCCTGAACGCGGCCGCCAGATCGTCGCCGAACTCGCGCGCGGGATCGAAGTAATCCAGCGCCTTGGTCATCAGCAGGTAGGTATTGGCATCGAAGCGCTCGACGAAGGATTGACCCTGATAGCGCAGATAACTCTCGACCTCGAACTCCACGTCGAAGTTGAAGCTGAACTGGTTGCCGCGTTGCAAACGCCCGAACTTGGCGCGCATCGCCTCGTCGGACAGATAGGTGATGTGGCCGAGCATGCGCGCGAGCTTGAGCCCGTGCGTCGGGACGACGCCGTGGTCGTAGAAGCGGCCGCCGTGGAAGTTGGGATCCGACAAAATGGCCTGCCGCGCGATCTCGTTGAACGCGATGTTCTGCGCCGAGAGCTTCGGTGCCGCCGCGATGACCAGCGCGTGCGCCACACGCTCGGGCTGATCGATGGTCCACTGCATCACTTGCATGCCGCCGAGGCTGCCGCCGACGACCGCGGCCCAGCGGCGGATGCCGAGCGCATCGGCGAGCAGAGCCTGCGACCGCACCCAGTCGCGCACGGTCAGCAGCGGAAAATCGGGGCCGTATGGCTTGCCGGTGGCGGGGTTGAGCGAGTTGGGGCCGGTCGATCCGCGGCAGCCGCCGAGATTGTTCAGCGAGACGACGAAGAAGCGTCGCGTGTCGATCGGCTTGCCCGGGCCGATGCAGCTCTCCCACCAGCCGGGCTTGCGGTCCGATATGTCGTGATAACCGGCGGCGTGGTGGTCCCCGGACAGCGCGTGACAGACGAGCACGGCATTGCTGCGCGCGGCATTGAGCGTGCCGTAGGTTTCGATCATCAACTCGTGCTGCGGCAGCGTGCGCCCGCAGTCCAGCGTCAATGGCTGCGTGATCGGCACACGCCGGGGCATGACCAGCCCCACGGAATCGGCGGGGAAGTCGGCGGCCATCGTTCTGGCCTCAGCGGAAGGCGCCGGGCAGCGGCAGCAGACGGTTGAGCACCTGCAACAGCAGGATCACCGCGAGCGGCGACAGGTCGAGGCCGGACAGCGGCGGGATGATGCGGCGTGCCGGCCGCAGCAAGGGTTCGTTCATGCTCCACAGGATGTTGCTCGCCGGGTTGTTCACGCCGGGTCCGAGCCAGGACAGGATTGCCTGCACGAAGATCGTGAAGGTGTAGAGGTTCACCGTCAGCACCAGCAGCTTGAGCGTCGCGGCGAGCACGAGCGCCGGCGTGCCGTAGCGCAGGTTGAGGATGCCGTCGATCACGTGCACGTAGATCAGCGCGATCAGCGCCGCGACCAGCAGCGCGCCGGTGTTGACATGGCGCAGGTTCGGCATGAACGGCCGCAGCCAGTCGGTCGGATAGCGCGTGAGCTGCCAGATCGCCTGCGAGATCGGGTTGTAGAACTCGGCGCGCGTGGCCTGCAGGATGATGCGCAGCAGATAGGCCCAGAGCACCAAGTCGAACAGCGTGGTGATCAGAAACAGCATGGCGTTGGAAGCGTTCGCGCCCATCAGGCCTCCCGATCGAGCATGGCGCCGAGTTCTGCACCGCGACGGGCCGCGGCGGCCACCGCCTGCTTGACGAGGTCGCTGAGGCCGCCGGCTTCGAAGCGCTGCAGGGCGGCCTCGGTGGTGCCACCCTTGGAGGTCACGCGCGCGCGCAGCTCGGCGACGTCGTCGTCCCCTGCGGCCATGCGCGCGGCGCCGATGAAGGTCTGGCGAGCGAGCCGCGCCGCGGTCTCTGGCGCCAGCCCGAGCGCGACCCCGGCCTCGCGCAGGGCTTCGGTCAGTGCAAAGTAGTACGCCGGCCCCGAGCCTGAGACCGCGGTCACCGCGTCCATCTGCGACTCTTCGTCGAGCCAGACATAGTCCCCGGCGGCGCCGAGAATGGACTCCGCCAGCGCGCGCGCGGAGGCGGGCGTGGTCGGCGGCGCGTACAGGCCGCTGATGCCGGCACCGAGCAGCGCCGGTGTGTTCGGCATGCTGCGCACGTAGTGCAGGTGGGCGCCGAGCCAACGGCGCAGGCTGGCGAGCGCAAGGCCGGCGGCGATCGAGATCACCGTCGTGCCGGCCTGCGGCCGCAGGCCGGCGAGTGCCTCGCGCATCTGCTGCGGCTTGACCGCGAGCACGAGGGCTTCGGCCCCATCGATCGCCGCCGCCGCGTCGGCGAAGACCTCGACGCCGAAGCGCTGCCGCAGCCACGCGCGGCGCTCGTCGCCGATCTCGGCGACGCGGATGCGCGCGGCGTCGTGGCCGGCGGTCAGCAGCCCGCCGATCAGGCTGGCGGCCATGTTGCCGCCGCCGATGAAAGCAATGCGCGAGGACATGCTCGTGAGCGTGCAGGGGAGCGTGCAAGTGCGCGGTATCATAGGGCATTGCCCAGCGCTGCTCATCCGGGTGGCGCAGACGATTCGGTTAGGGAGCTTCCACCTTGACGCCGCCATCCCGGGCCGCCGCCCATGACCTCTCGCGACTGCTCGCCAGCTATCGCGCCCGCATCGAGGCGGCCAAGGTGTACGACGTGGCGGTGATCAGCGCGCTCGAGGAAGCGCGCAAGCTGTCGCAGCGGCTCAACAACCGCGTGCTGCTCAAGCGCGAGGACCAGCAGTCGGTGCACTCGTTCAAGCTGCGCGGCGCCTACAACCGCATCGCGCAAATGTCCGCGGCCGAGCGTGCACGCGGCGTGATCACCGCATCGGCCGGCAATCACGCACAGGGCGTGGCGCTGGCGGCCCGGCAGTTGGGGTTGACGGCCTGGATCGTGATGCCGCGGACCACGCCAGCGCTCAAGGTCGAATCGGTGCGCGCGCTCGGCGGCAGGGCGATCCTGCACGGCGACGCCTACGACGACGCGCGCGAGCATGCGCTCGCGCTCGCCGCCGAAAGGGGCATGACCATGGTGCACCCTTACGACGATCCGGATGTGATCGCCGGCCAGGGTACCATCGGCCGCGAGCTGCTCGAACAGTGCGGCGAGCTGGATGCCGTGTTCGTGCCAGTGGGCGGCGGCGGTCTGCTCGCCGGCGTGGCGGCGTGGATCAAATCGGTGCGGCCGAAGACCCGGGTCATCGCGGTCGAGCCGGACGACTCCAACTGCTTCGAGGCGGCGATGCGCGCCGGACGGCGCGTCGTGTTGCCGCAGGTCGGCCTGTTCGCCGATGGCGTCGCGGTGCGCCAGATCGGCGAGGAGAACTTCCGTGTCGCCCGTCACCTGGTCGACGCCTGCGTCACCGTCAACGTCGATGAGATCTGCGCGGCCACACGGGACGTCTTCTACGACAATCGCTCGCTGCCCGAACCCGCCGGCGCGCTGGCCGTCGCCGGGCTCAAGCGCTGGGTGCACGAGAACCACGTCAGCGGCAAGACGCTGGCGGCGATCGTCTCCGGTGCCAATCTCAACTTCGACCGGCTGCGCCACATTGCCGAGCGCGCGGAGCTCGGCGACGAGGCGGAGATGCTGCTCGCGGTGACCATCGAGGAGCGGCCCGGTGCCTACAAGCGCTTCCTCAAGCACATCGGCAAACGGCTGATCACCGAATTCAACTACCGCTACAGCTCGGCCGAAGCCGCGCACATCTTCGTCGGCATCCGTATCACCGATGGCGCCGAGCAGCGCAGCGCGGTGCTGCAGAGTCTGCGCGATGCCGGTTACGAGGTCATCGACATGAGCGGCAACGAGATGGCGAAGCTGCACGTGCGCTTCATGGTCGGCGGCCGTTGCCCGGGGCTCAAGGATGAGCGTCTGTTCCGCTTCGAGTTCCCCGAGCGGCCCGGCGCCGCGCTGGATTTTCTCAATGCGATCGGCTCGCGCTGGAACATCTCGCTGTTCCACTACCGCAATCACGGTGCGGCCTACGGGCGCGTGCTCTGCGGCCTGCAGGTGCCGCAGAAACAATGGGCCGAGTGCCGGCGTTCGCTCGACGCACTCGGCTATGCCTACGTCGAGGAGAGTGACAACCCGGCCTACCGGCTGTTTCTCGGCACGGACTGAGCCGCTATTCGCCGGCGAGCTTGAGCACGTAGTCCCAGTGTTCGGGGCGTACCGGCGTCACCGACAGGCGCGAGCCGCGGGCGAGCACCAGCATGCCCTTGAGCTGCGCCTCGTGCGCGCGCAGCGTCGCCAGCGTCACCGGCTTGTCGAGCTTTCGTTCGAACTGCACGTCGACCTGGAGCCAGCGCGGGTTCTCGCGTGTGGACTTGGGATCGTAGTGATCGGCCTTAGGGTCGAACTGGGTCGGGTCGGGATAGGCGTTGGAGACGATGCGCATCACGCCGACCACACCCGGCTCGGCGCAGCTCGAGTGATAGAAAAAGGCCCTATCGCCGATTCTCATCTCGTCGCGGAACATGTTACGCACCTGGTAGTTGCGTACCCCATCCCATCCGGAGATCTGGTTCGGGCGCTTGGCCAGATCGTCGATCGAAAAGCAATCGGGTTCCGATTTCATCAGCCAATAGGCCATACCACCCCTCGTTCGGTGACGATGCCGTCCAGGCGTCGATCCCAGGGATCGCGCGGCACGGCGGGGATCTGCTGCTGCGCCAGTGCCCAGCCCAGGCAGGTCGGGCGTGTGGCGTGGCGGCGCGCGAACAGGCGGTCGTAGTAGCCGCCGCCGGCGCCCAGACGATAGCCGCTGCGATCGAAGCCGACCAGTGGCACGATGATGAGGTCGAGTTCACGCCACGGGCGCATCGGTGCCCGTCGCGGTTCGTCGATGCCGTGCTGGTTGCGCCGCATTGCCGCGCCCGGACGCCAGGCGAGGAAGCGCATGCTGCCCTGCGCGCCGATGCGCGGTACGTAAAGGCGCTTGCCGTCGCGCAAGGCGAGCCGGATCAAGGGATCGGTGGGCAGTTCGCTGCCGCAAGCCAGATAGATACCGACGTGGCGGGCGACGCGCCAGGCGCGTGTGCGCGCGAGAACGGCAGTGGCGCGCTCTGCGGCGCGTGCGCGCGCTGCCACGGGCACACGCGCACGCTGCTGCCGCAGTTCGCGGCGCAAGGCGTGCTTGCGTAGGGTGGTGTCTCCCGCCTGTGCCGTCATCCGGTCATCGACCTTGAGACAGCGTCTCAAGTGGGCACCTCGCCTTGCCATCGGGCTTCCCACTGCGAAGGTGGGCCTGCACACCCGGCACGGCTACGGCTCCCTTTCGGTGCAAATAGGCTCAAGGGGTTCCAGACCGGTCGTCGAACACCGCAGGAGACACCTGGAAAGCATATCACTGCGGATGTGGGAACGTTTTTGCCGGTGGTCGCGCCGACGTCGCCGCGCGTCACTCCATCGACAGCGACGAGTCGATGTCCAGGGACAGTTGCCGCAGCCGGTGAACGGATTCGGGGCTGGCGCTGGCGACGCCTTCGACGCCCTTGAGTTCGAGCAGTTCGCGGGCGATGTTGAGCGCCGCCATGACCGCGATCTTCTCGGTGCCCAGGGCCTTGCCGCGGCGGCGGATGCTGGTCATGCGCTCGTTGAGAAAGTCCGCGGACTTCACCAGCGCTTCGTGCTCCTCGGCTGGGCAGATCACGCTGTACTCCTTGCCCATGATGCGCACGGTGATCGACAGCGGTTCTTGAGCCGGCTTGGCGGCCGATTCCTTGCTGTTCACACTTCGTGCTCCGATTCGGATTCGAGTGAGCGCACGCGTTCGACGATGCCCTCGATGCGCCGCCGCAACTCGGCGTTGAGTGCGAGCAGGCGATCGCGCTCCTGCATTGCGCGCTTCTGTTCGAGCCGTGCCTGCCGGTAGGCCGCGATCAAACGTTGCACGCGTTCTTCGAGTTGCTGGATTTCGGCGTCGATCATTGAACGGCTGTGTCCAGTGTGCCTCGTCCAGTTTCCAGCAAAAGATCGGCGCGGGCAACGGCGCGCGCGGCTGTTCAGGCGTGTCGAGGCGTGCCTCTGGCGCGCCTTGGCGCAGACGCGCCCGGGGGACCATCCCCGGGCACGTCCGCGACAAACTCCGAACGGGAGGGTGCGCTATTGCAGCAGCAGGAACATCGCCCCCTGACCGCGACGGATGTGCAGCAGCAACTGGCCCTTGTTTCTCGCCTGGGCACGGAAGGCTTCCATCGTCGTCACCGGCTGGCGGTTCACTGACAGGATCACATCGCCCTGGCGCAGGCCGGCGCGTGCGGCGGGCGATCCGGGCTGCACCGATTGCACGACGATGCCGCGGTCGGCGGCGACGTCGCGCGCGGCGTCGTCCACCGGCGCAAACGTGGCGCCGGCCAGGCGCGGATGCAATTCCTCCCCGGTGGACGCGGCCTCGTCATCCTTGCCGACGGTGACGGTCAGCTTCTTCTCCTTGCCGTTGCGCAACACCTTGAGCGTTACCTTGTCGCCCACGCGCAGCAGGCCGACGATGTTGCGCAATTGCAGGAAATCAGTGATCGGCTTGCCATTGGCTTCGATGATGATGTCCTCGGGCTTGAGGCCGGCCTTCTGGGCGGGCGAATCCGGCAGCACGCGCGTGACCACGGCGCCCCGGGTGTTTTCGAGGCCGAAGGCCTTGGCCAGTTCCGGCGTCAGCGGCTGGCCCATGATGCCGATGCGGCCGCGCTCGACCTCGCCGTGCTCAATGAGCTGATCCATGATGCTCTTGGCGAGGTTCACCGGGATCGCAAAGCCGATGCCGATGTTGCCGCCCGAGCGCGAGAAGATCATCGACGGAATGCCGACGAGCTCGCCGCGCAGGTTGACCAGCGCGCCGCCGGAATTGCCCGGATTGATCGACGCGTCGGTCTGGATGAAGTCACCATAACCGTTGGACACGCCGGTGCGGCCCAGCGCGCTGACGATGCCGCTGGTCACGGTCTGACGCAGATTGAACGGCGAACCGATGGCGACGACGAAGTCGCCCACCTCCAGCGCGTCCGAGTCGCCCAGACGCACCGCGGTGAGCTTGTCCGCCTTCACCTTGAGCACGGCGACGTCGGTTTCCGGGTCGCCGCCCACCAACTCGGCATCGAACTCGCGGTCGTCGTTGAGGTAGACCTTGATCTCTTTGGCGCGCTCGACGACGTGGTTGTTGGTGAGGATGTAACCGTTACGGGCATCGACGACGACACCCGAGCCGACCGACTGGAACTCGCGTTCGCGCGGCATGTCCGGCACACCGAAGAAGCGCCGGAACATCGGGTCGTCCATGAAGGGGCCGAACGGATTCTGCACCTCCACTTCGCCGGTGACCGAGATGTTCACCACGCCGGGCATCACCTGCTTGAGCATGGGCGCCAGCGTCGGCAGCCCCTGCTGCGTCGCGGGGGTGCTCAAGGGGATGTCGGCGCGGGCCGGTTCCGGTGTGCTGGTGAGCATCAGCGCGCTGGCGATGATCGATGCGGAAACCGCAAGCGGCGCCAGGATTTTGACGGCGATATGTTGGGACATCGGGATCCTTGTGGTTAGTCGGTCTGCACGAGCTGCAGCGGACCTCTGACCGCGATGCAGCATGTGAGTTTCATGCGCGGGTCTGCGCTCAGCGCAGCTTGATGGAGGGATTGAGGCTGTAGCGGCCGGTCAGGCCGCCTTGGGCGAGAACATGTCCATCCAGCGCCTTGCGCAGGTCGGCCAGCGTGAACGCCTCGCCGACCTCGCAACGGTCCAGGTCGGTGGCATAGACCTCGAAGCGATAGTGGTGCACGCGCGCATCGTTCCACGGCGGACACGGTCCGTCGTAGCCCAGATAGCGGCCGTCCATGTCGGGGTCGCCCTTGAACCAGCCGGTGTAGTCGTTCAGGCCTTGACGCGCGCCGGGCGGCCCAGGGGGCTGGGCTTTGCCGCGCGCGGTCACCGCATTCGAGCAGCTGCCCTCGGCGATCTCGGTTACGTGTGCCGGCACGTCCACCATCAGCCAGTGCACGAATTCGGCGCGCGGCAGGTCCACGGGCACCTGCCGCCCCTCTTGATTGACGTCGTCGGGCCGGGTCGGCGCGTCGGCATCGATACAGGTGATCACGAAGCTGCGTGTGCCCGGGGGTGCGCCGCTCCAGGCCAAATGCGGATTGCGATTCTGGGACAGTCGCACGTGCGTCGTCGGCGATTTGACGGCGAAGGCGCAGCGCCCGGGGATGCGACCATTGGCACGAAAGCTGCGGCTCACGACTTTCATTTTGCGGATCTCTGGTGTGGATGCGAGGGCGAGCTAATGGTAGCGTCTGTCTCGCTCAGCGCCAGCGTGCACCGGCGCCGCTTTGCAGGCCGCGGCGCAGGTGCATGCCGAGCGTCGTCAAGCTGTGGGCGAGACGCTCGGCGAGGCGCGGCCGACGCTGATAGCGCAGCGCGATCAGCTCGGCCTCGTCGGCTTTCTGGAGCAGGAAATCATCGCTGGTCTGCAAGGCATCGACCAGCTTGAGCGCGAGCGCGCGTGCGCCGAACCAGTGCTCGCCGGTGGCGACCTTTGCCAGGTCGAGCTGTGGCCGGTGCTCGGCGATGAACTGCTTGAACAGCTGATGGGTGTCTTCGATCTCCTGCTTGAACTTGGCGCGGCCGGCTTCGGTGTTTTCGCCGAACAGCGTGAGCGTACGCTTGAACTCGCCCGCCGTGTGCAGCTCGTAGTCCACATCCATGCGCCGTAGCAGACGGTGAAAGTTCGGTAGCTGCGCGACCACCCCGATCGACCCCACGATCGCAAACGGCGCGGCGAGGATGCGGTTGGCAACGCAGGCCATCAGGTAGCCGCCGCTGGCCGCGACCTTGTCGATGGCCACGGTCAGCGGGACCGAGGCCGCCCTGAAGCGAGCGAGCTGGGAGGCGGCGAGCCCGTAGGCATGTACCAGCCCCCCTTCGCTTTCCAGCCGCAGCAGCACCTCGTCGCCAGGCTGGGCCGCTTGCAGGACCGCGCTGACCTCCTCGCGCAAGGCCTCCACCGCATGTGCGTGCAGATCGCCGTCGAAGTCGAGTACGAACACGCGCGGGCGCTCGGCCCGGTGCCCCTTGTGGCGTGCCTTGGCCTCGGCCTTGCGCTGTCGACGCAGTTTCTTGATCTGGGCGTCCGGCAGCACCGTCTCGCGCACCGCGTCGGCCAGGTCTTGAAATCGCTGGTTGAGGCTGCGCACATGCAGGCGTTCGCCGTCTCTGAGCGTGTTCAGCAAACGTACAGCGTTGAGCGCAATCATTACCGCTGCCGCCATGGCGAGCACCACCGTCACCGTCTTGGCCAAAAAGAGCAAATACTCCTGTAGCAGCGGTTCGAGCATGACGTGGTGCAAATTCAGAGGTCCAGCGATATAGTATTGGGCAAACCGGTCATTCTGCAGCCGCGTTTGCGGTCCGAAGTCAATTGCTGCGCGCCGGTTTGGGAACTCAAAAAGGAACTGACGAGGTCGACGATGAGAATAAGGGGATGCCTCCTGGCAGCTGCTGCGCTGACCGCGGTCCCGGTCGCCGCCAATGCCGAAACGATGTATCCGAAGTGGACGATCCAGGGCGGATACTCTCACGCCTTTGCCGATGGCGCACGCGCCTCCGGCGACGGATTGGGGTTCTTCGTCGGTGTCGGTGTGCCGATCACGCAGTACTTCAACATCGACCTCAGCGCCTACCACCACGGCTATGGTGATGATGGCGCGTCTCGTCCCAACGAGTGGACGGAGGACGCCGTGAAGGCCGACTTCCTGTTCTATTACTCGCGTAACCGCGTGTTCTCGCCTTATGTCGGCTTCGGCGCCGGCTGGGCCAGGAACAAGCTCGACGGTACGGGCTTTGACGAGGACGGCGGTTTCTTCGACGCGGGTGTCGGCTTCCAGACCTTCCCGTTCAAGAGCACCACGCTCGGTTTTGTTTACGACATCCGTTACCGTTGGCTGGATTCCGACAACAACGTTGGCGGTGAGGACCGCATCGAGGACGTGATCGCCAAGGTCGGATTCGTCGTGCCGTTCGGGGTGACGCAAGCGGCTGCTGCGCTGCCGCCCGTCAAGGAGACACCGCCGCCGCCGCCCAAGCCCGCGCCCAAGCCGACGCTGGGTGGCGAGCGCCGCTTTACCGACGTGCTGTTCGCGTTCGACAAGTCGGATCTGACGCCCAAGGCGATGAGCGATCTGGACAGCGCCGCGGCCACGATCAACGAGCTGTCCGAGCAGCATCCCAACTTGCGCGTCAAGGTCGACGGTCACACCGACTGGATCGGTACGGACGGCTACAACCTGGGTCTGGGCGAGCGTCGCGCCAGCGCGGTCAAGAACTACCTCATCCGCAAGGGCGTCGCCGCCGACCGGATCGACACCACGTCCTACGGCGAGTCCAAGCCGGTCGCGACCAACGAGACCGCCGAGGGCCGTCAGCTCAACCGTCGTGCCGAGATCCGCACGACCACCGAGTAAGCCTCATCGTGTGCGAATCGACCCCCGCTGTGACGCAGCGGGGGTTTTTCTTTGCGTGAGCTTCCAAGCGCGCCTCATGACCGTGCCGGATGCCGATTCCGCGCTCGATCCCGCCGAGAGCCAGGCTGCGATCCAGCGATTCCTCGACCGGCTGTGGCTGGAGCGCGGTGTCTCGCGCAATACCCAGGCGAGCTACCGCTCCGATCTGACGCTGCTGTCGCGCTGGCTGGCTGCGCGCGGCACGCCCCTGACGGCGGCGACCGAGGCCGATCTGCGCGACTACCTCGCCGCGCGCCGTCTGAGCCCGCGCTCGCAGGCGCGTCTGCGGTCCAGCCTGCGCCAGTTCTATCGTCATCTGCACGCCGACCGGCAACGTGACGATGATCCGACCGCGCGCCTAGACTCGCCACGAACCGGCCTGCGCCTGCCCAGGACCCTCCACGAGCGCGAGGTCGAACGTCTGCTCGAGGCGCCCGCGACCGACAACGCCCTGGGTTTGCGCGATCGGGCAATGCTGGAGTTGATGTATGCCAGCGGTCTGCGCGTCAGCGAACTGGTGACGCTCAAGCGGACCGGCGTGGACTTGCGCGCCGGCGTCGTCCAAGTGCTCGGCAAAGGGGGGCGTGAGCGTCTGGTGCCGATGGGTGAACATGCGATGGAGTGGCTGCAACGCTACCTGCGCGACGCACGGCCACAACTGGCCGGCGCCGGTGAGCCAGAGGGGCTGTTCCTCACCGCGCGCGGCCAGACCATGACCCGGCACAACTTCTGGCGGCTGGTCAAGCACTACGCCGCGCAGGCCGGCATCCGCAGCAGCCTGTCGCCACACACGCTGCGTCACGCCTTCGCCACCCATCTACTCGAACACGGCGCCGATCTGCGCTCGCTGCAGTCGCTGCTCGGTCACGCCGACCTGTCGACCACGCAGATCTACACGCACGTTGCGCGTGCACGTCTGCGCGACCTGCACGCCGAGCATCACCCGCGCGGCGACCGACGCCGCCCCGGCACCTGATCGTCCAGACCCGGGATATCCATCCGGGCATTGCTGTCATAATGGCGCCCCGCTTTCGCACTGGACGCCCCATGAAACGCCCCGTTTTCTCGTCGCTCGCGGCTGCGCTGCTACTGGGCCTGTTCGGCACCGGCTGTGCCCCGGAACGCGACCAAGCCCCAGCCGCCACCAGCGCGGCGCTCGACGATGCCGGACTCGAGGCGGTGCGTGATGCCGTCACCGCGGCCTTGCCACAGATCGCACGCGACAGTATCCAGCCCGCCGCGGTGCCCGGGCTCTACGAACTGTCCCAGGACGGAAACATCGGCTACGTCACCGGTGATGGCCGCTACCTGATCGATGGCGACCTGGTGGACCTCCAAGCGCGAGTCAACCTCACCGAGAACAAGCGCAAGCAGCAGCGTGTGCGCGAGCTGGCCGCGCTCGGCGAGGAGAACATGATCGTCTTTGCCCCGGAAAAGACCGATTACGCGGTGACCGTGTTCACCGACATCGACTGCGGCTACTGTCGCAAGCTCCATCGCGAGATCGACGACTACAACGCGCGCGGCATCGCCATTCGCTACGCCTTCTACCCGCGCTCCGGTCCGGGCACGCCCTCGTTCCGCAAGGCCGAAGCAGTGTGGTGCGCGGACGATCGTCGGGCGGCCTTGACGCTCGCCAAGCAGGGCGAAGAAGTCACTGGCGACGCCGATTGCGAGAACCCGGTCGCACGCGAGTACGCACTGGGCGCGCAGCTTGGCCTGCGCGGCACTCCCATGATGATCCTGCCGGACGGGGAGGTGATCAACGGCTACGTGCCGGCGGCAGCCCTGGCCGAGCGACTGCGGGCACTCGACCGCGGTTGAGCGCTCACCTCCGCGCCATGGCCCGGCACAGGTCGGAAGGATCCGGACGCGACACCCCAAACCCCTGCACGGCGCAGTATCGGCAACGGTGGCGCGGCGTGGCTACGCATTCGAATCCGGCTTCAGCACGCGGATCGGGCCGTTCCCGTAGTGCGAGAGTCGTCACATTCGACTGTGCCAGGCTGCGTAAAATACGATCCAGCGTAGGTTTTTGCGGGGGATCTCGTAGAGTCACCGGCGCAGCCACTCATTCCCGTGACCGTTGAGCGTGCAGAGGGTCCCGTATGGCGCGTGGATGCGCCCAGCGGATGCCGGAGCCTGGCGCGGTTGGTGACATGCCAGGTCGGAATTCTCAGCTGCGGCGCATCGCACCGCGTCGGGTCGTCTCTGGCTTCGAGAACTGGTGAGGGAGGCTTCCTCACGGCTACGGGGGAACGGTGTATCGTGTGGATGAGCAGCGACGAGAGTCGGAGTAAAGGGCGGCGGGTCGGGAATGGCCGAGCCCTTGCGTGCGCTGACCGAACGCGGGGTGGGGCATGAGCGCTCCGCTGCGGAGGCTGGCTCAGCGCCTGATCGCGCTCGACGCCCGCGTCAAATTGCTGATCGTCGTGATCGTGGACTGGGCGATCCTTACGCTCAGCGCCATCGTCGCCGTCGAGGTCACCAGCAGCCGCCCCCTCTTCAGCGGGCCTAACCTCAACGTGCTGCTGTTCGCTCCGCCGCTCGGCATCGCGCTGCTGTACCTTCTGCGCTCGTACCGCACCGTCATCCGCTTTGTCGGCAGCGAGTTTGCGGAGCGCGCCGCCGTCGCCCTGGCCCTGGCGCTGGCGCTGCTCAGAACCCTGCATCACCTGCACGACGACTTCCGCATCTCGCTGGCCACCCTGGGGTTCTTCGGACTGATCGCCTTCGCCGCGCTGGTGCTCGCCCGCGCCGCCGCGCGGGCTTTCCTGCGGGGCGATACGCCACTGACGACCAGCACACGGGTGCTCATCTACGGCGCCGGCGCCGCCGGTGCCCAACTGGCATCTGCGTTGCGCATCGGCCGCGAGTACAAGCCCGTCGCCTTCGCGGACGACCGCGCTGATCTGCGCGGACGTATGCTGCTCGGGCTCGCCATCTACGCGCCCGCCGATTTGCCCAGACTCAAGGCCCGCGGCGTGTTCGATCTGGTCCTGCTGGCCATTCCGTCTCTGGCCCAGTCCCGCAAGCGCGAGATTCTGGAATCCCTGGAAAAAATGGCCGTCAAGGTGCTGGTGATGCCGAGCCTCGACGACATCGCCAGCGGGCGCAAGCGCATCCACGACCTGCGGGAGGTGCAGATCGAGGATCTGCTCGCCCGCGACCCGGTGCCGCCGATACCGGAACTGCTCAGCCGCTTCATCGACGGCAAGAGCGTGATGATCACGGGCGCGGGCGGCTCGATCGGTTCCGAACTCTGCCGGCAGGCGCTCGATCTGGGCGCCAAGCGGCTGGTGCTGTTCGAGATGAGCGAGTACGGTCTTTACGCGATCGACCGCGAGCTGCGGGAGCGGCCCGCTGCCGAGCGCTGCGAGATCGTCCCCGTGCTTGCCAGCGTGCTCGACCCGCGCGCCTTAGAGGACGCGCTACGCCGTCATGGCGTGGAAACCGTCTACCATGCCGCCGCCTACAAGCATGTGCCGCTGGTGGAAGCCAACGTGGTCACCGCGGTGCGCAACAACGTCATCGGCACGAAGAACGTGATCGACGCCGCCGTCTCCTGTGGTGTTCGAAACTTTGTCCTGGTCTCAACGGACAAGGCCGTGCGCCCGACCAACGTCATGGGCGCCAGCAAACGGGTCTGTGAAATGCTGGTGCAGGCGGCGGCGCAGGAGCATCCGGGCATTCGCATGTCCATCGTGCGGTTTGGCAACGTGCTCGCCTCCAGCGGCTCCGTTGTGCCCCTATTCAAGGAGCAGATCGCCAGGGGCGGCCCGGTGACGGTGACGCATCCGCAAGTGACGCGCTACTTCATGACGATTCCAGAAGCCGCGCAGCTGGTGATCCAGGCAGGTGCCATGGGCCGGCACGGCGAAGTGTTCGTGCTCGACATGGGCGAGCCGGTCAAGATTCGCGATCTCGCCGAGCGCATGATCCACCTCAGCGGACTCACCGTGCGCGATCCGGTAACCGGCGAAGGCGACATCGAAATCCGCTACACCGGCCTGCGGCCGGGTGAAAAGCTGTACGAAGAGCTCCTGATCGGGGATCGCACGACGCCGTCGAACCACCCGCGGATACGATGTGCATTTGAGGAGTTCCCGACTCGTAGAGAGCTCGACACCTGGTTGCGTCAGGTGGGCCAAGCCCTCGGTGCAGGCGACAGCGACCAGACCATTGTGCAGTTGCGGCGCATCGTGCCGGGTTTTGTGACCCCCACACTCTTGCCGGGGGCAGTGAGGCAGATCGCTAACGCGCTGCCAAGTGATCAGCCAACGGACGCGGCCGTTCTCCGAGCGCCGACTGAGGTGGCTGTGCTAAGGCCCGTCAGAATTGCCCAATAGAGTTACCTAGCGCCGACTTTGGTGCCGCCGATAATGGGTAGCGCGGCACGCCATATCTTCCTGCTCCGGTCTGCAGATTCTCTTACATGAGATACCCGCCTCGTCGCTTAGATGGCCCCGACTTCATCATCGCGGGTGGCCACGAATGCGGCACAACCAGCCTGTACGCGATGCTATGCAGTCATCCGGGCGTCGAGATGTCTCCGGTGAAAGAGCCTCATTTCCTCGCCCGAAGGAGTTGCGCAAGACGGCTGCACCAGGGTGTCTGGTCTGCTACAGAGTACGAAAGTCTGTGGCGAAAACGAGATGGCCGCAGCCAGCGCGGCGAGGCCAGCGTCCTGTATCTGACATTTGCAGAGGAAGTTTGTGCGACGATCGAACGCGAGCTGATCCGTGCTCCAAAAGTGATCGTGAGTGTTCGTAATCCAATTGAGCGTGCCCGTTCGTCGTATCTGGACACGCGGTTGAAAAATCCATGCGAATTGGCACCGTGTTTCGAGGACGCAGTCGCACGTGAGCTTGCGAGTGGGCCCTGGCGAATCGATGGTGCCGACTCACCTACACTGCGTCATCTCGCGCTCGGTCGGTACTCCGAGGGGATTCGACGTTTTCAGGCTCAGCTCGGTCGAGAAAATGTCTTGGTTGTTCTATTCGATGACTTCGTTACGAAACCGCAACAAGTCGTTGCTTCGATACAAGCATTCATCGGCGTAGACTGCGCCCAATCAAGTGTCCCTCTGCACCGCAACAAGGGGGCAGTCGTATGGAAAAACCAGGCCATCGAGTTGACCATGCGCAGCGGGGCCGCGGTTGCCACTCGACGATACTTGCGCAAGGTGGCGCCCAAGTTGCATCAGCGATTTTCTAGAGTGGTTCAATCTCGTTTTGTGACTCAGGCGCCTCTTATATCGCCTTCGGTTCGGAAGCAGTTGGTCGAGCTTTACAAAGATGAAGTCTGCAGTCTGGAGGAATTGCTAGGGCGTTCTCTCAGCCACTGGTTAGAGTGATGCTCCGCACTACGAACATCGCCCTTTTCGATCAATGCATCTGGTCGGTCACCAACTTTCTCGCAGTGGCACTTTTTGCACATGTGGCGAGTCCGGAGGAGTTCGGGCAGTTTTCCCTCGCGTTCACCGTGACCATATTTGTTAGTGGGCTCGCAGCCGCATTATCAGGTGAAGTGCTCGCGGTCGCTCGCGTTGATCTGAGAGCTGCTTCCAAAAACGACCGCCCACCGGACGACCAGTTCTTTGCACAAAAGGCACGCGCAGCGGGGATCACGGCGATGTTGGCGATGGTAGGCGCGATCGCCGTGTCCGTGGTGATGGTGTGGTTCGCGGGGAACTTGACGGTCATTGGAGTGTGGGTAGCCGTAACGGCGCCCGCAGCGATCTGGGCCGAGGGCATGCGAGCGATGGCGTACGCCCAGCGTAAGACGAGAGTAGCGTTCTTGATTTCATCAGCATGGTTGGCTGGACAAGGTTTGGCTACACTCATCGTAGGCCTGGGCATGGGAAGATTAGACCATACCGCTGTGCTCACTGGATGGTTCTGTGGCGCCATGGCGTCCGCGGTCGCCTCCAGCCTCGCCACGGCGCAGAGGCTCCAGTTCCGGGGCGCAACAAGAGCCGAATGGCGCAGACGTTGCAGTTTCGGCTTGGAGTACGCTGTTACCGCGGGAACCATGAATCTTACGGTCGTGCTTGCAGCAGCTTTTGTCGGAGTTGTGGAGGCAGGCTTGATGCGTGCCCTGCAAACCGCATTTGGGCCTGTGAACGTCTTAATGGTCTCCATCCGGAACGTGGTAGTGCCTGTTGCCGCGGAACTGTATCGCGGACACCGCCTGTGGAACGTGTCGGTGCAGGCCACCCTTGCAGTGGGTGGTGCCAACGCCCTGATGTGGTTCCTCTTGGCCACCTTTCCCGACTTGGGGCGACTGATCATGGATGAGAACTGGCCCGCTGACGCGGGTGTGGTGTCGGGCTTTTCGCTACTTAGGCTGGCAGCGGCGGCGATATTTGGAGCGCTCGTCGTATTTCGCGCACTAGATGTTACCCGCCTGAGCGTGCGGTTGCATTTGTTGTCCAGCGGTTTACTGATAATTACTTTCTCTGCCTACCTACAATTTGGACTTGAACCAGCGCTGTGGGCGGCGGGCGCTGCGTACAGCGCCGCTGCCGCGCTCTGGTGGTTGATTGCGCGGCGTCTGGTGACGACGTCTGTAGCATGATCGAATTGACGAGATCCCACCATGCCGTTGTAGGTGCGGCCCATCAGCCCTCTGCTGGCAGGCGAGCCGGACTTTGCTCTTTGGGCCTCATCATGGGTCTGGCCGTGGCCGCCGACCTAGTGACCGTGCAGGCCAATGGATTTGAAAAGCCGGCGTTCATCGTGGCGATGGCGCTTCTGGGCGCAGATCTACTGTTGCGGCTCAAGAGTGGCTTGAATCGGTTGGTCGGTTGGCGTCTGCTTACATTGACGGCCACACTCGGGATTTCGGGATTCATCGGCGTGCCCTTCCGTGAAGGCGGCACTGCATTTTATACCGCTGGAGATCTCGGGGTGGTCGTCGCCCCCGCCATGATTGCGCTGTCCATGTCATCCTGGAAAGATGCGGCGAGATCATTCTTTGTTCCGTTTTTTGCCGTACTTCTGCTTGCGTCCCTACTCGCCGGGGTCTTAGCTGTCGACGGCAGCCGCTTTGAGGCCCCACCGCTGATACTGGTGGCGGCGATCGGCGCGGCTGCGGCCATAGCTCGCAAGCGCAAGTCGCGGGTTCTGGCCTTCGCCATCTTGATCGGCTTGGCGCTGCTTGCACTCATGTCGGGGGAACGCGCCAGTCTGCTGCTCAGCCTCGCGGTCCTGGCGTTCACTCTCGGTGTGTGGTTCCGACTGACGGCGAGCAAACTGATTCTGATCACGCCTGTAGTCATGCTTTTTATCGTCAGTTTGCTGGATAGTGGCGTGTTGTCGAGCCTCGCATCAAGGGCGCTATCGATCGAGGCTGTGTCCTCGTCGCGCATCGTCGCGCTCGGAGTTGGTAACAAGGCTGACGATGCATCAACGACCGCCCGATTGCTGGAAGCGCAAGACGTCATCGACGAGATGATCGAACAGGCAAGTCCATTGATCTGGATGTTTGGTAATGGACACGGGGCAACTTATCAGCCGCGATTGTCATTCATCGACCGGAATGTCGGCGAGGACAATCGAGTCCATCATATTCACGTAGGGCCTGCCATGGTGCTGTATCGCTACGGTCTGGTGGGTTTGGCACTCTATGCGGTACTTCTGGTGAGTTCAGTGGTGTATGCCTGGCGTGCCTACCATTTTTTTCTTTATGCAAGAGTGAGGGGTCACGCGCCCGATGGCTTGGGGGCGTTTCAGGCACTGTGCTCTTTGGCGCTGCTCTTGTATGTCATCAATTCATTCACTCATAACTCATTTGCCAGCCTTCCATTTGCAGTTGCATTGGCGGGAGCATTGAGTCTTGACCGAGGTCGTCCCAAGCCACGAGCTATCGTCGGGTTCAGGGTGAATCGCCCGATTGTCCCGGGGGCTCTTCCCCTCGAGAGGACTGAGCGATGAAAAAGCCAGCGACGTATTCACCCGAGGTACGGGAGCGCGCGGTTTGGATGGTGCTGGAGCATCGAGGCGAGCACGGCGTGCCATGGGTGGCGATGGCATCGATTGTTCGCAAGATCCGCTGTGCGCCCGAGATGCGGGCGGCAGGCCGAGCGCGATCGGATCGAGCCGCTGGAGCGCGAGAATCGGGAGCGGCGGCAAGCCAACGAGATCCCGCGCAAGCTCAGCGCGTAGTGTGCCTGGCGGAGCTCGACCGCCGGTTCGAGCCATGGCGGTGTTCATCGACGATGACCGTGCCGACCACGGGGTTGGGCCGATCTGCGACGTGCTGCCGATCGCCCCGTCGACGCACTACGTTCAGGCAGCACGCGGCCGCGATCTCCGCGGGAAGGTCCTCAAATTGTGTCTATATTCGGCGGCCGGTGCTGCATTCGTGAGTGGCGTTTTGGCGATTCATGCGGAGGATCTTTCCCTCATTGCCTTCGGTAGCGGGAAACTCTCTGATGAACAACTGGATGACATTATAGAGTTGACGCGGTTGTATCTGATGGCTGCACCCATGTCAGTAGCTCTCGCGGTTGTCGCGCAAGCAATGCAGATGATGCGCTCGGCAACAATCGCTGCCATTGCGGCGCTGGTCGTATTTGTAACTAAGTTGCTATTGCTTTTACTTTTCGGAGAAGAACTTCACCGAATCGTACAGATTCATGTGTTTGCCGTGAGTTTGCTGCTCATTGCCATTCTTTTCTGGTTCTGGGCGCGCACAAAAGAGTGACCGTAAGCTCCCGACAAGTGGACTATCATTCGCATACACACGGATCCTCTCAGCAGACGGCTAACCAACTCGTGACAATCTACTTTGCTTTTCTTGCTGTTCTATTGCTTGCCGCTGCTGCAGAGTTTACTGCAGGACAACGAGGCCTCCCGTATCAACTTTCACTCGGCGTCACCACCATCTTTGTCGCTGGTCGCTTTGAAACCGGTAACGACTGGCTGAGTTACCGAGAAATCTACACATCCCTGCCCGGACTCGCTGATCTGTCGTTCAGCGACCTTGTCGCGTACTCTGCGGTCTTGGGCAAAGAGCCGGGGTACCTACTTCTGAATGTCGTCCTGAAAACTCTGACTTCCGATTTTTATGCCGTAACCTGCACTTGCGCCTGCTTTCAGATCTGGTCACTCAATCGCTTTTTAAAGACGGTCACACATTATCGCGCGACCGTGCTCGCAATCTCGGTCGGCTGGCTGCTATTCTCGGTCTACTTCTCAGTTATCCGGCAAGGGGTTGCGATTGCCTTCTTTTTACTCTTCATACTGGCCTGGTGCGATGGGCGGCGCTGGACCGGATTACTGCTGGCACTTCTTGGAACGGCGTTCCATGTAACCGTAATTATTTACCTCGCAATCTTCTTTCTCGCACGCACGGTACAGTTGAAGTCGGCTTGGAGCATTTCCTTCTGCGCCGCCTATGGATGGGCTCTCGCGTCAATAGTGTTTGATGTCACGCTGTCTGGACTACTGCTCCAACCGCTGACTAATCTGCCAATTGAGCTGATCGCAAGCAAGATAACTTACTACATTGGTGAGCGATCGAGTGCCGGCAACTTTTCCACCAGCTCCATCGACGTCGCCTACGTACTCATTGCCTCACCGACTATCTTTTCCATTCTCAATCGGATGCGGCCGGGATCCATGTCGCCGATAGAAAAGGCGATGCTCGGGTTTTCTGTGATTGCGATACTCTGGCAACTGCTGTTCATTAATGAAACTGTGCTGCGTAATCGAGTGATGTATGTTGCGTATACCTTTCAGTTTATCCTGATCACGCATTGGATCGCCTCAAAGGGCCTTCAGGCCAAGGTCATCTATATAGCAGCAGTTGCGTCGGTGTACGCCCTGTTTTATGGGATGTTTCTCGGCGCACCGTACTCTAAGACGTTTGTCCCCTACCAGTCGGCATTCGGGCATTATGTGCTGGGGGAACAAAGCACTGGAGAGACTCGAACACGTGAAGTGCTACGAGATGTGTACAAGTAGCTCGACGTTGTCGCCTCCCCCTAAACTCGGTCCAAGGATAGCTGGAGGTCTCCGGGCAAACTACACGCCCCAGGAGGCTTTCAATGCGCAGGAGCAAATTCACTGAAACCCAATCGTCCGGACGCTCAAAGCGGTCGAAGCCGGACGACAAGTCCGCGTTGTATGTCGCGAGCTGGGCATTTCGGAACAGACGTACCTGGGCGTACGAGCGCGGTGTGCAACTGCGGCTGATCCAAGCAGGCAAGCCGAACCAGAACTCCTATGTCGAATCCTTCAACGGCCGCCTGCGCGACGAGTGCCTGAACGAGAACTGTTTGATCCACCTGCTGCACGCCCGGGCCATGATCGAAGCCTGGCGCCGGGAATACAACGAGGAGCGACCGAAGCAGGCATTGGGCGGGCTGACACCGAGCGCCTATGCCAGGCAACTTGCATCGGCTACCATCCAACCCGGACTCTAGATCGAACCGCTACTGAAGGTGGGGGGATGTCGGTCTTACCCGGCGCGATGGCTCCGCGTCCGTCATGATCGTGTTGACGACATCTTTACAAAACATCGACACGTCGAGCCTCGGTGAAAAGTGATCGTGGTGATGGCGAAACACGCTATGTGAGTGATTTTTTGATCCGACTTAATGCTGCTTATTGAAACTCATGAAAGTTATCGTCACCGGCGGTACCGGCTCCTTTGGCCGCAAGATGGTCAACAAGCTGCTCACGCGCAGCGATGTGTCCGAGATTCGGGTATTTTCGCGCGATGAGTGGAAGCAGGATCAAATGCGCAATGAGATCAAGGATGATCGCGTGCGCTATTACGTGGGCGATGTGCGTGACCGTTTGAGCGTGGACGGCGCGATGCGCGGGGTGGATTTCTTGTTCCACGCCGCGGCGCTCAAGCAGGTGCCGTCTTGTGAATTCTTTCCACACGAGGCGGTGCAGACCAACGTGCTCGGCTCCCGCAACGTCGCCTTGTCGGCGATCGCCCATGGCGTGAAGCGGGCGGTGTTCCTGAGCACCGACAAGGCGGTGCAGCCGGTCAATGCGATGGGCATGAGCAAGGCGCTGATGGAGAAGTCGGTTCAGGCCGAGTCGCGGCGACTCGGTGACGGCGATACGGTGCTGGCGACGGTGCGCTATGGCAATGTCATGTACAGCCGCGGCTCGGTGATTCCGTTATTCGTCGATCAGATCGCCCGCGGCCAGCCGTTGACGCTCACGGTGCCGGAGATGACACGCTTTCTGCTTTCGCTGGAGCATGCGATCGAGCTCGTGGATTTTGCTTTGCAGAACGCACGTCAGGGTGATCTGTTCGTGCGCAAGGCGCCGGCATGCACGGTCGGCGATCTGGCGCAGGCGGTGCTGGAGTTGTTCGAGTCCGATGTCGGGACCAAGATCATCGGCATCCGGCATGGCGAAAAGCTTTACGAGACGCTGGCCAGCCGCGAGGAGCTGGGCCGCTCGGAAGACATGGGCGACTACTACCGGATCTCGATGGACGATCGCGATCTCAATTACGAGAAGTATTTCTCCGAAGGCGATCGCGATGAAGCGGCTCGAGACGATTACCACTCGCACAATACCCAGCGCCTCGACGTGGCTGGTGTGAAAAAGCTGCTGCTGACGCTGCCGGAAATTCACCAGGCCCTTGCCGCGAGGCGCCGATAGGCGTCAGGTTCGCAGACTGGGCACGGAACAGGGGGATGGGTCAAATGACGCACCATCATCGGCGGGCGGACATCCACATTCGCGCCCCCGTGTTCAATCCATCCGACTTCGTCTGATCACATCACGATGAGAATCGCCATCACCGGAGCCGAGGGGTTCATCGGCTGGCATCTGCGCTGCCATATCCATGCGCGCAAGGGCTGGCAGGCCGTGTCGATCGGACGCGAGATCGCCGCCGATCCGGATCGCTTCGCCGCGGCCGTGCACGGCGCCGACGCCGTGGTGCATCTCGCCGGGGTCAACCGCGCAAGCCCGGAGGATCTGCTGCAGGGCAACCAGTTGGCGGCCCGCCAGCTCGTGCAGGCGCTCGAGGCGGTGGGCTTCAAAGGGCGTTGCATCTACACCTCGTCCACGCAGGCCGGTGCGGACCATCCTTACGGCAAGGGCAAGCAGGCCGCCGGCGAGATTCTGGCCGAGAGTGCGGCAAGACAGGGTTGGTCCCAGCTCAACTTGATCGTGCCGCATGTCTACGGCGAATACTGCCGCCCTCACTACAACTCCGGTGTGGCGACGTTTGCGCACGGCATCGCCCGGGATCAGCCGTTTGACGTGAATGCAGCGGGGCGGCTCGAACTTTTGCACGTCGGTGATCTGGCGGAGCATATCCTCGCGGCGTGCGAGGGTGGTGCGGTTGGCAGCGAGCGATTGCACGGGGAGTCGATCAGCGTCGGCGAGGTGGTCGAACGCTTGCGATCGCTGTGGAGCCAGTACCGGGCAGATGAGATCCCCGCGCTCGGCTCACGTCTGGAGCTTAACCTGTTCAACATGCTGCGCGGCTATGCATTCCCCGAGTTTTATCCGCGCGCCTACACCCTGCGCAAGGATCCGCGTGGCGGCCTCGCGGAAGTGGTGCGCGCGCATCGCGGTGGACAGATGTTCTTCTCCTCGACCAACCCCGGCTTCACCCGCGGCAATCACTACCACTTCCACAAGGTGGAGCGGTTCGCGGTTATTGCCGGTCAGGCGCGGATCGAGATTCGCCGCTTGTTCACGGATGAAGTACACAGCTTGGACGTGAGCGGCGATGCCCCTGTGTTCATCGACATGCCGACGCTGCATACGCACGCCATCACCAATACCGGCTCTGGTTCCCTGCTCACGCTGTTCTGGAGCCACGAGTTTTTCGATCCCGCTGCGCCGGACACCTATCCTGAGCCCGTTCGAGTGCCGCAATGAGCATTTCCAAGCTGAAGGTCATGACGATACTCGGGACGCGACCCGAGATCATTCGCCTGTCGCGTACGATGGCTCTGCTCGACCAGGTGTGCCGGCATGTTTGCGTACATACCGGGCAGAACTACGATTACGAACTCAACGAGATTTTTTACCGCGATCTGGAGCTGCGCAAACCGGACCACTACCTGGGCGTCGATGCCTCCACACTGGGGCGGGCCCTCGGCAACATCCTGATCGAGACTGAACGTGTCCTCGCCCAAGAACGGCCCGATGCGGTTCTGATTCTCGGCGATACCAACAGCGCGATCGCCGGAATCATGGCCAAGCGAATGAAGATCCCGCTGTACCACATGGAGGCGGGGAATCGCTGTTTCGACCAGAACGTCCCGGAAGAGACCAACCGCCGCATCGTCGATCGGATCGCGGATTTCAATCTGGTGTACACCGAGCATGCGC
Organism: Sinimarinibacterium thermocellulolyticum; assembly: GCF_040327995.1. Classification (NCBI taxonomy): domain Bacteria; kingdom Pseudomonadati; phylum Pseudomonadota; class Gammaproteobacteria; order Nevskiales; family Nevskiaceae; genus Sinimarinibacterium; species Sinimarinibacterium thermocellulolyticum. The sequence goes on along the minus strand of NZ_JBEPIJ010000001.1, from coordinate 109,890 downwards.
GCCGACATCTGCTGTCGGAGGGTTTTCCGCATCGGCGCATCTACCTGACCGGATCCCCGCTGCGTGAAGTACTGGAGTACTACCTACCCAAGATCCGCGCGAGCGACGTTCTACGGCGTCTCGAACTGGAGCCGGGCAGATTCTTGTTAGTCAGTCTGCACCGCGAAGAGAACGTGGATCATCGCGACAAACTCTCCGGGTTGGTTGCCACGCTGGATCGCCTCGCCGGTGCTTTTGGGGTGCCCGTCATCGTCTCGACGCACCCGCGGACGCGCAAGCGTCTGGAGGCTCTGGGCGTCGGCTCCTCGGCCTCGCTGCGCTTCATGCCGCCCTTCGGGTTCCTCGACTACAACCAACTCCAACTGAATGCACGCTGCGTGCTGTCGGACAGCGGCTCGATCACCGAGGAAGCGTCCATCCTCGGTTTTCCGGCTGTGACGCTGCGCACGGCGATGGAGCGGCCGGAGGGACTGGACACCGGCGCCATCATCCTCACCGGTCTGGATCCGGATATCATCGAGGCCTCGATCCGCCTGGTCGTTGCCGAGCATGAAGCCGGCAGACGGCCACCGATTCCGGCGGATTATCAAATCACCAACTGCGCGCAGCGCGTGGTGCGCCTGATCCTCGGTACGAGTCGGCTCAGCAACGGCTGGGACGGCATCCTGCGGCCAGGGGACTGAGCGCATGAGGATCACATTCGTGCATCGGCACTTCTGGCCGGAGCCTTTAACCTATGCGCTCATGCTGCGCCATATCTGTCTTGCGCTGGCGGCACAGGGGCACGAAGTCTCAGTGGTGTCCGTACGCACGGCGAAGACGCAACGCCCTGATGACTCGACGGAGCTCGCGGGCGTGCGTGTCCTGCGCATCACGCTTTTACCTGAGCAAAAGCACCAATGGCTCCGGCGTCTGCTCAACACGGCGTGGTACTTGCTGGCGGCGAGTGCCATCGTTGCCCTCGGTCGCCGTGCCGATGTTGTTGTCGCAGCGACCACGCCGCCGGTTTTACCGGCGTGGCTGATGTCGACGATTTGTCGGGTCAGACGCATGCACTTCGTTTACCACTATCAAGACCTGCATCCGGAGTCTTTGTCGCTCATTGGTGCGATCCGGCCGTCCTGGCTTTTGAGCGCGCTCTCGGTGTTGGACCGTGTATCGACTCGCCGCGCGGTCCGGCGTGTCGTGTTATCGAACGATATGGGGCGGGCGCTGCAGTCGCGCCCGCGATGTGGTGAGCTCGACTACACCGTTCTCAACAACTTTGACCCCGGTGAGGTCGAAGCGCCCACCGATGCCGATACGCCGGTCCAGTTGCCGGGGGCGGGCATTCGCGTCTTGTTTGCCGGGAATCTGGGGCTGTTCCAGGGGCTCGAGGAGGTCATCGACGCGTTCACGGCCTTGGGTGAGCAGCGCGAGGTGTGCCTGATTCTGCTCGGGGACGGAGCGCTCCGATCGCGCCTGATTCAGCGTGCGGGTGCCTGTCTCGGCAAGACTGTATTCTTCCTCGATCGATGCACGCCGGAGCAAGCCAAGCGCGTCATGCGCGCGGCGGATCTCGGGCTCGTCAGCCTGAGCCCGGGCGTGATCCGCTACGCATATCCCAGCAAGGTGATGACCTATCTCGATGCCGGCTTGCCGCTGCTCGCGGTGGTTGAGCCGCAGAGCGAGCTGGGGAGAATGATCGTCGATGTCGGTATCGGCCACGTCTGTGCGCCGGGATCGGCGGAGCACTTGGTGCAGACGCTGAAGGTAATCGCGGAGAAGCGGGTGCCGTGCGAGGATATGCGTGGACGCTGCCGCGCCATCGCCACTGAGCGTTTCCACCGGGAGCAGGCCTTGCGACGCTGGGTCGACCTGTTTGCAGACGTAGAGACTGGCCGTGCGCGCTGACGACACCGCGGTCGTGTTGCTGGGTGCCGCCCGCTCCGGTACCAAGTTCCTGCGCAGCGTGATCGCGGCGCCGGACGGCTTTTGCGCGACGCCGTTCGACTGCAATCACATCTGGCGTCTGGGCAATGCGCGCGCAGTGCACGATGAGCTCGATCCACAATCGATCTCGGAACGCGATGCACGGGATATTCGCGCTGCGCTCTGGAAGCTTGCGTGTCCCTCGCCGTCGGAACGGGTCGGCAAAGTGCTCGTCGAAAAGACGGTCTCGAACGCCCTGCGCCCGGTGTTCGTGGAGCGGGTCTTGCCGGGAGCCCGCTATGTGGTCTTGCTGCGAGATGGTCGCGACGTCGTCGAATCGACATTCCGCATGTGGATGTCGCCGCCGGATGGTCCCGGGCTGCGCCGCAAGCTGGCCGCGCTACCTGCGCGCGCGCTACCTTACGCGCTCTGGTATGGGGCGAACATGGTGGCCGGCAGGCTGCGCGGTCGCAGCGTGGGTATCTGGGGTGTGCGCTACCGCGGCATCCAGCGCGATCTGCAGAACCTCACGCTGCCCGAGGTGTGCGCATACCAGTGGCGACACTGCGTACAGCGATCGCTCGAATTCGCGTCCGGCTTGCCGCCGGACCGGTGCGTGATCGTGCGCTACGAGTCCTTGATCGCCGACCCGAATGCGCTGACGCCGGTCTGCCGCATGCTGAACCTGGACGCTTCGGCGAGCGCACGGGTGCACCATGCGCTCAGCTCCGGAATCCAGCGCCAACCATCGCGATGGGATACCACCTTCGACGCCAGTACGCGCGAGCGGATTCTCGACATCATCGGCCGTTTGCAGGCGCAGTTGGGCTATCCGGTCGCATAAACAACCCTCACTACTTGACACGATGCTCTACACACTTAGCCGTTTCTCTCCGTTGCACCGGATGCTGCGCAAGCTCGCGTACACGGTGCTGTGGCGTTTGCCCGGCCCATTCAAGGAGTGGGCGCTCCATGCCATCCTGGGCCGCAGGTTGCCGTACCGCGTCGTCGAAGCCGGAGATACGGTCATTCAGATCGGCGCACCCTGGGACATCCTCAAGTCGGGACGCTCGCGTTTCATCCACTTTCTGCGGCGCGTGGGACCGACTGGCAGGGTCGTGGTCATCGAACCGGATCCGACGAATGTCCATCATCTGCGGGAGTACGTTGCGCAGCGCGGCATACGCAATTTGACGATCGTGCCCAAGGGAGCATGGAGCCATCCCACGCGCCTGCGCTTTCTAGTCGATCCGAGCAACCCTGCCGCGAATCTCGTGGAGGATGTGTTGGACAGCACGCGCACCGATCTGGGCCGGTTCCAGAGCTCGGAAATCGAGGTGGATACGGTCGACCGCATCGCCAGCGATCTTGGACTGCACCCGGTGCGCATGGTGAGCATCACGTCCAACGGCTCCGAGAATCGCATTCTGGAGGGCATGCGCGAGGTGCAGCGAAGCGCGGAGTTCATCGCCACCATCGGTGAATATCGGCGCTTCCCGCTGCTCGCGGAGTATGGCTATGTGCCGTTCGGTGGCGACGACCGCGGCTACACCTTTCGCAAGCAGTCATTCGCCGGGGGAGGGTGAGCCGTGCTCGACAGGACTGATTTCATCCCGTTTGCCGCACCCAGCATCGGCGAGGAGGAAGTGGCTGCTGCGACTGCCGTCATGCGCTCCGGTTGGTTGACCACCGGCCCCAAGGCGCGCGAGTTCGAGGCAGCGTTTGCCGCCTATCTCGGTGGCGGCGAGGCGATCGCCGTGAACTCGGCGACGGCCGGGCTCCATCTCGGCTTGGAGTCCTTGGGCGTGGGGCCCGGAGATGCGGTCGTCACCACCGTCTATACCTTTACCGCGACGGCGGAGGTGATCCGCTACCTCGGTGCCGACCCGGTGTTCGTCGACATCGACCCCGATACCTTGAACATCAGCGTGCAAGGATTGCGCGATGCACTATCGCGCAGGCGAGTCAAGGCCATCATCCCGGTGCATTTCGGCGGGCAAGCCTGCGAGATGGACGAGATCGTCGAGCTGGCTCGCTCGCATGGCGCGGCCATCATGTCGGATGCTGCGCACGCCTTGCCGACAACCTACCGCGGCCGCCTCGTGGGCGCACTCGACGACGACATCAGTGTCTTTAGCTTCTACGCCAACAAGACTCTTTGCACCGGCGAGGGCGGCATGGTGGTGACGCGCAACAAGGCGCTCGCCGAGCGGATGCGGATCATGCGCCTGCACGGCATCAGTCGCGACGTATTCGACCGCTTCCGCTCGACCAAACCGGCGTGGTACTACGAAGTCGTGGCTCCAGGCTTCAAGTACAACATGGGCGACATCGCCGCGGCGATCGGCATCGAGCAGTTGCGCAAGCTGGAGGACATGAGGCGTGCGCGACAGTCCATTGCCGAGCGGTATCTGGCAGCGTTGCGAGCGCTTCCGCTGAAGCTGCCCATAGTGGCCCGCACGGATGATCTACATGCCTGGCACTTGTTCGTGATCCAACTGGACTTGGATCGCCTTCGGATCGATCGCGATCGATTCATCGAGAGCATGAGTGCCGCTGGCATCGGAACGAGCGTCCATTACATTCCGCTGCATCTGCATCCGTACTGGCGCGATACCTACGCGTTGCGTGCAGAGCAGTTCCCGGTCGCATCAGCGGTTTATCCGCGTGTGGTCAGCCTGCCGATCTATCCGGGGATGAGTGATGTCGCAGTCGGACGGGTGATCGATGCCGTGCGCCAGATCCTCTTGGATGCGTCGCGCTGACCAGCGTCCGATGCGGGTTTTGGACGAGTGAAAATGCTCAAGCGCGCTTTCGATTGCAGTTGTGCCGCACTCGGCTTGGTGGCGTTGGCGCCTGTGTTCGCGGTGATCGCGATCCTGATCCGAGCCGACTCCCCGGGGCCGGTGTTCTATCGTCAGGTCAGGGTGGGCCGTCATGGCGAGTTGTTCCGGATCTGGAAGTTCCGCACGATGACGCACGTTCAGCCGGACGGCGCTCCACAGATCACGGCGGCCAATGATGCGCGCATCACGCGGATCGGACGGGTGTTGCGCCGCTTTAAACTGGATGAGCTGCCGCAGCTCATCAATGTGCTCGTGGGCGAGATGAGTTTGGTCGGGCCGCGCCCCGAAGTGCCGAGGTACGTTGCGCTTTACCCGACGCACCTGAAGGAAATTGTATTGTCGGTTCGGCCTGGGATCACGGATCTGGCCTCGCTCAGCTTTCGCCATGAGAGCGAGATCCTGGCCCGGTCCAAGGATCCCGAGCGGGAGTACGTGGAAGTCGTGCTGCCGCAGAAGCTGGCGCTAAGTGCGCAGTACATCGCGACACATAGTCTGAGATCCGACCTTGTGCTCATCATCCGAACGCTGGCCCGGGTTTTCCGGCGAGCGTAAGCGTGCGTCATGGACTGATCTTTGATCGCACGGTTGCGATCGTTTACCCTGCCGTGTCCACGCAGCACGGTCGGCGCCCGACCTGTCGAGATAATAGGGAATCAAGGTGAAACTGGCTCGGAATCTCGCGGCGTGCATGCTCGCCGCCGCAACATCGGCTTGCTCGATCCTCCCCGGTATGCATGTGACCGGGGTGGGGAGTATCGACGGCAAAGACAAGGCCGTGGTGAAGAACGGCAGCGTCACCGAGTATCGGGCGCAGCTCGACAACGGCGAGTGGATCGGCTATCGCGTCGTCGAGGTGTCGGCTCAGTCGCTCGCGCAGATTCGCCAGGAGACGGACGCGATCTGGCCGCCGTTGCCGCCGGAGTTCGAGCAGATTACGCCCGATCAGGTCCCTCCGGAATACCGGATCGGGCCGGGCGACGTGGTTCTGATCGTCGTCTGGGATCACCCCGAGCTGTCGGCGCCCTTGGGCGATCGTTCGGACATTGTCAACGCCGGCCGCTTGGTTTCGGCGGATGGGACGATGTTTTATCCCTACATCGGTGAGTTCAAGGTCGCGGGGATGACCGTGGGCGAATTGCGGGCTTTCATCGCGCAGCGAATCTCGCGGGTGATCACCAGCCCACAGGTCGACGCGCGCGTGGTCGCGTTCCGCTCGCAGCGTGTGCAGGTGACCGGCGACGTCCAGTCGCCCGGGACGGTGACGCTCGATGACACGCCCAAGGGGGTGCTGGAGGCGATCAACGAGCGCGGCGGACTCGGGCCGGCGGCGAGCCGCAGACGCGTGCTATTGACCCGCGGCGGCGTGAGTTATCCACTCGATCTGGCTGGCATGCTCTCGGGTGATCGTCCGGTGTCGAATCCTCGGCTGATCGCCGGCGACATCGTGCACGTGCCAGACAACTCGAACGATCTGGTCTTCGTGCTCGGCGAAACCACCGAGCAGAAGCAGATCGTGTTGCAGCAGGGCAAGACCACGCTCACCGAGGCGCTGGCGCAGGCCGGCGGTCTGGACAAGCTCCGCGCCGATGATGCCGGGGTCCTGGTGTTTCGTCGACCTTTCGCGCAGGGGTTATTACCAACGATCTACACGCTGGACCTTGATCATCCGCTCGGCCTGATGCTGGCCGGGGAGCTGGTGCTGCATCCGCGCGATGTCGTGTACGTCAAAGCGACGGACTTTGCCAAGTACAATTCGGTCATTGGACAGTTGCTGCCGACGATTTCAGCAGTGTTCCAGATCGATCGCTTGACGCAATGAGCGCGTGCGTGCGGCGCTGCATCGTAGAGCGCGGCTGAGGTCACAAATGGTTTTGGTATCGAAGAGTCTGCTATGAACGCGATTGCGCCCGGCGCGCAGCCTGCTGTGCCGGCGATGTCTGTCGCCGATGACGAGATTGATCTGCGTGATCTGCTTGCGGCCATTTCCGGCGGGCGGTGGATCCTCGCCGCGGTCACACTGGCGATCGTGCTGCTCGGTGCGTTCTACGCCTGGGCGGCGACGCGCATCTACGAAGCCGATGCCTTGGTGCAGGTCGAGAAAAAGGAGACTGGCTTCACGGCCGCGCTTGGTGAGATGGCGGAGATGATGGGGACGCCGTCAGCCGTCACCGCGGAAGTGGAGCTGCTCAAGAGCCGCATGCTCGTCGGTGCGGTGGCAGACAGTCTGCGGCTGACCATCGTTGCGCAGCCGAATTATTTTCCGATCATCGGGCGCGCGATGTCGCGCGGCTTCCAGGCCGAGTCCGGCGCAAAGGTGGCCCCCGCCTTCCTCGGTCTGCGGCGGTACGCCTGGGGCGGGGAGTTCATACGCGTTTCGGCCTTCGATGTGCCCAGTTCTTTGATCGGCCAACGGTTCGAGCTCGAAGCGACGGCGGATGGCTACGTGCTGCGTTACGACGACGAGGAGATCCTGCGGGGGCGCGTCGGTGAGCGGGCGGAAGGGTCGCTCGAAGGACGAACGGTCACGATCTTCGTGCAGGACCTGATCGCGGCGCCGGGCACGACCTTCACGCTGATGCGCGAGGATCGGACCCGCGCGATCACCGGTATCCAGGAGGCGCTGCGCGTTTCGGAGAAGGGCAAAGATAGCGGCATTCTGAGGGTGGAGTACTCGTCCGTCGATCCGGTTCTGGCGCGCGAGGTCGTCAACCGCTTGGTCATCGCCTACCAGCGCCAGAACATCGAGCGCAAGTCGGCGGAGGCCGCGCAGACACTGGCGTTTCTCGAAGCACAGTTGCCGGAGATTCGCCAAAAACTGGAAGGGGCGGAGGCGTTGTTCAATAGCTATCGCCTGCGCGAGGGTTCGGCGGATCTGACCAAGGAAACCGAGCTGATCCTGCAGCAGAGCGTCGAGCTTGAAACCGTGCGGCTGGGCCTGGAGCAGAAGCGCACCGAGGCGCTGCAACGCTTCACCCCGAATCATCCGACCATCGTCGCCATCGATCGCCAGCTGCAAGCGGTGCGCGACGAGCAGCAGATGATCGCCGATCGGGTCAAGGGCTTGCCCCAGACGCAACAGGAATTGTTGCGACTGGCCCGCGACGTCGAGGTCAACACCACGCTCTACACCAATCTGCTGAACAATTATCAGGAGTTGCAGGTGGTGCAGGCGGGCACGATCGGCAATGTGCGCATCGTCGATTACGCGGTGCACCCGACCGAGCCCGCCAGGCCCAACATTCCGCTGATTCTGGCACTGTCATTGGTCTTGGGGCTGTTCGCGGGCATGGCCGTGATTTTCGTCCGTCGCGCACTCAAGCCCGCGGTCGGTGACCCGTCGGAGGTCGAGCGCACCCTCGGCATCCCCACCTACGCCACCGTGCCGTTCTCACCAGAGCAGCGTCGTCTGATCAGGCGCAGGGGGCGGCAGGAGGGGCAGTTGCTGGCCCATATCGATCCGCAGGACATTGCCGTGGAAGCCTTGCGCAGCCTGCGCACCTCGCTGCATTTCGCGATGATGGACTCGGCCAACAACGTGCTGATGCTGACCGGTCCGGCGCCGGGACTGGGCAAGTCGTTCGTCTCGATCAATCTCGGCGCGGTGCTGGCGGCGTCCGGCAAGCGCGCCGTGGTCGTCGACGCCGATATGCGACGCGGGCATCTGAACGAGTTCGTGAACTGCCAGCGCGCGCCCGGCCTTTCGGATTACTGCGCCGGACAGGCCGCGCTCAAGGACGTGCTGCGCCGAACCATCGTCGAGGGATTATCGTTCGTGCCGACCGGGCTGATTCCGCCCAATCCCGCGGAGCTGCTGCTCACTGACCGCTTCAGCGAGCTGATCAAGACTTTGTCGCAGAACTTCGACTATGTGATCATCGACACTCCCCCGATCCTCGCGGTGACGGACGCGGCCATCGTCGGCAAGTTGGCGGGTAGCACACTCCTGGTGTTGAAAGCGGGCGAGCACCCGCTGCCGGTGATCCAGGAGACGGCGACTCGCTTGCAGAATGCCGGAGTGAAGGTCAGCGGCACGATCTTCAACCAAGTCGGGCGCCCGGGGAGCGGGTATGCAGCCTATCGCTATGCTTATACCGCCAAGTACAAGAGTTATGCCTCCGTTTCCCATTAGGCGGCTGGCCGTCGCGCTGGCGGTGGCGGCCGGCTGGGGGGGCGCATGGGCGCAGCCTTTGCCCACGCTGGCCGCATCGCCGGCCGTCGGCCCGCTCGCCGGCCACTCCGCCCATCACTACGGTATGGCGGACCCTGCGCAGCAGGAGGCCAGCATCCGAACCGTGCTGATCAACGTCGGGGTGGATCAGGCCTTCGTCGCGCGCCGCCTTGGCGCCGAAACCGCCCGGTTTCTGGTCGGGCTGGTGCTGGGTGGTGTCGGGGCACCGACGGATCTTGCGACATCGGATGCGGACATGCCCAGGGCGGCGGGGCGTGACTGAGGTCACGGCATGGTCGGACGCATGGGTTACGCTCCGCGCCGATTCGTGCCACAATCCAGAAGCGTGATCGCGGGCGTCGAGGTCCGCACGCCACAACTTTTAATCAAGGCTTTCAGTGGGGAAGAACATGAATCGGAAGTTGATCATCGCGGCGGCGGCGAGTGTGTTGGTTGGCGGCCCGCTCGCAGCATCGTTGTATTCCGCGGATGTCGTCGCACAAGGCGTCGTCCGCGCCGAGCGAGAGTTGACGCCGCCCGAGGCGACGCAGGTCGCGCAGCGCATGAACCTGACGGTGGATGAGGCCGTGCGGCAGGGGCTCATGGAGCGGCTCGCCAACGGTAACTACCTGGTGACGGAATCCGGCGCCGCGCTGCTCGCCGCCAATGGCGTGCCCATCGGGGCCTTCGCTGGCGCGACGCCGCTGCAGATCACCGGCATGGTGGCCCTGGCGCTGGGCCTGACTTTCATCGGCGAGAGCATCGTCGATGATGATGCGCCGGCGCCCGCACCGACGGCGACGCCGACCCCGACAGCTACGCCAACGGCTACCCCGACGGCGACGCCGACCCCGACAGCCACGCCAACGGCTACCCCGACGGCGACGCCGACCCCGACAGCCACGCCAACGGCTACCCCGACGGCGACGCCGACCCCGACAGCCACGCCAACGGCTACCCCGACGGCGACGCCGACCCCGACGGCGACGCCGCCGCCCACTCCGCCGCCGACCCCGACGCCGACGCCGACGCCGACGGCGACGCCAACCCCGACGGCGACGCCCACCATGCCTCCCACCGGAACGGGAACCGGAACGGGCACCGGCACCTGAGCGCCAGCGCCTACAGACGGCGCCATCACTGAGGATCGGGCTGGCGGCTGCCAGCCCGATCCGTTAGAGCAGTCGGTCCGGCGCCACTTCAAGGCCAGTCATTGCCCCGCACGGTGCACGCCGCGGGTGTGACGGCGCTTCGTAATGTGCAAATCCGGTTGGCTCCTCGGTCGGACACGGAAACGTCGATCATGGTTTGGAAACGCGGCATCTTCGCGCTGGTGACCTTGATTGGCGGGCTCGGCGCCGCGGGGTCTGCGGCCAACGTCTACGTGCCGCAGCCGCCCAGCGGTGGCATCGTGGAGATCCACGGCGCCGTGAACACCCCGGGCAGCGTCCTGCTCCGGACCACAGAGCTGGACCTTGCCGAGGCGCTGCGCGCAGCGGGCGGCTTGGCTCCGGATGCCTACTTGCTGGGCGCGGTGTTGTTGCGCGAAGCGCGCAGTGCGATCGGCGCTGCGGCGCCGCGGGATCGAGCCTGTGTGGGCGCTGCGGAACAGCAGGCCTTGCAGATCCTGCACACCGCCGTCTCATCCGTAAAGTCGAGGGAACTCGCGCAGGCCGTCTACGACGGTGGTCGGGTTCGCGTGCCCATCCGCCTGTCGGCGCCGGATCTGCAGACGGGCACACTCGGTGGTGTGCGGCTCGTGGCGGGCGATGTCCTGATCATTCCGCCGCGACCCGCCTACATCCATGTGGGGGGGCGGGTGGCGCGGCAAGGGCCGGTGCTGTACGAGCCCGGAGCGCTCGCCGAGAATTACTACCAAGCCGCGGGCGGGTCGCGGCGCGGATGGTTCGCCGAGGATCTGCTCGTGCTGCCCAACGGTGAGGTGCAGGTGCTCAAGCTGCGCTTCTGGAACTATCAGCCGACGGCGATTCCGCCCGGCTCGCTGTTGCTGTTCGGTGTCGCGGACCCGGCGTGCCCGCCGGTGGCCATGCGGCGATAAGCATCCGCCGATGCTCCGTCACCTCGCGCGCGTGGTCGCGGCCGCCGCAGCGGCCTGCACGCTGCAGCTTGGTGCAACCACGCCCAACGGCGACTGGATGAGCCAGATCGGCTATCCCGGCGCGCTGCAGACGCCAACCGCGTTCATGGCGCCCGAAGGCTCTCTCGGATTCGGGCTGTCGCGAACGCTGCCGTACAACACCCTGTTTTTGAGCGGCCAGCCGTTCGAGTGGCTCAACTTCAACGCGCGTTACACCGAGATCACGGATCGGCCCTACCGTTCGTCGCGAACCGGGCAGACCTACAAGGACAAGGCCTTCGACCTTGCGCTGCGGTTCTATCCGGGAGGCGGTTTCATGCCCGCCCTCAGCGTGGGCATCGTCGACCTGGGCGGCACGGGTTTGTTCGCCAGTGAGTATGTCGTCGCGTCCCAGCGCTTCTTCGATGTCTACGCTTCGCTCGGGCTGGGCTGGGGACGCTTGGGATCGGCCGGGGATCTACGTAATCCCCTGCGGGCGGTCAGCGATCGGTTCTTGGAGCGACCGCGCGGGTTCGTGGGCGGTGTCGATCGCGGTGGCACGATCGGCTACGAGACCTGGTTCCGCGGCGAAGACGTAGCCTTGTTCGGCAGCCTGATCTGGCGACCTTCGTTTCTGCCCGACTGGACCTTCATGGCCGAGTTGGAGGGCAACGACTACAGCGATGAGCCGGCGATCAGGCCCGTGTCGTCTCCATCGCGCGTTAATGTCGGCATCGGCTACGCGCTGGCCGACTACGCCTCGCTCGGTGCGTCCTATCTGCGCGGCGACACGTTTTCGTTCGAGCTTGCCTTGCATCCGCGCAGCCGCGTCAACGAGCGGCCGCCGGGCAAGCCCTACCTACCGGTGCTCGACGAGGCGGTGCATCCCGCCTACCAACGCCGCCTGCCGGCCGATGACGAGCAGCGCCTGGAGCAGCTCTACGACGTGCTGCGCTACGCCGGCTACCCGGTCCACGCGATGGATCTGGCACCGGACGGCGAGAACTTCACCGTCTGGGTGTCGGGCTGGGGTAGCGACAGCCCGGTGCACCAGTTGCAGGCGGTGGGCCGCCACGCCGCCAACTATCTGCCGCAGCGCGTGCGATCGATCACGATCGTGACGATGGCGGGCGGTGCCGAGGCATCGAGGATCAGCGCGCCGCGCTGGCTGATCGAGGCCGAAGGGCGAGGGCAGGCGACGGTCGAAGAGCTGGTGGTTCAGAGCGCCTTCGCCCCGGGGGAGGCGCGCCAGATCGACCGGGCCCGCTATCCCGATCTGTTGCGCTACCCCACCTATGCCTGGGGTGTGCAGCCGACAGTCCGTACCAATATTGGTGGCCCGACGGCGTTCTTTCTCGGCCAGTTGTTGCTGGCGCCCTACTTCACGTTCCAGGCGACGCGAAGTCTTAGCCTGACCACGGTGCTGGGCGTGAGCGTCGTCAACGATCTGGACCGCCTGAACGAGCCGATTCGCAGCGGCACGCTGCCGCCGGTGCGCGGCGATCTGGAGCTGTATCAGTCCGGCAGCGGTGACGTCTATCTCGCCGAGCTGGAAGCCAACTGGTTGTTCCCGATCGCGTCGCAGTGGTACGGGCGGGTGTCGGCCGGCATCTTCGAGGACATGTACGGCGGGGTTGGGTCCGAGGTGCTGTACCGGCCTTACGCGAGCCGCTGGGCGGTGTCGGTGAATGCCAATTACGTGCGCAAGCGCGGCTATGAGCAGCGCTTCGATTTTCTCGACTACACGGTGGCGACCGGTCATCTCAATCTGTACTACCGGACACCGCTTGCGGGTATCGTCGTCCACGCCAGTGCCGGACGCTATCTCGCCAAGGACGTGGGCGCCACGCTGGATCTTTCGCGCGAGTTTCGCAACGGCGCACGTTTTGGCGTGTTCGCGACCAAGACCAACGTGTCCTCGGCGGAGTTCGGCGAAGGCTCGTTCGACAAGGGCTTCTACGTCTTTTTGCCGTTGTCGATCGCCAGCAAGGGGCAGAAGAGTCCTGGCTTGGCCATCAACTGGCGCTTCCTCACGCGCGATGGCGGTGCCAAGGTGGATGACGGGCGTCCGCTGTACTCGGTGTACGGCAGCCATCACGCCGGAGCGGTGTATGAACGCTAGGCGATTGCCGGGCGCGCGTTTCGTCGTGGCCCTTGGTGTGTTACTGGTCGCGGCGCCACTCACCGGCTGCAACACGCTCGGGATCGGCGGCATCGTCGAGGCGGCGCGGGACACCTTGGCCGACGACATGTCGCCTGAGATTCGCACCTATCTCCGACGGCTGCATGACATGCCCTACGCGCAGCTCTACGTCCGCTATGCGGGCACCGAGGAGGCGGTGTTTCTGCTCGCCGAGCAGAAGCTCGCGGGCGGGCAGGATCTGTGGATCGGCGGCGGCGGCGTCAAGCTGGCGTTGCAGGGACCGCACATCCGCTACAGCGACGGCATGATCATCGACATCGAGGCATCGGAGCCGGTGCGCGATGGTGCGGTCTGGTCGTATCTGCAGGGCGAGACCGACGAGATCCAGCCCCATGATCCCTCGGTGATCTGGCTCAAGACCTCGGAGAGCGAGCACTGGATCGAGCAGCGCGCGCTGGCCGAGCAGGTGCAGGAAGTGGCGTATCAGGGTTACGCCTACGCCGGCCCGGCGCTCGAGGTCAGCGAACGCGTGCAGGTCACCGGGCAGCGCGGCCAGTTCCGCCGGCTGTATTGGATCGAGCCGCGCTCACGCACTCTGCTGCGCGTGCGCACGCAGATCGGCACCGACTCGCGCCCGATCGTCATCGAGTGGCTGCGCGTGCCGGATCGCCGCGACACACGGTGACGATCAACCCCGAGCGCGATAGCGCGTGACGGTCAGGCGCACCGATGTTCGGATCGCCGCGTGAGATTCGACGCGACGACGACCATGACACGAGCCGCCAGGCTCAGTTGATTAGGACGAGGCGCCCGGTCAATATGCGCCCCTCATGAATTGGCTCAAGACGCTGTTACCCCGCAAAATCAGGCCCAAACGCATCGAAGCCCGCCGCGTCCCCCGATCCGAGCATCCGATTTCCCGCAGTCAGTTCACGCAGGGCACCTTGCGGACGCTGTACGGACTCAAGGATGCCGGGTATCAGGCCTATGTCGTCGGCGGCGGCGTGCGCGACCTGCTCGCCGGCCAGACGCCCAAGGACTTCGACGTTGCCACCGATGCCCACCCCGAGGACGTCAAGCGCATTTTCCGATCGTGTCAACTGATCGGGCGGCGCTTCGTGATCTGTCACGTGCGCTGGGGCGCGGAAGTGGTCGAGGTGACGACCTTCCGCGGCGCCCTCACCGACGAGCACGAGCGTGATGAAACCGGGCGCATCCTGGCCGACAACGAGTACGGCACGCTCGAATCCGATGCCTTCCGCCGCGACTTCACCGTAAACGCGCTGTACTACGACATCCGTGACTACGCCATCGTCGATTTCGTCGGCGGGCTCGAAGACATGCAGGCGCGCCTGGTCCGCCTGATCGGCGATCCGGAGCTGCGCTATCGCGAAGATCCGGTGCGCATGCTGCGTGCGGTACGCATCGCCAACAAGCTCGGCTTCACGATCGAGAAGAACACCGCGGCGCCGATCCCCAAGCTGGCCGGTCTGTTGCGTGAGATTCCGCCGGCGCGCCTGTTCGACGAAGTGATCAAGGTGCTGCAGTCGCGCGAGGCGCTGGCCAATCTCGAAGGTCTGCACCGCTTCGGCCTGCTCAAGCCGATCCTGCCGTTCACCGAGGCGGCCATGGACGATCCGTGCCTGGGCGTGTTCCTGCGTCGAGCCATGGCCAACACGGCGGAGCGCATCGTCAACGAGCAGACCGTGAGTCCGGCATTTTTGTATGCCGCGTTGCTGTGGCCGGGCGTCGTCGCCGAGTACCAGCGCCTGATTCGGGACGAGGGAGAGCATCCGAACGTCGCCATCGCGCAGGCGTCCGAGGCCGTTCTTGCGCGCACGCTGTCGACGATCATGATCCCCAAGCGCTTCAGCCTGCCGATGCGCGAGATCTGGGCGTTGCAGCCCCGGCTCGAACAGACCCGCGGCGGTCGCGCGAAGCGCCTGCTGGCGCACCCGCGTTTTCGCGCCGCCTACGATTTTCTGCTGTTGCGCGCGGCTTGCGGCGAGCTGCCGCAGGCGCTCGCGGATTGGTGGACGAAGGCTCAAACCGGCGAGCTGCCGCCGGCGCCGGTCGATCCCGAGGATCACGCCGAGACGTCCGTGCCGGTGCCGGCGCGGCGTAGGCGTCGACGTCGCGGCGGTCGTCGCCGGAAACGCGGGGCGCCGGCACCGACACCGACGCAATGACACGGGCCTATATCGGTCTGGGCGCGAATCTCGGCGATCCGCCGGCGCAGTTGCGCACGGCCTTGCAGGGGATCGGTGCGCTGGGGCGGATGCTGGCGGTCTCCACGTTCTACCGCAGTGCGCCGATGGGGCCAGCCGAGCAGCCCGACTATTGCAACGCCGTCTGCGCCATCGACACCGCTTTGGAGGCCGAGGCGCTGATGGATGCGCTGCTGGCCATCGAGCGCGGTATGGGCCGTGTGCGCAGCGTGCGCTGGGGGCCGCGGTTGATCGACCTCGATCTTCTGCACGTCGAGGGCCTACACTGCGCCACGGCGACGCTGACGCTGCCGCACCCGGGCATCGCCCGGCGCAACTTCGTGCTCGTGCCGCTCGCCGAGATCGCGCCCGGTCTGCACATCCCCGGCGTCGGTCCGCTGGACGCGGCGATCGCGCGGGTCGGGGTCCAGGGCCTCGTGCCCTGGCGCGCCTGAGCCGAGGGGTTCTGGGCGTTTGCTATAGTCGCGCGCCCTCGACTGCCGGAGGCTCGAGATGGACGCCACCAAGCCCATGAGTATCGCCGAACTGCGCGAAATGCGCACACGCGGTGAGAAGATCGCCTGTCTGACCTGCTACGACGCGAGCTTTGCGCTGATCGAGGATCGCGCCGGCGTCGATCTGGTGCTGATCGGCGATTCGCTGGGGATGGTGCTGCACGGCGGGCGCACCACGACGCCGGTCACGCTCGATCACATCGTCTATCACAGCCGCTGTGTCGCGCCGCACCTGGCGCGCGCGTTTCTGGTCGCCGATCTGCCGTTTCTGTCGTACGCGACGCTGGAGCGCGCGCTCGATGCCTCGCAGCGCGTGATGCAGGAAGGGGGCGCCAAGATGGTCAAGCTCGAAGGCGGGCGCGAGCAGGCCAGCATCGTCGAATACCTGTCGGTGCGCGGCGTACCCGTGTGCGCGCATCTGGGTCTGCGGCCGCAGTTCGTGCACAAGATGGGGGCTTTCCGCGTGCAGGGCCGCGACGAAGCCGCGGCCGAGGCGATGCTGCACGATGCGCGCGTGCTCGTCGAGGCCGGCGCCGATCTGTTGCTGCTGGAATGCATCCCGACCGAACTGGGCGCGCGCATCGCCGCCGAGTCGGCGGTGCCGGTGATCGGCATCGGCGCCGGACATCGCGTCGACGGACAGATCCTGGTGCTGCACGACATCCTCAACATCTCGCCGATGGTGACGCTGGGGCGCACCCCGCGCTTCGTCAAGAACTACATGCGCGGTGCATCCGACATCGAGTCCGCGATCCGCGCCTACGTCGCCGAGGTGAAGTCCGGTGCCTATCCGGCGCCCGAACATCGTTTCGACCTGCCGCTGTCGGTAACGGAAAAGCCTGCCGCTCGTCGCCGCGCGGCGGCCGGCGCGGCGAGGCAGCGGAAGCCTCGCGGGTGATCACGCTACAGACGGTCGCCGAGCTGCGCGCGCAGCTCGCCGCCTGGCGCCGCGCCGGCGAACGCATCGCGCTGGTCCCGACGATGGGCAACCTGCACCGCGGACACCTGCGGCTGATGGAGCAGGCGCGTTTCCGCGCAAGCCGCGTCGTCGCCAGCGTCTTCGTCAACCCGCTGCAGTTCGGTCCCAACGAGGACTACGAGCGTTATCCGCGCACGCTCGCGGCCGACCAGGCGG
Organism: Sinimarinibacterium thermocellulolyticum; assembly: GCF_040327995.1. Classification (NCBI taxonomy): domain Bacteria; kingdom Pseudomonadati; phylum Pseudomonadota; class Gammaproteobacteria; order Nevskiales; family Nevskiaceae; genus Sinimarinibacterium; species Sinimarinibacterium thermocellulolyticum. The sequence continues at coordinate 92,888 of NZ_JBEPIJ010000001.1, read as the reverse complement.
CGCTGGCGGCGGCCGGTGTCGACCTGCTGTTCGCGCCCTCGGTGGCGGAGATGTATCCGCGCGGACGCGAGGGTCTGACCCGCGTCCACGTGCCCGGCATCTCCGAGGATCTCGACGGCGCGCATCGCCCCGGGCATTTCGATGGCGTCGCCACCGTGGTCAGCATCCTGTTCAACCTGGTGCAGCCGGACGTGGCGCTGTTCGGCGAGAAGGATTACCAGCAGCTCGCGGTGATCCGGCAGATGGTCGCCGATCTGCATCTGCCGATCGAGATCATCGGCGTGCCGACCGAGCGCGATGCCGACGGCCTGGCCTTGTCCTCGCGCAATCAGTACCTGAGTGCCGAGGAGCGCGCTCGTGCGCCGGCCTTGTACGCCGCGCTGCAGGCCGTCGCCAGCGCCTTGATGAATGGCCGCCGCGACTTCGACGCGATCTCGGAAGAACAGTGCAAGATGCTGACGTCAAAAGGATTCGACGTGCAGTATCTCGCCATCCGCAGGGCCGATCTGGGGGCCGCGGACGCGGCCACGACGCACTACGTCGTGCTGGTCGCGGCCAAGCTCGGCACGACCCGTCTGATCGACAATCTGCAGGTGCATGTGACAGGCATTTGAAGCACTGCGGGATTGCCGCTAGACTCCAGCCTCCGCGTGATGCAGTTCACTGATCAGGATCGCGCGTAACGGGCGTATGTCTTAGTGGGCCGCCCGCCTTAGCCAGACCCCGGACCGTCGTGTGTATGTCTTAGTGGGCCACCGACGATCCCAAGCTTCCAAAGAGGCATCGCCATGCAACTGCATATGCTCAAGTGCAAGCTGCACCGCGCCTGCGTGACCCACGCCGAACTTGACTACGATGGCTCCTGCGCCATCGACGCCAAACTGCTGGAACTGGCCGGGATTCTCGAGTTCGAGCAAATCGACATCTACAACGTCACCAATGGTGAACGCTTCACCACCTACGCGATCAAGGCCGAGCCCGGCTCCGGGATCATCTCGGTGAACGGCGCGGCCGCGCACAAGGCGCGCGTCGGCGATCGCGTGATCATCTGCGCGTACGCGACCATGGATCAGGCCTCGGCGCGCACGTTCAAGCCGCGACTGGTCTACCTCGACGCGCACAATCGCGTCGAGCGCACCGCCAACACGATTCCGGTGCAGCTCGCGGTGTGACCGCCGTCCGCGGCTGGTTTCCGACGCTCATCTACAACGAACGCCTGCAGGCTCGCGGCCTGCGGGCGTTTAATGCCGAGCTGCTCGACGAGTGTCGGCGCATCCGCGATTTCGACGCGGCCGGTCGTGCGTGGTCGGCGCGCAGCTACCCGCTGGGCTATACCAGCTATGGCTCGCTCGACCGACTGCAGCGCTTCTCCTCCACCTTCGATGCGCTGCGTCAACGCATCGACCCGCACGTCGCCGCCTACGCGCGTGAACTGAACTGGGATCTGCGCGGCGGACGCCTGACGATGACCGACTGCTGGCTCAACATCATGCCGCGCGGCTGCAGTCACGGTTTCCACGTGCATCCGCATGCGGTCATCAGCGGCACCTACTACGTGCACGTGCCGCGCGGCGGTCCCGGGCTGAAGTTCGAGGACCCGCGGCTGACCAAGATGATGGCCGCGCCGGCGCGGCGCGCCCGCGGCCGCGTCGATCTGCGCGCGCACATCGAGTACCGCGCGCGCGCCGGCGAGTTGATCCTGTTCGAGAGCTGGCTGCGCCACGAGGTGCCGGCCAATCCGGTGGACGAGGAACGCGTCAGCATCAGCTTCAACTACCACTGGAGCTGAGCCGGGAGCGCCGGTGCGCCACGCATCGACCGCGCTTGAAAACACGGTTTGTCGGCCGCATTGATGCGGCATCGTCAACCGCTTGTTTTCAGGAGGTGTTCGATGAGCACGAGCTTGAGTAAATGGGCGCCCTGGAACTGGCTGCGTAAAGAGCAGGACGGCCGAGCGCTGCCGGTCCGACGCGGGAGCAAGGACGTCTCGCCGCTGTGGCGCGTGCACGATGAGATCGACCGCGTCTTCGACGATTTCTTCCGTGGGTTCGGTCTGCCCAGTCTGTTCACGGACGATTGGCCGCGTGCCGGGGATGGCGCGATGCTGCAGCCGCGTCTGGACATCACCGAGACGAAGAATGCGTATGAGATCAGCGTCGAGGTGCCGGGCGTCGAGCAGGACGATCTGGAGTTGTCGGTCCAGGACGGCGTGTTGATCATCCGCGGTGAAAAGCGCCAGGAGAAGCGCGAGGACGGTGAGCGCTATCACCGTATCGAGCGCAGCTACGGCGCGTTCCAGCGCGAGCTGAACCTGCCGGCCGACGCCGATGCCGATCGCATCGAGGCCAACGTGCGCGGCGGTGTGGTCCGCATCAAGGTGCCGCGGCGCGCCGATGTCGCGTCGGGCGCGCGGCGTATCGCCATCAGCAACGCCTGATACCACCGCATCGCGTCCCCCGCCGCCGCGGGGGATTTTTTTGCGGATCGCCGTCGACACTGCGCCGCAGCGCGACGCCATGGCGGCGCGCTTTTGCTGCCGTCACGGGTCCGGTCCGTGCCCCGCGTTGGTGGAGGCGATGCGAGCTTTCGCAGGCCCGCCTTGCGCGCACCCTGTGACGCCGGTCCAGGCGCGCGCAAAGCGCGGAGTCTCTCAGACGAAGCGGATGCGCCGACCCTTGGGGCCACCGACGACGCGGCCGTTCTCGGCGGCGAGCTCGCCGTTGACGAAGGTCGCGCGGATCGCGGCGGGGAAGGTGCAGCCCTCGACCGGCGACCAGCCGCAGCGGTAGAGCACGTCGGACTTGCGCACCGTGGTAGAAGCATTCGGATCGACGATGACCAGGTCGGCCCAGTAGCCCTCGCGGATGTAGCCGCGGTCGGGAATGCCGAAGCGGTCGGCAACCGCGTGGCTGGTCTTGCGCACGACGGTGCGCAGGTTCATCTCGCCGAGTTTGACCAGGTGGATCAGCATCAGCAGCGAGTGCTGCACCAGCGGCAGGCCCGACGGCGCCTTGAAATAGCGGTTGGCCTTTTCCTCGGCCGTGTGTGGGGCGTGATCGGTGGCGATGATGTCGATGCGGTCCTGCATCACCGCACGCACCAGCGCCTGACGGTCCTGCGGCGTCTTGATCGCCGGGTTGCACTTGATGAGATGACCGAGCCGTTCGTAGTCGCGCTCGTCCATGTACAGGTGATGCACGCAAGCCTCGACGGTGATCTTCTTGTTCTTCATCGGCCCTGCGGTGAACAAGGCCAGTTCTTTGGCCGTGGTCAGGTGCAGCACGTGCAGGTCGGCGTTGTATTTCTTCGCCAGGCTCGTCGCCAGTTCCGTGGACTTGTAGCAGGCTGCCTCGGAGCGGATGCGCGGATGCTCGGCGGCCGGCACGTCCTCGCCGTACTTTTCGCGCGCCTTGGCCTCGTTGGCAAGTATCGTCGGCGTGTCCTCGCAGTGCGTCACCACCAGCAGCGGTGCGCGCGCAAAGATGCCTTCGAGCGTCTTGGGGTCGTCCACCAGCATGTTGCCGGTGCTCGCGCCCATGAACACCTTGATCGCGCAGGCCTCGTCGCGCTCCAAGGCGGCGACTTCTTCGAGGTTGTCGTTGGCGGCGCCGAAGTAGAACGCGTAGTTACCGAAGCAGCGGCCCTGGGCCATGGCGTACTTCTCGGCGAGCAGCGCGCGTGTGGTGATCGCCGGCTTGTTGTTGGGCATGTCGAAGAAACTGGTGGTGCCGCCGACGACCGCCGCGCGCGACTCGGTGTACAGATCGCCCTTGTGCGTGAGCCCCGGTTCGCGGAAATGCACCTGGTCGTCGATCACGCCCGGCAGCAGCCACTGGCCCTTGGCATCGAACACCGGGACGCCCGCAGGGGCACTGATCTGCGGCGCGATGCGGGCGATGCGCCCGTCGCGTACGAGCACGTCGGCGGCGGTCTCGTGCTCCTCGTTGATGATGTGGGCGTTGACGATCAGGACATGGGACATGGCGGCTTTCCATGGGCGGCGATGACTTCAATGGTAATCGGATTGCATGCCGCGACGGGGGTATGATCGGGCGAGCATCGGAGCCAGCGAATGAGCGAGCAGATTCACTACCGCGCCTGCAATCTGTGCGAGGCCATCTGCGGTCTCGAAATCAAGGTCCGCGATGGCCGCATCGTCTCGATCAAGGGCGATACGGCCGATCCCTTGTCACGCGGCCACATCTGCCCCAAGGCGGTCGCGCTGCAGGACCTGCACGAGGATCCCGACCGGCTGCGCAAGCCGCAGAAGCGGGTCGGCGAGCAGTGGGTCGAGATCGGCTGGGATGAGGCGCTCGACGAAGTCGCCGACCGGCTGGCCGCGATCCACAAGACGCATGGTGCCAACAGCATCGCCGCGTATCTGGGCAATCCGAGCGTGCACAACTGGGGCAATCTGACGCACAGCAGCGCCTTCCTCGGCGTGCTCAAGACGCGCAGCCGCTTTTCAGCGACCTCGGTCGACCAACTGCCGCACCAGCTCGTCGCCTACTGGCTGTACGGACATCAGTTGCTGGTCTCGGTGCCGGACATCGACCGCAGCCGGTTCATCCTCATGCTCGGCGCCAATCCGATGGCGTCCAACGGCAGCCTGTGGACGGTGCCGGATTTTCGCGAGCGACTGAAAGCCATGCAGGCGCGGGGCGGCAAGCTGGTGCTGATCGACCCGCGCCGCACCGAAACCGCGGCGGTCGCCGACGAGCATCACTTCATCCGCCCCGGCACCGATGCCGCACTGCTGCTGGCGCTGCTGCACACGATCTTCGGCGAGAACCTCGCGCAGCCGGGCCGGCTCGCCGACTTCACCGACGGGCTCGACGCCGTTGCCGAGGCGGTGCGGCCGTTCACGCCCGAGCGCGCGGCCCAGGTCTGCGGCATCGACGCCGAGACGATCCGCCGTATCGCCCGCGAGTTCGCCGCCAGCGGGGCGGCGGCGGCCTACGGTCGCATGGGTGTGTCGACGCAGGCGCACGGCACGCTGTGCCAGTGGGCGCTGGCGGTGCTGAACATCGTCACCGGCAATCTCGATCGCGAGGGCGGCATGATGTTCCCGCTGCCGGCGATGGACCTGATCCGCGGCGCCGGTTCCAAGCCCGGGCATTTCGGCGCGTGGAGGTCGCGCGTGCGCGGTCTGCCCGAGTTCGGCGGCGAGCTGCCGGTCGCGGCGCTCGCCGAGGAAATCCTGACGCCGGGCGAAGGCCAGGTGCGGGCGCTGGTGACGATCGCCGGCAATCCGGTGCTGTCCACGCCCAATGGCCGCCAGCTCGAACGGGCGCTCTCATCGCTCGACTTCATGGTCAGCATCGACTACTACCGCAACGAGACCACGCGCTTTGCCGATTACATCCTGCCGCCGACCGGTGCGCTGGAGCACGATCACTACGACATCATCTTCCACCACTTCGCGGTGCGGAACACCGCGCGCTACAACGCCGCGGTATTCCCGAAGCCGGCGGGCTCGCTGCACGACTGGGAAATCTTCGTGCGTCTAGGCCGGCGGCTGCGGGCGCGCCTGCGGCCGGACGCGCGCAAGCCGCTGCTGCAGCGGCTCGGCGCGCGGCTCAAGGACGAGGTGATGCTGCGGATGCCGCCGCATCGGCTGCTCGATATCGCCCTGCGCCGCGGGCCGTACGGCAAGAACGGCGCGCACGGGCTGAGCTTGAACACGCTCAAGACGGCGCCGCACGGCGTCGATCTGGGACCGCTGCGGCCGAGTCTGCCGGAACGCCTGTTCACCAAGGACCGGCGCATCGCCGCCATCAACGAGGCGATCGTGCAGGAGCTGGCCCGCTACGACCGGCTGCTTGCCGAACAGCAGGCGGCGCGGCCGCGCGAGGGCGAGCTGTGGCTGATCGGCCGCCGCCACGTGCGCAGCAACAATTCGTGGATGCACAACGCGCAGCGGCTGGTCAAGGGCAAGCCGCGCCACCAGTTGTTCATGCATCCGCAGGATCTCACCGCGCGCGGCATCGAGGACGGTGACCGGGTGCGGGTCGTCTCACGCGTCGGTAGCGTGGAGGTCGAGGTGCAGGCGACCGAGGACATCATGCGCGGGGTCGTCTCGCTGCCGCACGGCTGGGGGCATGCGCGGGCCGGGGTGCAGCAGCGCATCGCACGGCAGCAGCCGGGCCAGAGCGTCAACGACCTCACCGACGAGCATTACCTCGACGCACTGTCCGGCAATGCGGCGCTCAACGGCGTCGCGGTAACGGTCGTGCCGCTCGGTGCTGCAGCGCGCGCCGCATAGACCGCGCGCGCTCGGCCTTGATCGCGTCGCGCTCCGGGGCGGCGTGACCACACGGCCGAACCCCGGCGCGCGGGGGCGCGGGTTATGATCCGGCGATGTCGTCCACGCTCCAGCAGTTCGTGCTCCTTGGCGTGATCACGCTGGTGGCGGGGCTGCTGTTCTTCTGGAGCGACCGGCGCAGTCCCACCAGCCGCGCGCTGGCGCTGTGTCTGACCGTGATCGGGATGACGCTGCTGCTGGTGCCGTTCGAGCGGCACGGGCGCGCCTGGCTCGCCGGCGCGAGCGGCGTCGGCGAAACCGTCGCCATCGTCGCCGGCATCGAATGGGCGCGTCGCGTCGGCCTGACCGCGGCTGCGCGCCCCGGGCGCATCGCCAGCGTACTGTTTCGCGTCGCCCAGGGCCTCGCGGTGCTGTTCGGCGCGATGCGGCTCGGTTACCTGCTGATCGCGCCGGAGGCGGCAACCACCGACCGCGACGGCTTGATCGCGCTGCGCGGCTACGAGTGGGCGATCTTCGCGCCGGTGCTGGGCGGCGCGGCGCTGCTGGCGGGCATCGCCTTGATCGTGCTGCTCGTCGCCCGCACCGATCCCGCAGAGTCGATCCGGCTACGCGCCTTCGTGTTCGCGGCGCCGTTTCTGCTGGCCGGTCTGGTCGTCGGCAGGGCCTGGGTTCCGCTGGTGCTGGTCATCGGTTTGATGATCTTTCTCGCCGGCACGGTGCGCTATCTGATCGTGCAGGCGCAGCGTGCGCAGGACTTGGACCGCTTCCTGTCGCCCGCGGTCGCCCGCTTGGTCAAGCTGCGCGGAATCGACGAAGTGCTGCGGCGGGAACGGCGCGAGATTAGCGTGGTCGTCTGCGATCTGCGCGGCTTTTCGGCGTACGCGCGCGACCACGACTCCGCGGCCGTGGTCGGTTTGTTGGAGCGCTATTACAGGGCCGTCGGGGACGTCGCGCATCGCCACGGCGCCACGATCAAGGATCACGCCGGCGACGGCGTGGTGATCCTCGTCGGTGCGCCGATGGCGCACGCCGACCATGCCGAGCGTGCCGCGCGTTGCGCCCTGGAACTGGTGGCGCGGGTGCGTGCGCTGCTCGCCGAGCAGGGCGCGGGCTTGGGGATCGGCGCCGGCGTCGCCAGCGGCGAGGTCACCGTCGGCGCGATCCGCGGCAGCGGACGTTTGGAATATGTGGCGGTCGGCGCGGCGGTGAATCTCGCGGCGCGCCTGTGTGAACAGGCCGCGGATGGCGAGGTGCTGGTGGATGCTGCGATCCGCGCGGCCATCGGCGCGCGCTACGGATCCACGCCGCGCCGCCTGCCGCAGCTCAAGGGCTTTGGCGACAGGGTCGATGCCTATGCGCTGCAGGTCGCTTGAGCGTCCACGGCGCGCGCGTCTTGCCCGCGAGCAGAGCGCCGGAGCCGCGCGACCGCGAGCAGAAAGAGCAGCAGCGCCGGCGCGATCGCCGCGCCGCCGTCGACGCCGGTCGCGCCAGCATCGTCGCAGCCGGCGCGGATGTCCTCGCAGTGTCGCGCGCGGCCGCTGCGATCGGCGAAGGCGCGGGCCGAACGCCAGTAGAAGCTGTAGCGCTCGACCCAGTCGGCATCGGCGAGCAGGCGCGCATCGGCATCCGCGTAACCGGGCTCGCCCGGTCGTTTGAGCCAGCGGTCGAACCAGGCGACGGTGTAGTGCTCGGCGAGCGGCTGGCCCCAGCCGCCTTCGCAGGCGTCGTTGCTGGTGTCGGCACACCACGAGGTGGACGGGAAGGTCGGGATCAGCGACCACTCGAAATGCGTGCTGCCCTGGATCGTGAGCTGGAACACCGGCACACCGGCGTCGCGCCACGCCGCGTAGGCGCGCTTGTGCGATTCGGGGTCCGGAGGAGCCGACAGGGCGACCCCACCGATGCCGTACTCGCTGGTCTGTCCCATCGCCGGGACGCGCGGCACGATCGCGGGCACGCTGCCGCTGGCCGCGCGCGGCGTCGCCAGGCTGTCCCAGGCGACGATGACGTCGACCGGGTTGTCGCGATCGAGGAGGCCCGGCCACGGCTCGGCGCCGTCTGCGCCATAGCTCTGTACGACGCTGACGCCGGTCGCGCCCAGCGAATGCCCGGCCAGCCCGAGGCGATCCGGATCGATGCGATGGCCATGCGGATTGAACGCGGTGACCTCGGTCGGATAGGTGCCGGCGCAGGCGAGGTTGTGCGGGTAGGGTCGTACGCTGCTCGATCGGAAAAAGTCGATCACATCGACCAGGCCTTCCCAGAACACCGCCGAGTTGGCATTGCTGCCTTGCTCGCCGGCGGGCGTCTGTTGGTCCGAGCGGCCCTGGCCGCGCGGGTCGAAGGTCATCACCCCATAGCCGGCGCGCACCAGCGCCTGCGCCGCCCACCAGTACAGCGTCTCCGGCGCCTGGATCGAACCGTTTTCGATGATCACCGCGGGCAGGTTGCTGCGCGCATCGCGTGGTGCCCAGACGCGGCCGGACAGGCGCGCGCAGCCGCGGTCGTAGATCACCACCGGGACGACCTCGGCCTCGATTTCGTAGAACGGCGTGCCATTGGGGCCGTCGACACCCGGATAGCGGAAGGGGTCGCCGGCGCATTGCTCGGCCCAGGTGGAGCACAGCGGCGTCACCAGCGTATTGCCGGAGGGCAAGAGCAGCCAGCTCGGATCATCGAGGGCGCGCTGGCTCCACTCGGTGAAGTTGGCGAGGCTTTGCAGTTCGAGCCGCAGCAAAAACGCGGGATTCAGCGCCTGCTCGGCCGGCCCCTCGGTGGTGCGGGCGTAGTTCCGCGCCTCGCGCTGCAGCCACTCGGCGGACGGATATTCCGGGCCTTCGGGAATCGCCCAGGCGCTGCCGAAGGCCAGCAGCGCGGCTGCACCGATCGCATGCCGACTCTTCATTGGTTCTCCCCCCGTAACGAGCCGCCTGAGACGAGTGTCGCGCATCCGCGGTGCGCGCCGCCAGCCTGCGCCGCGCTAAAGCGACTCGATGCGCGCGCGCTGCGCGCGCAGTGCAGCCAGATCCTGCTGCTGCTTGGTGGCGAGATCGCGGGCCTGCTGCTGCACGTGCTCGGGTGCCTTGCCGAAGTTCGGATTGGCGATGCGTGTCTCGGTCTTGGCGAGATCGGCTTCGAGTTTGGCGATCTGCTTGGCCAGACGTGCGAGCTCGGCGTCCTTGTCGATGAGGCCGGCCATCGGCACCAGCAGCGTCATCGCGCCGAGCAGAGCGCTCGCAGACTGCGGCGCGGCCTCGCCGTCGGCGAGCACGCGCGGCGTCTCGACGCGGGCCAGGAACTCGATGCTCGGTCCCAGCCGCGCGAGGCGCTCGCGGTCCTGTGCGCCGGCGTTCTGCAGCAGCAGCGGCAGCGTCCTGCCAGGGGCGATGTCCATCTCGCCACGGATCTGGCGTACACCGAGGATGAAGCGCTTGAGCCAGTCGATGTCGGCTTCGGCGGCTTCGTCGATGCGGTCCGACTCGGGCTGCGGGTACGGCTGCAGCATGATGCTGGGCCCGGCCGTGCCGGCGAGCGGCGCGACCCGCTGCCAGATTTCCTCGGTGATGAACGGCATCAGCGGATGCAGCAGGCGCAGGGTCGCTTCGAGCACGCGCACCAGCGTGCGTCGCGTGCCGCGCTGCGCCGCCGCGCTGCCGTGTTGCAGCGCCGGCTTGCTCAATTCCAGATACCAATCGCAGAACTCGTTCCAGACGAACTGGTACAGGGTTTGCGCGAGCAGATCGAAGCGGTAGGTCTTGAAGTGTTCGGCGGCTTCGGCCGCGACTTTCTGCAGACGCGAGACGATCCAGCGATCGGCCGCCGACGGCTCGCAGGGCAAGGCGGCGTCCAGACCGCAATCCTGGCCCTCGGTATTCATCAGCACGAAGCGCGCGGCGTTCCAGATCTTGTTGCAGAAATTGCGGTAACCGGCGGCACGCGCGGCATCGAAGCGGATGTCGCGGCCGGTGGACGCGAGTGCGAGGAAGGTGAAACGCAGGGCATCCACGCCCACCGGCTCGATGCCGTTCGGGAACTGGCGGCGCGTCGCTTGCTCGATTCTCGCCGCCATCTGCGGCTGCATCAGGCCGGTGGTGCGTTTGGCGACGAGGTCTTCGAGGCCGATGCCGTCGACCAGGTCCAGCGGGTCGAGGATGTTGCCCTTGGACTTGGACATCTTGTTGCCTTCGGCGTCGCGCACCAGGCCGGTGATGTAGACCTCGCGAAACGGCACCTCGCCCATGAAGTGCAGTCCCATCATCGCCATGCGCGCGACCCAGAAGAAGATGATGTCGAAGCCGGTGACGAGGACGTTGGTCGGATACCAGCGCTTCAGATCCTCGCTCGGTTCGGGCCAGCCCAGCGTCGAGAATGGCCACAGGGCCGAGGAGAACCAGGTGTCGAAGGTGTCTTCGTCCTGACGCAGGGCGAGGTCGGTGCCGAGCGCGTGCTTCTCGCGCACTTCGGCCTCGCTGCGGCCGACGTAGACCTTGCCGGCATCGTCGTACCAGGCGGGGATGCGATGTCCCCACCAGAGGTTGCGCGAGATGCACCAGTCCTGGATGTTGTCCAGCCACTGGCGGTAAGTGTTGACCCAGTTCTCGGGTACGAAGCGCATACGGCCGTCGCGCACCGCGGCCAGCGCGCGCTCGGCGAGGCCCTTCATGTTGACGAACCACTGATCGGTGAGATACGGCTCGATGACGACGCCGGTGCGATCGCCGCGCGGTACCATCAGCTTGTGGTCCTGTACCTTCTCGACGAGTCCGAGCTTGCCCAGGTCTTCGACGATGCGCTTGCGCGCGTCGAAGCGGTCGAGGCCGCGATACGCCGGCGGCGCTTCGTCATTGATGTGCGCGGTGGGCGTGAACACGTTGATCAGCGGCAACTGGTGGCGGCTTGCGACCGCATAGTCGTTGAAGTCGTGCGCCGGTGTGATCTTGACCACGCCGGTGCCGAACTCGCGGTCCACGTAGTCGTCGCCGATCACCGGGATCGGGCGATCGCATAGCGGGAGGGTCACGGTCTTGCCGATCAGGTGCCGGTAGCGCTCGTCCTTGGGATGCACGGCGACCGCAGTGTCGCCGAGCATGGTTTCCGGGCGCGTGGTTGCGACGACCAGATGACCCGAGCCGTCGGTCAGCGGATAGCGCAGGTGCCAGAGCTTGCCGCTTTCCTCCTTGCTCTCCACTTCGAGATCGGAGATCGCGGTGAGCAGCACCGGGTCCCAGTTGACGAGGCGTTTGCCGCGGTACACCAACCCCTCTTCGTACAGCCGCACGAACTCCTCGGTCACCGCGCGCGACAGGCCCTCGTCCATGGTGAAGCGCTCGCGCGTCCAGTCCACCGAATTGCCCATGCGGCGCATCTGATTGGTGATCGTGCTGCCCGAGTACTCTTTCCACTCCCAGACTTTCTCCAGGAACTTCTCGCGGCCGAGGTCGATGCGTTTGATGCCCTGCGCGGCGAGCTGGCGCTCGACCACCATCTGCGTGGCGATGCCGGCGTGATCGGTACCGGGTAGCCACAGGGTGTCGTAGCCGCGCATGCGGTGATAGCGCGTCAGCGCGTCCATCACCGCGTGCTGGAAGGCATGGCCCATGTGCAGCGTGCCGGTGACGTTGGGCGGCGGAATGGCGATGCAGTATGGCGGCATCTGGCTGCGATCCGCGCCGCGTACGGCAGCCACCGTTTCCGGCGTGTACCAGCCGTTCTGCTCCCAGATGGCGCACCAGCGGGCCTCGATGCTCTTCGGGTCGAAAGTCTTGTCCATGCGCGGTCGAGATGTCGGGCGCGCCGCACGATGCGGCGCGCACCGGTGAAAAAGAGCCGAATTGTAGCGGCTGGGCGGCCGGCGCCGGCGCGGCCTATTTGGTCGTGCGACGGTGCCAGGTGCCGTCGGCGCTCTGTTCGTAGGTGCAAAGCTCGTAACCGCGATCGCGGTAGAACTTGTAACGCGCCCGCGAGGCGGCGCGCTGCGCGCCGTCGCCGGCGACGATTTCCAGCACGCGCTCAAAGCGGCTGAAGAAATCAGGTACCTCGGCGGCGAGGTTGACGAGCACATCGTGGTGCGAGTCCGGCGGCTCGACGCGGCCGATCAGCACGCTCGGCAGCGGTGCTTGCAGCGGTGTCCCTTCGTAGCGCTCGTGGGCGGTGAAGCCGCCCTGACGGAACGTCCACAGCGCGCCGTCGAAGTCTTCGGCGAGCGCGCCGCTGTCGGCGTAGACGTAGATGCGCAGGCCGGCACCGGCGGCCTTTTCGCACAGCCGGCACGCGGTGATCACGGGGCTGTCGGCGGCACCGCCGGTCTCGGGCAGGATGTAGAAATCGACGCGGGTCATCGGCGCGCGGTCGGTGGCGGGGCGCAAAGTGTAGCGGTGCCGAGCTGCCGCCGCGCCCTCGGCACGGCGGCGTCGGCCGCATCGCGACCGTGCCGGGCGCACCTCACTCGTTGCGGCGTGTGGCCAGGTCGAGCAGGTATTGCACCAGCAGTGGCACCGGGCGGCCAGTGGCCTTCTTGCCGGTCCAGGCCGTGCCGGCGATGTCCAGATGTGCCCACTTCATCTGCTTGGCGAAGCGCTGCAGGAATACGGCGCCGATGATCGCGCCCGCTTCGCGCGCACCCTTGGTCGCGATGTTGGCGACGTCGGCGAACTCGCTGCGGATCTGCTCGTCGTATTCCGGCCATAGCGGCAGCTCCCAGGCGCGGTCGCCGATGTGTTCGCCAGCGGCGAGCAGCGCGCGCGCCAGCGACGGCGTGTTGCTGAACAGGCCGCTGGCGTGCGCGCCGAGCGCGACCACGCAGGCCCCGGTCAGCGTCGCCATGTCGATGCAGATCGCCGGGTCGTAGGTGCGCTCGGCGTAGGTGAGCGCGTCGCACAAGATCAGCCGCCCCTCGGCGTCGGTGTTGAGCACCTCGATGGTGATGCCGGCCATGCTGGTGACGATGTCGCCGGGTTTGTTGGCGGCGCCGTCGGGCAGATTCTCCGCGGCCGGGATGATGCCGACGACGTTGAGCGGCAGCTTGAGTTCGGCCAGCGCCGCCATCGTGCCGAGCACGCCGGCGCCGCCGCACATGTCGAACTTCATCTCGTCCATCGCCGCGGCCGGCTTGATCGAGATGCCGCCGGCGTCGAAGGTCAGGCCCTTGCCGACCAGCACGACGGGTTTGTCGCCCTTGGGCCCGTGGAGGTACTCCGTCACGATCAGCTTCGGCGGTTGTCGCGAACCCTTGGCGACGGACAGCAGCGCGCCCATGCCGAGCCGTTCCATGTCCGACTGTTCGAGTACCTTGGTCTGGATGCTGCCGCCGCCGGCGAGCTTGCGCGCCTGCTCGGCGAGATAGCTCGGCGTGCAGATGTTGCCGGGCAGGTTGCCCAGATCCTTGGCCAGCTTGACGCCCTTGGCGATCGCAATCCCCTCGGCGAGGCCGCGCTCGCCGCGCGGCAGATCCGCGCGGCGCGGCACGTCGAAGGTGTAGCGCTCGGTCTTCGGACGGGAGATCTCGGCGCGCGCTTTCTCGCCGCGGCACTCGTCGAAACGGTAGAACACGTCCTCCGTCGTCAGCACCGCCTGGGTCACGGCCCAGTGGCAATCGCGGCCCTTGACCGGGACGTGGGTCAGGTATGAGGCGGCGTCGATCGCGCCGGTGGTGCGCAGCGCGCGCGCGGATGCGGCAATGGCCTTGCGAAACGCCGCTTCATCGAAGCTGCGCTCGCGGCCGAGGCCGACCAGCATCACGCGGTCGGCGAAGATGCCGGGCACGTCGTGCAGGATCAGGGTAGTGCCGAGCTTGCCATCCATGTCGCCGCGGCGCATGACCGCCGAGATCGCCCCTTGGCCGGCTTCGTCGACGGCTGCGGCCGGTGCGGTCGGGCTGCGCCGTTCGAACACCCCGACGATGAGGCAGGCGACGCGTTGTTTTTCTGGGGTGCCGCTCTTGACGAAGTAGTCCATGCTGTCCTCGGTACAGGCATCGTGGTGCGCGATAAGCCGGCCGCGGGCGAAGGGCGCGCCCGTAGCAGCCCATGCGCTGGCCCGATGCGGGCGTCGCGGCCGGCTGCCCGGCACAAGCCGCGGAATGTTACCGTCCATCGCCACGAGCCCCAAGGTCCGTGGAACCGGGCGCCGACCGCGTGGGCGCACGGCAGGCATAATCCGCGCATGTCTTTCGTCGCGACGCCGTGAACACCACGATCCTCGACCGCTATCTGCTGCGCGAGGCCGGACTGTCGTGGTTCGCCGTGACCTTCGTGCTGCTGGCGATCATGCTGTCGACGCGCTTCGCGCGGTTTCTCGCCGAGGCTGCGGCCGGCGAGCTGCCGCGCGAGCTGCTGTTCAAGGTGGCGGCGCTGTCGAGCCTGCAGTACCTGGTGATCCTGATTCCGGTGTCGCTGCTGCTGGCGATCATGCTCTCGCTCGGGCGTCTGTACCGGGATAGCGAGATCGCGGCGATGATGGGCTGTGGCGTGGGCCTGGGCGCGCTGTACCGGCCGTTCGTGCTGCTCGGCGCGTTGCTCGCGCTGCTGACCGCGGCGTTGGCGTTCCAGATCGGCCCGTGGGCCGGTCGCAGCGCCGACTACCTGGTCAAGAACGCGGCGCGGCTGATCCAGTTCAATCCGTTCGAGGAGGGTCGCTTCAAGTCAGTGATGAGCGGCCGCGCGGTGTTCTATGCCGAGCGGATGAGTGCCGACGGCGCAGCGCTGCAGACGATCATCGCGCACGTCGAGGAGGACGACGGCGGTGTGAGCTTCGTCACCGCGCGCAGCGGCACGCAGCGCACCGATCCGTTCAGCGGCGAACGCACGGTGAGCCTGCAGAACGGGTTTCGCTACCGCGGCGAACCGGGCCGCGCGGATTACGACGTGATGCGTTTCGGCGAGTTCACGACGCGCGTGTCGCCGCCGGAGTTCATCTACATCAGCGCCAAGCGCAAGCTCATGCCGACGGGGCAGTTGCTCGGATCGGACGACCCCAATGACCGTGCCGAGCTCGCCTGGCGCGTCGCCGCGCCGATTTCCGTCCTCGTCCTGACCCTGCTCGCCGTGCCGCTCGCGCACATCGCGCCGCGCCAGGGCCGCTACGGCAAGATCGTCGTCGGGATCGGTGCGTACCTACTGTATTCCCAGTTGATCGGCGTGGGTCAGGCGTGGATCGCCAAGGACGAAATCCCTAATGCGTTGGGGTTATGGTGGGTGCACGCGCTGATGCTCGCCTGGGCGCTGCTTTTGATCGCCAGGCGCCAAAACCGCCTGCGGTGGTGGCGATGACCACGCGCCTCGGCCGCTATCTGATCCGCACGATCCTCGGCTTCACGGGCGTCGTCGGCCTCGCGCTGGTGGCGATCTACACCTTCATCAGCTTCGTCGCCGAGATCGACGAGGTCGGCGAGGGCGGCTTCGGCATGCTGCAGCTCCTGTGGTACACGCTGATGATGCTGCCGTCCGGCCTGTACGTGCTGATGCCGATCATCGCCCTACTCGGCACGCTGATGGGCCTGGGGGCGCTCGCCGCGCAGAACGAACTCACCGCGATGCGCGCCGCGGGCGTCACGCTCGCGCGCATCGGTGCAGCGACACTCGGTGCCGGCGTGCTGCTCGGCGTTCTGTCGCTGCTCATCGGCGACTACCTGGCGCCGGCGGGCACGATGGCGGCGCGGGCCTACAAGTCCGCGGCCCAGTACGGCGCACAGGGCAGCGTCACCGAGCATCCGGTGTGGTTGCGCGATGGCCGTCACGTCGTGCACGTGCGCGCGCTGCGCAACGAGAACCGGCTCGCCAACGTCGACATCTACACGCTCGGCGAGGCGCTCGACGTCGAGCGCATCATCCACGCCCGGACCGCCGAGTACCGCGATGGCGGTTGGCTGCTGCGCGGCGTCGAGCTGACGCGCTTCGACAACCAGCGCGTGATCGCCGAGCGGCATGCCGAGCTGGACTGGGACGGTCGGCTGTCGCCCGAGGTGCTGCGCCTGTTCGTGCTCGAAGCCGGCAGCCTGACGACGCCCGGCCTGGTGCGCCTGATCGAGTACATGCGCGACAACGGCCTCGACGCGCGTCAGCACGAGCTGTCGCTGTGGCGCAAGCTGGTGGCGCCGTTCACGGTGATGGCAATGATGCTGTTCGCGGTGCCCTTCGTGCTCGGCCTGCAGCGCAGCGGCGGCGCCGGGCAGCGTCTGCTGATCGGCATCCTCGTCGGCCTCGGCTTTTATGTCGTCAACGAGGTCTCGGCCAGTCTCGGCCAGCTCTACGGCTGGCAGCCGGCACTCGCCGCCGGCGCGCCGACATTGCTGCTGGCGGCGTTGGCGGTGCTCCGGCTGCAACGGGCGCGTTGAACCCGATCGCTCCGCCGCGGTCTCGTATGCAGGCCTCCGACTCTGCCCTGACCTGCCGATTCGAGGTTGTGCCATGACCCGAATGCTGATTCGTTTCGCCCTCGCTCTGTCCCTCGGCGCCGCACTCGGCGCCTGCGTTTCGGCGACGCCCTACCAGCCGCGCGACCGCGGCTACGGCTATGCCGAGCAGAAGCTCGAATCGAACCGCTTCCGCGTCAGTTTCGCCGGCAACGGCGCGACGCCGCGCGAGACGGTCGAGAACTATCTGCTGTACCGCGCCGCCGAGCTGACGCTGGCGCAGGGCTATGACTACTTCGTGATCGCCGCGCGCGACACCGAGACCGACGTGCGCTACCAGCAGACCTTCAGCGGCTTTCCGGGCTTCGGCTACTACTACTTCTATCCGTATTTCGGCGCCAGCGTATCGACCACGCAAAGCGAGACCCGCTATGCCGCGCAGGCCGACGTGGTGATGTTCAAGGGCGAGAAGAACAGCGCCGACACGCGCGCCTTCAACGCCGCCGAGCTCAAGGCGAACCTCGAACCGCTGATCGTCCGCCCGCAGGCGTCCTGAGCGCTCAGCCGGTGCGCGCCGGCGGCAGCCAGACCAGCTCGGTGCCGCTCAGGCGGTCCTGCGGCGCGCGCCGGCGCGCATCGAGCAGCGTCCACAATAGGCCCATCGCCAGCGCGATCAGCGCCGCGGCGCGGATCGTCGCCGCGTGTGGGCGGCTCGCGAGCTGCGGTACCTGCAGTAGCGCGGGCGTCAGCGCAACGCCCCAGCACAGCAACATCACCGCATAACGTAGGGCCGCATCGAGCCAACGCAAGGGCGCGCCGTCGCTGCGCTGCACGCGCAGTCGCCACGAACGCATGCCCAGGGTCTGGCCACCATGTGTCCACGACCAGCCGAAAAAACCCAGGCCGACGAGGAACAAGTAAGCGCGCAGCGCCGCCCAGTTACGGTCCAGTCCGACGAGGTCGCGCACGATGGTGTCGACGACCAGCGCGACCATCCAAAGACCAAGGAGCAGCAGCCCGTCGTAGAAGGCGGCGGCGCAGCGGCGCCAGATCGGGGCGGGGGAGGTCATGGCGGGCGCAGTATAAGAGCCCGGCGACGCTTGGCGTCGCCGGGCGGGTCGGCGCTGGCCGGGGCGTCAGAAGTCCGCCGCGTCCAGTTCCATCAGCGGCTGGCTGCCGGCGCGCGCCTGCGCGAGCAGCGCCGCCGTCTCCGGGTACAGCTTGGCGAAGTAGAAGCGCGCGGTGACCAGCTTGGCCTTGTAGAACGCATCGCCCGAGTCCTGCTTGCGCAGCGCGACGCCGGCGGCGTAGCACCAGGCGAAGGAGAACACCAGATGGCCGATCAGGCGCAGGTAGGGCACGGCGGCGGCGCCCACCTCGTCGGGGTTCTTCATCGCGCGCTGGCCGATCTCCATCGTCAGCTTCTGCACCTCGCTCTGCAGGGCGTTGAACGGCGCGAGGAACTCCTGCATCTGCGACATTTCGTTGAAGGGCGCCAATGCGGTCTGCATCGCCTTGCCCAGCTTCATCAGCTTGGCGCCCATGTCGCCGAGCACCTTGCGGCCGAGCAGATCGAGGGCCTGGATGGTGTTGGTGCCCTCGTAGATCATGTTGATGCGCGCATCGCGCACGTGCTGTTCCAGGCCCCACTCGGAAATGTAGCCGTGGCCGCCCAGCACCTGCATCGCCAGCGTGGTGCACTCGTAGCCGTTGTCGGTGATGAAACCCTTGACCACCGGCGTCAGCAGGGCGACCAGGTCGGCGTTGTCCTTGCGGACTTTTTCATCCGGGTGCTTGTGCTCGAGGTCGATCGCAAGGCCCGCCCAGTAGGTGAAGGCGCGCGCGGCCTCGACGTAGGCCTTCTGCGTCAGCAGCATGCGGCGCACGTCCGGGTGGACGATGATCGGGTCCGCCGGCTTGTCCTTGAGCTTGGGGCCGGTCAGCGAGCGTGACTGCAGGCGTTCCTTGGCGTAGGCCAGCGCGTTCTGGTAGGCGACTTCGGCCAGGCCCAGCGACTGCATGCCCACGCCCAGACGCGCGCTGTTCATCATCACGAACATCGCCTTGAGACCCTCGTTGGGCTTGCCGACCATCCAGCCGGTGGCGCCGTCGAAGTTCATCACGCAGGTGGCGTTGCCGTGGATGCCCATCTTGTGCTCGATCGCACTGCACTTGAACGCGTTGCGCTCACCGAGCGTGCCGTCGGCCTTGGGGATGAACTTGGGCACGATGAACAGCGAGATGCCCTTGGTGCCGGCAGGGGCGTCCGGCAGGCGCGCGAGCACCAGGTGCACGATGTTCTGTGACATGTCGTGCTCACCGGCGGAGATGAAGATCTTGGTGCCGGTGATGCGGTAGCTGCCATCGCCGTTGGGCTCGGCCTTGGTCTTGAGGATGCCCAGGTCGGTGCCGGCATGCGGCTCGGTCAGGCACATCGTGCCGGTCCATTCGCCCGACACCAGCTTGGGCAGATACAGGTTCTTCTGCTCGTCGGTGCCGAAAGCGTGCAGCGCGTTGTAGGCGCCGTGCGACAGCCCCGGATACATCGTCCACGCCTGGTTCGCGGAATTCATCATCTCCATGAACGCGCTGTGCACGACGTGCGGCAGGCCTTGGCCGCCGTAAGCCGGATCCATGCCCAGGCCGCCCCAGCCGGCCGCGACGAACTGCTGATAGGCTTCTTTGAAGCCGGTCGGCGTGGTGACGACGCCGTCGCCGTGATAGGTGCAGCCTTCGCGGTCGCCCACCCGGTTGAGGGGGTAGAGCACGTCGGCGCAGAACTTGCCACCTTCTTCGAGCACCGAGTCGATGGTCGCGGCGTCGATGTCGGCGTGCTGCGGCAGCTTCTTGAGGACGCCCTCGACATTGAGCATCTCGTGCAGGACGAACTGCATGTCGCGCAGCGGCGGCGTGTACTGAGGCATCGGAAGTCTCCGGCAAGGTGGAAAGGATCGGACGCCGCGGACCGGCGTCACTCAAATCTCCCCCATACTCTAGCGTATGTTGCGGTGCAAACCCACTGGCCCGGCTGCCAGTTTGCGCTGGCGCTGCGCAGAACGGGGTGCGCGCGTGGGCGTCAGACCCAGTCGCCGTAGCGCGCCTGCAGCGCGGCGAGCAGGGCCACGGCCGCGGTCTCGGTGCGCAGCACCCTTGGCCCCAGGCGAAGGCCGATGAAGCCGGCGCGAGTCGCTGCCGCCAACTCGCCGGCACTCAGTCCGCCTTCGGCACCGGCCAACAGGGTCAGCGCGCCAGCGGGCGCGGGCAGGGCGGACAGCCCGTTGGCGGCGGCGGGGTCGAGGACGACGCCGCTGCCGTGGACGCCGGCGGCCAGCCAGGCGTTGAGCGGCTGCGGGGGGTCGAGTTCGGGAATCCGCGTGCGGCCGCTCTGCTCGCAGGCAGAGACGATCACGCCACGCCAGTGGTCGAGCTTCTTCGTCCAGCGCAGCTCGTCGAGGCGCACGACGCTGCGTTCGGCGAGCAGCGGCGTGATGCGGGTGACGCCCAGCTCCACGGCCTTCTGCAGGGTATAGTCCATGCGCTCGCCTTTGGACACGCACTGGGCCAGGCGCAGGTCCAGCGGCGATTCGCGCGACACCGGATCATGCGCACCGATGCGTGCACGCGCCGCGCGCTTGCCGACGCCCACGAGTTCGGCCGCGTACTCGCCGCCGCGGCCGTCGAAGGCGATGAAGCGATCACCCTCGCGCAGGCGCAGCACCGGCACCAGGTGACGAAAGGCGGCGTCGGGCAGGTCCAGCACCAGGCCTTCGGCGAGCGGGCCGGGCAGATGGATGCGCGTCATGCGGCTAGTCCGCCGTGGCTGCGCGCACCGCGTCCAGCGTGACCTGCGCCAGCCACTCGATCTCGCGCGGGGTGATCACGTAAGGCGGCATGAAGTACAGCACGTTGCCGAGCGGGCGCAGGAGCACGCCGCGCTCGGGACTGGCACGCAGCGCGTGGCGGTAGGCGCGCAGGCCGCGGCGTTCGGCGGCGGGATACGGTGTCTTGCGCTGGGCGTTTTGCGCCAGCTCGATCGCCAGGATCATGCCCTGCTGGCGCACCTCGGCGACGTGCGGATGCGCGCGCAGCTCGGCGGTCTGGGTCCACATCAGATTGGCCAGCAAGCGGTTCGACGCCAGCGGCTGCTCGCGTTCGAACAGGTCCAGCGCCGCCAGCGCGGCGCGACAGCCGATCGGGTTGCCGGTGTAGGAGTGCGAGTGCAAAAAGGCCTTGCCGGCAGCGTAGTCGTCGTAGAAGGCCTCGAAGATGGACTCGCGCGTGAGCGTCACCGCCAGCGGCAAGGTGCCGGCGGTCAGGCCCTTGGACAGGCACAAAAAGTCCGGGGTGATGCCGTGCTTGGCGCCCGTTCCGTAGCGCAGTGGCGGCGCAAGCTCGCAGGCGAACATCGCCCCGGTACGGCCGAACCCCACCGCGATCTCGTCGGCGATCAGGTGCACGCCGAAGCGGTCACAGGCTTCGCGCAGCAGGCTGAGGTAGATCGGGTGATACATGCGCATGCCGCCGGCGCATTGGACCAGCGGCTCGACGATCACCGCGCAGACTTCGTGCGCATGACGTTCGAGCGCCAGTTCCATGTGCTGGAACTGGCGCCGCGTGTAGTCCTCCCAGCTCTCGCCGGGGCCGCGTCCGTAGCAGTCGGGCGACGGCACATGGATCGGCGAGAGCAGCAGCGGCGCATAGGTGTCGCGGTAGATGGACGGTCCGCCGACCGCGAGTGCGCCGAGCGTCTCGCCGTGATAGCCGTTCTCGAGTGCGATGAAGCGCGTCTTGCCGGGCTTGCCGATGTTGCGCCAGTAGTGGAACGACATCTTCAGCGCGATCTCGACCGCCGAAGAGCCGTTGTCGGCGTAGGTGCAGCGGCTCAGGCCCGGCGGTGCCAGCCTGATCAGGCGCTCGGACAGCTCGACGACCGGGGCATGGGTGAAGCCGGCGAGCATCACGTGATCGAGCGTGTCGAGCTGCTGTTTGAGCTGCGCGACGATGTATGGGTGGCGGTGGCCGAAGATGTTGGTCCACCACGAACCGACCGCGTCGAGATAGCGGCGGCCCTCGAAATCCTCGAGCCAGACACCCTCGGCCGAACGGATCGGCACCAGCGGCAGCGGCGCGGCATCGCCGCCTTCGTGATCCTTCATCTGCGTGCACGGGTGCCAGACGTGCGCACGCGAGCGCGCTACCCAAGCCGAATTGCTCACAGATCCTTCACCAGGACCAGCGAGTTGCGCTGGTAGTTGTACAGGCGCTGCTTCTGCATCGGCAGCGCGTCGATGCTGGCCTTGCGAAAGCCGTGTTCGATGAACCAGTGCGGCGTGTGCGTCGTCAGGCTGAAGAGCTGCTTGAGGCCCAGCGCGCGCGCCTTGGTCTCGGCACGCTTGAGCAGGGCGCCGGCGCGGCCGGCGCGGCGGTAGTCGGGATGCACGGCGACACAGGCCAGCTCGCCCATCTGATTCTGCGGGAACGGGAACAGCGCGCAGCACGCGATCACCATGCCGTCGCGGACGATGACGTTGAAGTGCTGGATGTCGAGTTCGAGCTGTTCGCGCGAGCGCGGCACGAGGACGCCCTGCTGTTCGAGCGGCTGGATCAGAGCGAGCACGCCGCCGACGTCCTCGATGGTCGCGTCGCGCGTCGCCTCGTAGTCCGCATCCGCGTAGAGCATCACGCCGACGCCGTCGCGTGTGTACAGCTCACGCAGTAGCGCGCCGTCGGCGTCCTGGCCGACCAGGTGCACGCGCTTGACGCCGCCACGCATGGCCGCGAGCGCGGCGCCGAGGTAGGTACGGTCGATGGCATCGAGCGCCGGATCGGCGAGCAGGCGTTCGGCTTCGACTGCCGACATCTGGCCGGCGTCGCCGGTGCTGTCGGCGCTGCGCCAGCGGTCGGGGCTGCTCGGAGTCACGAACACCAGCTTGTCGGCCGAAAGGGCGGTGGCGGTCGCGGTGGCGACGTCCTCGGCGCGCACGTTGAAGATCTCGCCGGTAGGCGAATACCCGATCGGGGACAGCAGCGCGATGCGGTCCTGATCGAGCACCTGGCGGATGCTGTCGACGTCGACACGCCGCACCTCGCCGGTGAACAGATGGTCGACGCCGTCGCGCACCCCGACCGGGCGCGCGATGATCCAGTTGCCGGACGCGACACGGATGCGTGCGCCACCCATCGGCGTCGAGGCCAACGAAGTCGACAGCCGCGCCTCGATGTCCATGCGCAGGCTGCCGGCGGCGGCCTTGACGCAATCGAGCGCGGCGCGGTCGGTGACGCGCAGGCCGTCATGGAAGCGGGGTTCGAGCCCCGCGGCGCGCAGCCGCTGATCGATCTGCGGACGCACGCCGTGGACCAGCACCAGTTTGACACCCAGGCTCTGCAGCAGGGCGATGTCGTAGATCAGCGGGTCGAAGTCGGTGCGCTCGGCCGCCTCGCCACCGAAGGCGATGACGAACACGCGTCCGTTGTGCGCATGCATGTAAGGCGCGCAACTGCGCAATACGGCGACGAAATCGGCGTTGCTCATCGGCAAATTATAGGGGTGTGAGCGCGACGCAAGAGGGTGCGACGGGCCGCCGTGGGCGCCGGTCCGGCGCGCGCAAAGGCGGGCGGTCTTGCGACATATAATCGGACGATGAGCACCTGCGTGAATTACGAAGCACTCGCCGATGCGCTCGCCACACTGGGCGACGCCGATGCCGCGGCGGAGTACCACGGCGCGCTGTGCGGCGCGCTGTGCGTCAGCGAGCCCGAGCAGATCGACCTGCTGCACCTGATCGAGTCCGACCGCGCGCTGCCGGCGAGCGCGCGTCCCTTGCTCGAGCAACTGCGCGCCGAAACCTTCGCCGCGCTGATCGACGAGGGCATGAGCTTCCAGCCGCTGCTGCCCGACGATTCCGTCGCGCTGGTGCCGCGCACCGCCGCGCTGGCGTCGTGGTGTAGCGGTTTTCTGTTCGGGCTGGCGAGCCGGCGGCTGGATTTGTCACGCTGTTCGCAAGAGACGCGCGAGATCGTCGGCGACCTGACCGAACTCACGCGCGCGGCGGTCGGCGACGAGGTCGATGTCAACATCGAAGAAGGCGCCTACGCCGAGCTGGTCGAGTACGTCCGCGTCGGCGCCCAGCTCGTGTTCATGGAGATGCATCCGCGGCCGACGCTGGATCCCACCGAGTCTTCCCAACTGCACTGATGACGACCTCGGCCTTCACGCGCAAGGAGTACGCCGCACGGCGCGCGCGGCTGATGCGCCTGATCGGCAGCGATGGCATCGCCATCGTGCCGGCGGCGCGAGAGGTCGTGCGTTCGCGCGATACGCACTACCGCTTTCGCCAGGACAGCGATTTTGCCTATCTCACCGGATTTCCCGAGCCGGACGCGATCGCGGTGCTGGCGCCCGGGCGCAAGGTCGGCGCACGCAAGGCCGAATATCTGCTCTTCGTACGCCGGCGCGATGCCGAACGCGAGATCTGGGACGGCCGCCGCGCCGGGCCAGTAGGTGCGGTGCGCGATTACGGCGCCGACGAGGCCTACCCGATCGAGGACTTCGAGGCGCACCTGCCGGCCCTGCTCGGCGGACGTAAGACCTTGCACTACACGCTCGGCGAGCACGCCGCCTACGACGCGCGGATCGCCGCCTGCGTGCGCGAGATTCGCGAGGTCTCGCGGCGCGGTGCGGCGGCGCCGACCGACATCGTCGCGCTCGAAACGACACTGCACGAGATGCGCCTGCACAAGTCGGCGGCCGAGCTAGAGGTCATGGCCAGCGCCTGTGCGATCAGCGCCGAGGCGCATTGCATCGCCATGCGCACGGCGCGCCCGGGCCTCTATGAGTGGCAGGTCGGCGCCGAGCTGCATCATCACTTCGCCCGGCACGACATGGAGCCCGGCTACGGCAGCATCATCGGTGGTGGTGAGAATGCCTGCATCCTGCACTACACCGAGAACAATGCCTTGCTGCGCGATGGCGATCTGCTGCTGATCGACGCTGGCGGCGAGCTGCGCGGCTACACCGCCGACATCACGCGCACGTTTCCGGTCAACGGCCGCTTCAGCGCGGCGCAGCAGGCGGTCTACGAGGTCGTGCTCGAAGCCAACCGGCAGGCGATCCGCACGCTCCGGGTCGGTACGCCGTCATCGCGTCCGCACGAGGTCGCGACGCGCGTGCTCACCGAGGGCATGGTGGAACTCGGTCTGCTCAAGGGCAAGCCGGCGGAGCTGATCCGCGAAGGGCGGCATCGCCAGTTCTTCATGCACGGCACCGGGCACTGGCTGGGCATGGATGTGCACGACGTCGGTCGTTACAAGATCGATGGCAAGCCGCGGCCGTTCGCGCCGGGCATGGTGATGACGGTCGAACCCGGCTTGTACATCGCGCCGGGCACCAAGGGCGTTCCGGAAAAGTTCTGGGGCATCGGTGTGCGCATCGAGGACGATGTCGTGGTCACGGCGGACGGGCCGCGCGTGCTCACCGATGCTGCGCCCAAGACGGTGCGCGACATCGAGCGCATGATGAAGCGCGCATGACCGACGCCGCTGCGGTCGATGTCGCCATCGTCGGCGGTGGCCTGGTCGGTGCCAGCGTCGCGCTCGGCCTCGCCGACTCGGCGCTGCGCGTGGCGCTGATCGAGCCGGCCCCGCCCAGGGCGGGCCCGGCGCAGTGGGACGAGCGCTGCATCGCGGTCAATCACGCCAGTGTCCGCATCCTCGAGGCGCTCGGTGCCTGGCCGCAGTTGGCGCCGCAGGCGGCGCCGATCCGCTCGACCCATATCTCCGAGCGCGGCCGCTTCGGCGTCGCGCGCTTCACCGCCGAGGAGTGCGGGCTCGATGCGCTCGGCTACAACCTGCCGCTCGGTGCGCTCGGAGAAGCCTTGTGGCGGCGCGTGTCCGCGAGCAAGGTCCAGATACGCGCGCCGGCGC
Source organism: Sinimarinibacterium thermocellulolyticum (assembly GCF_040327995.1). Classification (NCBI taxonomy): domain Bacteria; kingdom Pseudomonadati; phylum Pseudomonadota; class Gammaproteobacteria; order Nevskiales; family Nevskiaceae; genus Sinimarinibacterium; species Sinimarinibacterium thermocellulolyticum. Next base: position 67,353 of record NZ_JBEPIJ010000001.1, on the reverse strand, counting down.
GCCTGGCCGCGGCGCGGGTGGAACGCGACCGTGTCGAGCTCCGGCTCGACGACGGTCAGGTACTCGCCGCGCGTCTGGTGGTCGCCGCGGACGGCGCGCAGTCGCCCTTGCGCGGCTGGTTCGGCGTCGGCGCGCAGACCCATGACTACCGACAATCCGCGATCGTCACCGCAGTACGCTGTAGCCGGCCGCACGCCGGCTGTGCGTACGAGCGCTTCACGCCGGATGGGCCGATCGCGCTGCTGCCCAAGCCCTGGGGCGACGAGGACCGGCTGTGCTCGCTGATCTGGACGACGCCGGCGACCGAGCTGGCCGCGCGCATGAACAGCGACGACGGCGCGTTCCTGCAGGCTGCGCAGCAGGCCTTCGGCGAGCGGCTCGGCCGTTTCGTCGAGATCGGGCGGCGCCAGGCTTATCCTCTGCAGCGCGTCGTCAGCAGCAGCGTGATCGCCGCGCGCACGGTGTTCGTCGGCAATGCCGCGCAGTCGCTGCATCCGGTCGCCGCACAAGGCTTCAATCTCGGTCTGCGTGACGCCGCCACGCTCGCCGAACTGCTGCTGGCGATCGGCGCTGGCGATCCCGGCGAACCGGCACTGCTGCAGCGCTACGCGCAGTTGCGCGAGACCGATCGCAGCCGCATGGCCGGCTTCACCGACGGCATCGTCCGGCTGTTCTCGAACCGCATCCCCGGCCTGCGCGGTCTGCGCCATCTGGGCCTGCTCGCGGTGGACCTGGTGCCCGGCGTGCGCGAGACCGTACTGTGGCAGAACCTCGGTTATGCGGGTCATAGCCCGCGGGCCGCGCGCAGCCAGCTTTGATGCGCGCGTCGTACTGCGAGGTGGCGATCGTCGGTGCCGGCCCGGTCGGCTGCGCGATCGCCGTCGGTCTGCATCGCGCCGGCGTGCAGGTGCAGTTGCTCGATCGGCGGCGTTTCACGCCGGACGATGCGGACTACGACACGCGCGTCTATGCCGTGTCGCCGGCCAGCGCGCGTCTGCTCGACGCGCTCGGTGTCTGGCCGTCGATCGTCGCGGCGCGTGCAAGCCCGTACACGCACATGCAGGTGTGGGAGCACGATCCCACGCAAGCTCTGCACTTCGACGCGGCCGACGTGCGCCTGCCGGTGCTCGGGCATATCGTCGAGCATCGTGTGCTGCAGCAGGCGCTGCTGGCCCGCGTGCCCGCCGAGGTGCTGCGTGTGCCGGCGGCGATCCGAGCCTGTCGCATCGACGAGGACGCGGCCGTGCTGACGCTCGACGACGGCAGTCGGCTGCAGGCGCGCCTGGTCGTCGCCGCCGACGGGCCGCAGTCGCCACTGCGAGCGATGCTGGGTGTCGACGTCGTGGGCGCCGACTACGCGCAAACCGCGCTGGTCTGCCATGTGCGCACGCAGCAGCCTCACCGCGAGACGGCGTACCAGCGCTTTCTCGACACCGGACCGCTGGCGCTGCTGCCGCTGGCCGACGGAGGCAGCTCGCTGGTGTGGTCGACGACCGAAGCCGACGCCTTGTTGGCGATGGACGACCGCGCCTTTTGCCAGCAACTCGCGGTCGCGACCCAGCACGCGCTCGGTGAGGTGCTCGAATGCACGCCGCGCCGGCCGTTCGCCTTGCGGTTCCAGCACGCGGAACGCTATGCGGGGCCGCGTTTTGCGCTGGCCGGCGACGCGGCGCACGTGGTGCATCCGCTGGCCGGGCAGGGGCTGAACCTTGGCTTTGGCGATGCCGCGAGCCTGATCGAAACGCTCAGCCGGGCACATCGGGCCCGCCGCGATCCAGGCAGTCCCCGCGTACTCGGACCCTATCGCCGCGCGCGCGCCGCCGCGGCGCGCGAGATGTTGCTGGTCACCGACGGCTTGTACCGCGCCTATCGGTTTCAACGACCCGGCTGGCGCTGGCTGCGCCAGCGTGGTCTGACCCTCGTCAACGAGCTGACGCCACTGCGGCGGGCGCTGGTGCAGCGTGCCTGTGGACTATCGTCCAGCGACGCCTGATGCCGCCCCGTTCAGGACCGCATGCAAGGGCGCGAGCACCCTGCATGCGGGGTTCGCGCACGCCGCCCGCGCGTTGCCTTCGGGCACATCTGAACGAGTCACGCGACGGCACGCGGGGGGTGTAGACGCTGCGCGCGCCGCCAGGATCCGGCGACGACATGCGGCGCCGACGCGCTCAGCTGATCCATCTCGGCGAGAAAACTTTCTTTGCGCGTATGCTTGCACTTGCTCGCGCACTTGCGCGTGACCGAAGCCGATCTACTGGATCTCGATCACCTTGTCTCGGCGTCGCCGATCAGACCATCATCCATCGGACTTGTGCAGACTTTCCTCAACAGATCGATGGTGCCTGCGGCGAGGAGCGCCCGATCCTTTTCTCCTGAGCCCGCAACGCTCACGCCCTCCGATCCAGTTCCCCGATGAGGCAGGCGCCCGATGAAGGACAGCAATGATTTTTTCCCCTATGCGGCCTCGACGCTCTGCGGGCTGGTCGTCTTCTTCGCGATTACCTGGGCGACCGGCGACAACGAGGCCTGGGACGACGACATCTACTATCTGGTCGGCATCCCGTTCATGTGCGTTGTGGTGTTCGTGATTGCCTATCTGTTTCCGCTCAAGCCCTGGCGGTGGGTGATGAGCATGGCCGGCGGACAGGTGCTTGCCGCGTTGATGCACGGCAGCTCGCTGAACCTGCTGCCGCTTGCCATGATTTTCATGGCGGTGATTTCGATCCCTCAATTCCTTGCGGCCTTCGTCGGCTCGAAACTCTCGCGCAAAAAGGCATGCGAATGACGACCATCTTCATGCTCGTCGTCGGGATCGGGCTGCTCGTCGCAGCCTACCGCGGCTACGTCAAGGGCGAGATCCGTGCGGGCAGGAGCGGATTCAAGCTTTACACGCCGACGCGCGAGGACAATCCGCTCGCCTTTCATTTTTTTCTCGCGCTTTATCTACTGGGTGGCTTCGCCCTGTTGATTTGGGGTGTGCTCGTGCTCGCCGGCGTCGCCGATCCGCTGCCGTTGAGGTGAGCTACATCAGCGTTTCGGGTGTGACCGCGGGGGCTGCGCGACCTCCTAGCCCGGATCCGTCACCAGCGAGCCGATAGACGCGGCCCCCTCGGCGCTGATCCGAGCGGCGCCCGGACATGGAAGTCCGGGCCGGGGTTCGCTAAAGTGTGCGGTGCTGCGCCAAGGATTGGCCAGCAGTAGGAAAAAAGTCGTTCTGTCACGCGAGAGACTGCCCACGCGGCAGCACCGAAGGCGCAAACCGCCCGGAATCGCTCAGGTAAAAGGAGCGTGACAGAAAAAACTCTGGAGAGAACCGGATCACCCCGGTCACCGAAGGCGCTCAACGCTCAGGTAAAAGGACAGAGGGCGGGTGAGATTTCGCGGTTCACGGAGCGTGGCTTCGTGCGAAATCGAACGCCCGGCCAGGGATGGCCGGGCCGGAGGTCGAGAGACTCACGCCGCCCTGGCATGGATGCCATGCCAAACTGTCCAGAGAACCTGAATGCTCAAGCACACCGCGCTGTACCCCGAACACGTCCGCCTCGGCGCTCGGCTGGTCGACTTCGCTGGCTGGGAGATGCCGATCCAGTACGCCTCCCAACTCGACGAGCACCACGCGGTGCGCAACGACGCCGGCATGTTCGACGTGGCGCACATGTCGGCCGTCGATCTGCATGGTCCGCGGGTCCGCGACTTCCTGCGCCGCTTGCTCGCCAACGACATCGCCAAACTCGGCGCGCCCGGCAAGGCCTTGTACAGCTGCATGCTGCGCGCGGACGGCGGCATCCTCGACGACCTGATCGTGTATTTCCTCGGCGAGACGTGGTTCCGCCTCGTCGTCAATGCCGCTACCACGGACAAGGATCTGGCGTGGATTCGCCGGCATGCGGCGGATTTCGGTGTCGAGGTCCGTCACCGTAGCGATCTGGGCATTCTCGCGGTGCAGGGGCCGAACGCGCGTGCCAGGACCCTGCCGCTACTGCCGGATGCCCTGCGCGAGGCCGCGGGGGGGCTCGGCAACTTCCAGGCGACCGTCGACGGCGAACGGTTCGTCGCGCGCACCGGTTACACCGGCGAGGACGGCTTCGAGCTGATACTGCCGCACGCTGCGCTGGTCGCATTGTGGACGCAGTTGCTCGATGCCGGCGTGAAGCCCTGCGGGCTCGGCGCGCGCGACACACTGCGCCTCGAAGCCGGCATGAATCTCTACGGCCAGGACATGGACGAATCCACGCACCCGCTGGAATCTGGCCTCGCCTGGACCGTGGCCTTCGAGCCGCACGACCGCGATTTTATCGGCCGCAAGGCCATCGAGCCGCTGCGCGGTGCATCCAAACGCAAGCTCGTCGGGCTGGTGCTCGAAGGCCGCGGCATCGCCCGCGCGCACATGAAGCTTCGCTTCGCCAACGGCGCGAGTGGGGAGACCACTTCCGGCGGTTTTGCGCCGACGATGCGCCAATCCATCGCCTTGGCCCGTGTCGATGCGTCGGCGGAGGGCGGCTGTGAGATCGAGATCCGTGGTCAGTGGGTGGCGGCGCGGGTGGTCAAGCCGCCGTTCGTGCGCCATGGCAAGGTTCTGGTTTGAGTTCCGAGGGAGAAACGATGAGCAAGGTTCCGGCAGATCTGAAGTACGTGAAGTCACACGAATGGGTGCGCGTCGAATCCGACGGCACGCTCACCATCGGCATCACCGATCACGCGCAGGCGGCCCTCGGCGATCTGGTGTTCGTCGAGGTGCCTGCGGTGGGCCGCAAAGTCGGCGCCAACGAGGCCTGCGCGGTGGTGGAGTCGGTCAAGGCGGCGTCGGACGTCTATGCGCCGGTGGCCGGCGAGGTCGTCGCCGCCAACGAAGCGCTGGGCACCAGCCCGGAGATCCTCAACGGCGATCCGTATGGCGCAGGCTGGATGTGGAAGCTCAAGCCGACGAATGCCGCGGACGTCGACGCCCTGCTCGACGCCGCCGGCTACGAGGGCTACCTCAAGACGCTATAAGCCCCGACGTCTCACGCCCAACGTCTCACGTCTCACGATCCATCATGCCCTTCATTCCGCATACCGAGGCCGACGTAAAGGACATGCTCGGTGCCATCGGCGCACCGAGCATCGACGCGCTGTTCGATGAGATTCCGGCGGCGCTGCGCTGCGGGCCGCTGAAAAACGTTCCCGAAGGCCTGTCGGAGATGCAGGTCTCGCGGCTGATGTCGGAGCGCGCGGCGCTCGACGGCGGTGCCCTGAATTTCATCGGCGCCGGCGCCTACGAGCACCACATCCCGGCCGCGGTCTGGGAGATCACCACGCGCGGCGAGTTTTACTCGGCCTATACGCCCTACCAAGCCGAGGCCAGCCAGGGCACGCTGCAGGTGCTCTACGAGTACCAGACGATGATGACGGCGCTCACCGGCATGGAGGTGTCCAACGCCTCGATGTACGACGGTGCATCGAGCCTCGGCGAGGCCTTGCTGATGGCGCTGCGTGCGAACCGCAACAACGGCTCGGGGCGCGTGCTGATGCCGCGCACGGTCCATCCGTACTACCGGGATGTCGTTGGTGCGACGACGCCGGCACAGGGCATCACCATCGCGCATCTCGACTATTGCCCGCGGCGCGGGGTCACGCTGGCTGCTGCCCTCGCGGCCCACGAGGGCAGCGCGCCGACCGCGGTCGTCATCCAGCAGCCGAACTTCTTCGGCCAGCTCGAGGACGTGGATGCGATCACCGACTGGGCGCACGCCCAGGGCGCGCTCGTCGTCGCCGTCGTCAACCCGGTGTCGCTGGCCTTGCTCAAGCCGCCAGGGGAATGGGGCGCGCAGGGCGCCGACATCGTCTGCGGCGACGGTCAGCCGCTGGGCGCGCCGCTGTCCTCGGGCGGCCCGTACTTCGGCTTCATGACCACCAAGATGGCCTATGTGCGCGAGCTGCCGGGGCGCATCGTCGGACGCACGGTCGATCTCGACGGCAGGCCGGGCTTCACGCTGACATTGCAGGCGCGCGAGCAGCACATCCGCCGCGCCAAGGCCAAGTCGAACATCTGCACCAACCAGGGCCTGTTGGTGACGGCGGCGACGATCCACATGTCGCTGCTGGGGCCGGAAGGTCTGGAGCAGGTGGCCGCGGCGAGCATGGCCAACACGCGCAAGCTGGTCGAGGCCTTGACCTCGATTCCCGGCGTCCGCCGCGTGTTCGAAGGGCCGGGTTTCCATGAGGCGGCGATCCGCCTACCGCAGCCGGTCGCGCCGCTGCTGGAGCGGTTGTCGCAGCGCGACATTTTCGGCGGTTTCGACCTGTCGCGGCACTATCCGGAGCTTGGCGACGCGCTGCTGGTCTGTGCCACCGAAACCAAGACCGAGGCCGACATCGACACTTATCGGCGCACACTCGCCGAGCTGCTGGCCAAAGATTCACCATGAAAGCCGAAATGACCGAAAAGCTGATCTTCGAAATCTCGCGTCCGGGCCGCGCCGCCCACGCGCAGGCCCCCGGTGCCGCGGATGCGCCCGCCATTCCCGATGCGCTGCGGCGCAAGACGCGCCCGGGCCTGCCGGAGGTCTCCGAGCTGCAGGCCGTGCGTCACTTCACGCGTTTGTCGCAGAAAAACTTCTCCATCGACACGCACTTCTATCCGCTGGGTTCGTGCACGATGAAGTACAACCCGCGCGCCTGTAACCGCCTGGCCATGCTGCCGGGCTTTGTCGGTCGCCATCCGCTAGCGCCGGAGTCGCACTCGCAGGGCTTTCTCGCCTGCCTGTACGAGCTGCAGGAAATCCTCAAGGACGTGACCGGCATGGCCGGCGTGTCGCTGACGCCGATGGCCGGCGCGCAGGGCGAGTTCGCCGGCGTGGCGATGATCCAGGCCTATCACCGCGCGCGCGACGATCATGCGCGCAAGCAGATCCTGGTGCCGGATGCCGCGCATGGCACCAACCCGGCGACGGCGGCGATGCTCGGTTGCACGGTGCGCGAGATCCCGACCAATGCCGACGGCGACGTCGATGTCGACGCGCTCAAGGCGGCGGTGGGGCCGCAGACCGCCGGCATCATGCTGACCAATCCGTCGACCTTCGGCGTGTTCGAACGGCGCATCAAGGAGATCGCCGGCATCGTCCACGAGGCGGGCGGCCTTCTGTATTACGACGGCGCCAATCTCAACGCCATCCTCGGCAAGGTGCGGCCGGGCGACATGGGCTTCGACGTCATCCACATGAACCTGCACAAGACCTTCTCGACGCCGCACGGCGGCGGCGGTCCGGGTGCCGGTGCGGTGGGGGTCTCGGAGCGACTCAAGCCGTTCATGCCGATTCCGGTGGTCGGTCGGCGTGGCGCGGACTATCGCTGGCTCGATGAACGCGATCTCCCACAGACCATCGGCCGGCTGTCGGCATGGATGGGCAATGCGGGGGTACTGTTGCGCGCCTATGTGTACGCCCGCATGCTCGGGCGCGAGGGCATGCACCGCGTTGGTGAGTTCGCGACGCTCAACGCGAACTATCTCGCCGCGCGCCTCGCGGCGAACGGCTTCGAGCTTGCCTTCCCGCGCCGGCGCGCCAGCCACGAGTTCATCATTACGCTCAAACGGGAGAAGCAGCAGCTCGGGCTGACCGCCACCGACGTTGCCAAGCGCCTGCTCGACTACGGTTTTCACGCGCCGACGATTTACTTTCCATTAACTGTTCCGGAATGCCTCTTGATCGAGCCCACCGAGACCGAGGACCGCGAAACCCTGGACGCCTTCGTCGACGCCCTGGTCGCGATCCGCGAGGAGGCAAAGCAGGACATCGCCAAGCTCAAAGGGGCGCCGTACACGATGCCGGTGCGCCGGCTCGACGACGTGCGCGCTGCCCGCCAGCTCGACCTGCGCTATCAGCCGGGCGCGTGAGTCGCCGAAACGAAAAGAGGCCCGCCGGGCTGTGCGGGCCTCTTGCGTGCGGTGCGCTGCGGGTTGGGCCGCTGCGCGCTGTGGTGCGCCCTTTTAGGCCGCCTTGGGCAGAGGCGCGGGCATGGCTGGCGTCCGCGTGTCCTGCGCGGCGCGGGTCGGCGGGATGCGCGCATCGTTGGCGGCGCGCATCCGGCGCTGGAACTTGAGCTCGTCATGCACCATCAGGCCCAGCAGTGCAAAGGCGAGCACCGCAGTGGTCACGGCGATGAAGCTTACGAACGGCAGTACGGACATGGTCAGACTCCTGTTGGACGGCGGGCCGCGGTCCTGCGGCCTGCCGATCTGACCTCAATGTAAGGGCAATGTTGCGCCGCAACAAATGAGTATTTTTGATTGTTCTCATAGAAAATCTAAACCTTAACGCCCGCTGTCCGGCAGTCTGCGCTTGGGCGTGGACATCCACTATGCTCTCGCCGGGCCTGCGTCGCCCGCCGAGCGCCGTACGCGGCCGCGGCGTGCGCCCGCGGCGGGGTGCGGCGAAGCCGGTGCGGCAAAGCAGATGAAATCCCGAGGACGTCGATCCCGCCGAACGCGGCCGAACCGCGGGGCGAGGCCAGGATCGCGACCCCACGGCTGCGCCAAGCCCCCATTCCCATCCACACCGGAACTTCCAATGACTGCTCTGATCTGCGGCTCGCTGGCCTTCGACACCATCATGGTCTTCCCCGGCCGTTTCAAGGACGAAATCCTGCCGGACAAGGTGCACATTCTGAATGTGGCCTTTCTGGTGCCGCAGTTGCGTCGCGAGTTCGGTGGCACGGCAGGCAACATCGCCTACAACCTCAAGCTGCTGGGCGGCGAGCCGCTGCCGATGGGCACGGTGGGCAAGGATTTTGGCGCCTATGCCGACTGGCTGGACCGCCATGCCATCCGGCGCGACTTCGTCAAAGTGATCGACGCGGCGTATACCGCACAGGCCTACATCACCACCGACCTCGACGACAACCAGATCACCGCCTTTCATCCGGGGGCGATGAATCACGCGCACGAGCAAGACGTGCCAGCCAAGGGGGTGACCATCGGCACGGTGTCGCCCGACGGCCGCGAGGGCATGATCAAGCACGCGCGCCAGTTCGCGGAGGGCCGCATCCCCTTCATCTTCGACCCGGGCCAGGGCCTGCCGATGTTCAGCGGCGAGGAGCTCAAGACCTTCGTCGAGCTGGCCGACTACGTCGCGGTCAACGACTACGAAGCAGAGCTGCTGATGGACCGCACCGGCTGGACGCTCAAGGACGTTGCCGCGCGCGTCGACGCGCTGATCGTCACCCACGGCGGCAAGGGTTCGCACATCCACGCCAAGGGCAAGGTCTACGAGATTCCGTGCGCCAAGGCCGACTCCCTGACCGATCCCACCGGCTGCGGCGACGCCTTCCGCGCCGGACTGCTTTATGGTCTGCTCAAGGGCATGGACTGGGAGACGACCGGCCGCATCGCATCGCTGATGGGGGCTTACAACATCGAGCGGCCGGGCACGCAGAACCACCGCTTCACGATCGAGCAGTTCCGTGCGCGCTTCCGCAAAGAATTCCGTTACGACTTCGCCTGAGCGAGCGGTGCCGACGCTCAAGCTGCGTCCGCGCGAGGAGCGTCGCGCGCGCGCCGGGCACCTGTGGATCTATTCCAACGAGATCGACGCCGGCGCCGAGTTCCGCAGCATCGAACCCGGTACGCTGTGCCGTGTGGTCGACGATCGCGGCAAGCCGATCGGCACCGGCTATGTCAATCCGCACACGCTGCTCGCGGTCCGCCTGCTGTCGAGCGACGTGCACGCCGCGATCGACGCGTGCTGGTTCGAACGGCGCTTGCAGGCGGCGCTGGCGCTGCGCGATCGCATCTATGCCGCGCCTTACTATCGGCTCGTGCACGGCGAGGGCGACGGCTTGCCCGGTCTGGTCGTCGACCGATACGGGGCCGTACTGGTCGTACAGATCACCACGGCGGGCATGGAGCGGCTCAAGCCGCTCGTGATCGATGCGTTGCGCAAACTGCTCGAACCCCGCGGCATCGTGCTGCGCAACGACAGCAATGCGCGCGAACTGGAGGGCCTGCCGTCCGCGGTCGAGGTCATCGGCGAGGTGCCGGACCGTGTCGAGGTGGACGAGGACGGCGTGTGGCTGTACGCCGATCCGAAGGGCGGGCAGAAGACAGGCTTGTTCTTCGATCAGCGCGACAACCGCGCAAGGTTCGCACGCTATGTGCGCGGCCGCCGCGTGCTCGACGTGTTCAGTTACGTCGGCGCCTGGGCGCTGCGCGCAGCGCACGACGGCGCGAGCGCGGTCAGCTGCCTCGACCGCTCGCAGACGGCGCTGGATCACGCGCTCGCCGCGGCGCAGCGGGCCGGCGTTGCGCTCGAAGCGATCCGCGACGATGCGCTCGCCGGCATGAAAGCCCTGCGCGCCGCCGGGCGCAGCTTCGATGTCGTCGTCATCGACCCGCCGGCGCTCATCAAGCGGCGCAAGGACCACGCGGCCGGGCTCGAGCACTACGCCGCGCTCAACCGCGCCGCCCTGCACCTGCTCGCAGCGGACGGCATTCTGGTGTCGTGCTCGTGCTCGCATCACCTCGCGGCCGACGAGCTGCAGCGCATCCTGCTGCGTGAGGCGCGCCAGGCCGGGCGGCGCCTGCAAATCCTCGAGACGGGCGGGCAGGGGCCGGATCACCCGGTGCATCCGGCGATACCGGAAACTCGCTATCTCAAAGCCTTTTTCTGCCGCGCTCTGGCCGGATAAGCGCAACCGACTCCCAGTACACTCACGCCATGCTCGTTCATCCCGGATTCGATCCCGTCGCCTTGAGGCTGGGGCCGCTCGCCGTGCACTGGTACGGTTTGATGTATCTGCTCGGCTTTCTCGGCTTCTGGTGGTTCGGCCTGCGCCGCGCCGCGCAGCCGCACATCCGCTGGCCGCGCGAGCGCGTGTCCGATCTTTTGTTCTATGGCGTCGTCGGCGTGATCCTCGGCGGCCGCATCGGCTATACGCTGTTCTACAACCTGCCGGGCTTTCTCGCCGACCCCTGGTCGATCCTGCGTATCTGGGAGGGCGGCATGTCCTTCCACGGCGGCCTGATCGGCGTGCTGGTGGCGATGGCATGGTTCGCGCGCGTGCACAAGCTGAACTTCTTCGACGTGGGCGACTTCGCCGTGCCGATGATCCCGCTCGGCTTGTTCACCGGCCGCATCGGCAACTTCATCAACGGCGAGCTGTGGGGGGCGCCGACGACGCTGCCCTGGGGCATGGTGTTCCCGGCCGCAGGGCCCGAGCCGCGGCATCCGTCCATGCTCTACGAGGCCTTGCTCGAAGGCGCGGCCCTGTTCGCGATCCTGTGGTGGTTTGCGCGCAAGCCGCGGCCGCGCATGGCCGTCGGCGGACTGTTCCTGCTCGGCTATGGCGTGTTTCGCACGGCAGTGGAGTTCGTGCGCATGCCCGATGCGCACATCGGCTATCTCGCCGGCACCGGCTGGCTGACCATGGGCATGGTCTTGTCGGCGCCGATGTGGATCGCCGGATTGGCGCTGCTGGTCGCCGCCTACCGCGGCGCGGCGCCGCACCCGGCCTGAAGACCGCGGCCAGCCCCGACGAGGATCCCGCCATGCGCCAGTATCTCGACCTGATGCGCCACGTGCTCGAACACGGCGTGGAGAAAAGCGATCGCACCGGCACCGGCACGCTTTCGGTGTTCGGTCACCAGATGCGGTTTCGTCTCAGCGACGGCTTTCCGCTGGTGACGACGAAGAAGCTGCACCTGCGTTCGATCATCTACGAACTGCTGTGGTTTCTGCGCGGCGAGACCAATGTCCGCTTCTTGCGCGACCACGGCGTGACGATCTGGGACGAGTGGGCCGACGAGAACGGCGAGCTGGGGCCGGTGTACGGCAGACAGTGGCGGTCTTGGCCGACGGCCGACGGGCGCCACATCGACCAGATCCAGCTCCTGCTCGATCAGATCCGCGGCAATCCGGATTCGCGGCGCTTGATCGTCTCGGCCTGGAACGTCGGCGAGCTCGACCAGATGGCCTTGATGCCTTGCCACGCCCTGTTCCAGTTTTACGTCGCGCAAGGGCATCTTTCCTGCCAGCTCTACCAGCGCAGCGCCGACATCTTCCTCGGTTTGCCGTTCAACATCGCCAGCTATGCCCTGCTGACGATGATGATCGCCCAGGTCAGCGGCCTCAAACCCGGCGATTTCGTTTGGACCGGCGGCGATTGCCACCTCTATCTCAATCATCTGGACCAAGCGCGCGAGCAGTTGTCGCGGGAACCCAGACCACTGCCGACGATGACGCTCAATCCAGACGTGACTGACCTGTTCGCGTTCCGCTACGAGGACTTCACGCTGTCCGGTTACGATCCGCATCCGCACATCAAGGCGCCGGTGGCGGTGTGATGGGGACGGCAGAGCGCGTCGACGTCTGCATCATCGGCGCCGGGCTGTCCGGCCTGCGTGCGGCGCAGCGGCTGTGCGCGGCCGGCCGCAGCGTGCGCGTGCTCGAGGCACGCGATCGCGTCGGCGGGCGCACCGAGGGCGGCATGCTCTGCGGTGAGGCGGTCGATGTCGGCGGTCAGTGGCTCGGCCCGACGCAGACCCGCGCGCTGGCGCTGTGCCGGGAGCTCGGACTGGACACCTATCCGCAGTATGCCGAGGGCCGGCGCCTGATGGAGCTGGGCGGCAGGCTGCGCAGCTATCGCGGCACGATCCCGCGGATGTCGCTGTTCGGGCTCATCGATGCCGATCGGGCGATGAAGCGCATCGACCGCGCCGCGCAGGCCATCGACCCGAAGTCGCCGTGGGCGGCGACTGAGGCCACGCGCTGGGATCGCATGACGGTGGACCAGTGGCTGCGGCAGACGATGCGCACGCAGGGCGGGCGCAGCTTGATGGACATTCTGGTGCGCGCGATCCTGACCTGCGAGGCGCACGAGGTGTCGATGCTGCAGCTCCTGGCCTACGTCGCTGCCGCGGGCAAGGTGGAGACGCTGGCCGAGGTCCACGGCGACGGCGCCCAGCAGCTCAAGGTGCGCGGTGGCGCCTTCCGGCTCGCCGAGCGGCTCGCGCAACGTCTGCCGCCGGACACGGTGCGGTTCGGCGCGGCGGTGCATGCGGTGGAGCAGTCGGAATCCGGTGTGACGGTCCGCCATGCCGGCGGTGAGATTCGCGCATCGCGCCTGATCATCGCCGTCGCTCCGGCGCTGGTCGCGCGTATCCATTTCGAAGCGCCGCTGCCGGCGGCGCGCATGCAGCTCCATGCGCGGCTGCCGATGGGCTCGGTGATCAAGGCGCTGATCGCCTATGAGCAGCCGTTCTGGAAGTCCCGTGGACTCTCCGGCGAGGTGATCAGCGACGTCGGGCCGTTCGGGCCGGTGTTCGACGCCTCCCCACCCGGCGCCACGCATGGTGTGCTGGTCGGCTTCTTCGCCGCCGACGCCGGGCGCGCACTCGCGCTCGCCGACCCGGCGCTGCGCCGCGACGCCGCCGTGCGCGCGCTTTGCCGCTACTTCGGCGAGGCGGCGGCCAAGCCGATCGGTTACCTCGACAAAGACTGGATCTCCGATCCGTGGAGCCAGGGTTGTTACGTCGGTGTCGCGGCACCGGGCACGCTCACGCACTGCGGGGCCTCGCTGCGCGCGGTCTGCGGTCGTATCCACTGGGCCGGCACCGAGACCGCGACGCGCTGGACCGGCTACATGGACGGTGCGCTCGAGGCCGGCGAGCGGGCGGCCGATGAGGTTCTCGCTGCCGGCGTCTGAACGCGCATCGCTGGCACAATGGCCGCCTCTTCGCTGGCCGGAGTGCACGTGACGTCACAGCGCCTGTTGTCCCTGATCGTCGCGATGGACCGCGGTCGCCTGATCGGTCGCGACGGCGACCTGCCGTGGCGGCTGCCGAACGATCTCAAGCACTTCAAGCAATGCACGCTCGGCAAGACCGTGCTGATGGGGCGCCGCACGTTCGCCTCTCTGGGCCGGCCGCTGCCGCAGCGCGACAACTGGGTGCTGACCCGCGACCGCGACTTTCGCGCCGACGGCGTGCGCGTGTTCCACGCGCTCGCCGATGCGCTGGCGGCGCACCATGCCGGCGAGCTGATGGTCATCGGCGGCGCCGAGCTGTACCGGCAGGCCTTGCCGCTGGCCGATCGCATCTACCTCACCGAGGTCGATGCAGCGCTCGAAGGTGACACCCGCTTCCCGGCGTTGGCGGCGCACGAGTGGCGCGAGGTGGCGACCGAGCCGCATCCGGCCGATGCGCGCCATGCCTACGCCTATTGCTTCAAGCTACTGGAGCGCCGCGGATGAGGCGGTGGTGCGCGGCGCTGCTGTTCGCCGCATGGCCGCTGACGGCTGCGGCCGAGACCCATCCGCCGATCGTCGACATCGCCTTCGAGGGCAATGACACGACGCAGCCGAAGGTGATGCTGCGCGAGCTGGTGGTGCGCATCGGCGATCCGGCCGATCCGGATGCGCTGGAGCGCAGCCGCCAGGGGCTGCTGGATCTCGGCTTGTTCCGTGAGGTGGAGGTGCGCACCGAAGCCATCGATGGCGGCGTGCGCGTCGTGTTCCGCGTCGACGAGCGCTACTTCCTCTTGCCGACGCCGCGCTTCGATGCCAAGAGCGACGGTCGCTATGCCTACGGCGCGCAGCTGCATTGGACCAACGTCGCCGGGCGCAACCACAGCTTGCGCGTCTTTGCCGAACAGGAAGACCGCCGGCGCCAGGGCATCGGCAGAGAGACCAACTACGCGGCGAGCTACAACGCGCCGTTTGCGTTCGACTCGCCGTACAGCCTGGGAGTGAGCATCGCCTACTCGTCGCGACCGGTCGAGACCGAGGCCGGCGAGTACGAGGAAACCTTCCGCGGCATCGGTATCGGCGTGTCGCGCAGCTTTTCTGACGGCCCGGCGAGCCAGGGCCTGAGCGTCGGTGGCGGGCTGGGCTACCAGCAGCAGCGCACCAGCGGTGCGCTCGCGCCGCCGGCCTACGGCGCGGCGCTGTCGCCCTCGGTCTTCGTCAGCCATCGCGATTTCCACAACCGCATCTACAGCGACATCGGCCGCCACTGGCGACTGGGTGCGCGTTTTGCCGATGAAAGTCTGGGCAGCGACTACGGCTATGTCGACATCGACACCGCCTACGTGCAGCAATGGCCGGTCGGGCGTACCGAGCACCAGACGCTGCACCTGCGCGCCTACACCGGCGCCTATTTCAGCGGGCCCGACGAGGTCAAGGCGTACAGCCTTGGCGGCGCGACCTTCCTGCGCGGCTACGACAGCAGCTTCATCGAAGGCAATGCCTACTACTACCTCACCGCCGAGTTCGCGCGCCCAGTGTGGCAACCCTGGCTGCGCGGGGTTCTCATCGCCGAGCTGGGCAATGTCTTTGCGCGGCCGGAGGACGTCGAGTTCGGCAAGACCTACGGCAGTCTCGGCGTCGGCTTGCGCGTGCGCTTCGTGCGCTTCGTCAACTTCGAAGTCGAGCTGGGCTATGCGATCCCGCTCGACGGCGGCAGCGGCCGCATCTTCGCCAGCCGCGTCTGAGCGCTCTGTTATGCTCGCGGCAAACCGACAACCACGACGGGAGACTTGCGATGGCGGATATCAAGGCGGCATTCGATCAGGCACAGAAGGACGTCAAGACCCTGACCAAGCGTCCGAGCAACGACGACATGCTGTTCCTGTACGCGCACTTCAAGCAGGCGACCGAGGGCGACGTCAAAGGCGCGCGCCCGGGCATGCTCGACATGGTGGGCCGTGCCAAGTACGACGCCTGGGCCAAGCTCAAGGGCACCAAGGCGGAAGAGGCGATGAAGAAGTACGTCGACAAGGTCGCCGCACTACTGAAGACCCACAAATGACGATGTCCACCGGCGTCTGACGGGGGTCAACGCCCGGCCCAGTGCCGGGCGAACTGCTGGGCGACGCGGCCGCTGCGCGAGGCGCGTTCCAGCGCCCAGCGCAGCGCCAGCTTTTCCGTGGTCTCGTCCCAGCGCCTGTCGCCGAGCGCGGCGAGGTGCAGCCGCACCAGTTCGAGATAGCGCTCCTGGTCGAACGGCTGGAACGACAGCCACAGGCCGAAGCGCTCGGACAGCGAGATCTTTTCCTCGGTCGACTCGCCCGGATGCAGCTCGTCGTCGACCCAGTGGTATTCCGCGTTGTCGCGGCGCGACTCGGGCATCAGGTGACGGCGGTTGCTGGTCGCGTAGATCAGCACGTTGTCGGGCGGCGCCTCGACACCACCGTCGAGCGCGGTCTTGAGCGCCATCAGCGCCGGATCGTTGGCCGCGACAGAGAAGTCGTCGACGTAGAGCACGAAGCGCTCGCTGCGCTCGCGCAGCGGCGCGACGATGTCGGGCAGGTCGATCAAGTCGTGCGGGGGGACTTCGACCAAGCGCAGGCCTTGATCGCCGAAGCGCTGCAGCATCGCCTTGACCAGTGACGACTTGCCGGTGCCGCGGGCGCCGGTCAGCAGCGCGTGGTTCGCCGGCAGGCCGGCGACGAAACGCTGCGTGTTGTCGAGCAGCGCCTGCTTCTGCCGTTCGATGCCGAGCAGTGCGTCGAGCGCGACGGCCTGCACGTGGGTGATCGGTTGCAGGCGGCGCTCGCGCCAGCGGAACGCCCATGCCGCCGATAGCGGGTCGGCGGCGGGCGGTTGCGCGCCGAGGACCTGGCCATCGGTCCCCCGGGCCTGCTCGCGCGGCGGCGTGATCCCCATCGATCTTCAGGCGAGCTTCTTGTGCCGCGCGCGCCGGTTCACGCCGGGTTCGCAGCCCGTGCGTCTGCGGAAATCCGCTTCGTAGTCCTGATAGTTGCCCTCGTGCCAGACCACTTCGCCGGAATCCTCGAACGCGAGGATGTGGGTGGCGATGCGATCGAGGAACCAGCGATCGTGGGAGATCACCAGTGCGCAACCGGGAAAGTCCAGCAGGGCCTCTTCGAGCGCACGCAGGGTTTCGACGTCGAGGTCGTTGGTCGGCTCGTCGAGCAGCAGCACGTTGCCGCCGCTCATCAACAGCTTGGCCAGATGCACGCGGTTGCGTTCGCCGCCGGACAGATCCTGGATGCGCTTGTTCTGCGCTTCGCCCTTGAAGTTGAAACGGCCGATGTAAGCGCGCGCCGGCATCTCGTAGGAGCCGGCGCGGATGATGTCGTTGCCGCCGGAGATTTCCTGGAACACGGTCTTGCTGCCGTCGAGCGCGTCGCGCGACTGGTCGACGTAGGCGAACTTGACGGTCTCGCCGATCTTGATCGTGCCGCCGTCGGGCTTTTCCTGGCCGATCAGCATGCGGAACAGCGTGGTCTTGCCGCGGCCGTTGGCGCCGATGATGCCGACGATCGCGCCGCGCGGAACCTGGAAGTTCACGCCTTGGTAGAGCACGCGATCGCCGTACTGCTTCTTCAGGTCCTTGACCTCGATGACCATGTCGCCGAGGCGCGGGCCCGGCGGGATGTACAGCTCCTTGGTCTCGGCGCGCTTTTGGAACTCCGTCGAGGCCAGTTCCTCGAAGGCCTTCACGCGCGCCTTGGACTTGGCCTGGCGGCCCTTGGGGTTCTTGCGCACCCACTCCAGCTCTTCCTTCATCGCCTTGGTGTGCGCGTCCTCGGCTTTTTGCTCCTGCGCCAGCCGCCGCTGTTTCTGCTCCAGCCAGGAGGAGTAGTTGCCCTGCCAGGGAATGCCGTGGCCGCGATCGAGTTCCAGGATCCAGCCGGCGACGTTGTCGAGGAAGTAACGGTCGTGCGTGACCGCGATGATCGTGCCCGGGAAGTCCTTGAGGAACTTCTCCAGCCAGGCGACGGATTCGGCGTCGAGGTGGTTGGTCGGCTCGTCGAGCAGGATCATGTCCGGCTTGGACAGCAGCAGCCGGCACAGCGCGACGCGGCGGCGTTCGCCGCCGGAAAGCTTGGTGACGTCGGCGTCCCAGGGCGGCAGATTCAGCGCCTCGGCAGCCTTGTCGAGGATCACATCCAGGTTCTCGGCGTCGGCGGCGGCGATCTTGGCCTCGAGTTCGGCCTGCTTGGCGGCGAGCTTGTCGAAGTCCGCGTTCTCCTCGGCGTAGGCGGCATAGACCGCGTCGAGCTCGGCCTTGAGTGCGATGATCTCCGACAGCGCTTCCTCGACGTTCTCGCGCACGGTCTTGTTCGGGTCGAGCTGCGGCTCCTGCGGCAGATAGCCGATCTTGAGCCCCGGCATCGGCCGCGCCTCGCCGTGGAAGTCCTTGTCGATGCCGGCCATGATGCGCAGCAGCGTCGACTTGCCGGCGCCGTTGTAGCCGAGCACGCCGATCTTGGCACCGGGGAAGAAGGACAGCGAGATGTCGCGCAGGATCTCCTTCTTGGGCGGCACGGTCTTGCCGACCCGGTTCATGGTGTAGACGTACTGGGACATGGGGGCTTGGACGGGGATGCGGCCGCGCATTTTACCGAATGGCGTCCTTTTGCTCATGCGCACCAGGGGCCGAGGCGCCATAATCTGCCCATGTGGAACCGGGTCGGCCCGAGCTTGCGTACCGCCGCCATCGTCGGCGCGCTGCTGTTCTGCGCGCAGGCCGCGGCGCAGGTCTACCGCTGCGAACAGGATGGCGTCGTGCGCTACACCGACAAGCCCTGTGGCCCGAAGGCGCAGCCGCTCGATCTGCCGGATCCGATCATTGTGCCCGCCGGGACCAAGGCCGATCTGCTCGGTGAAGCAGAGCGCCGGCGCAAGGCGCAGCGGGCGGCGCGCGACGAGGCCGACGCCGCATGGGTCAAGGCGCACGAGGCGCGCAAGGCAGAAGAGGAACGCGTGCGCAGTGGGCGCATCACGCGCACGGTGGTCGAAGGCATGAGCGCGGGCGATGTGCGTCGCATCCACGGCGAGCCGGCGGTGGTGTCGAGGCGCGAGTCCGCATCGGGCACGCATGAGACCTGGAGTTACGCGCTCGAGGGCGGGCGCCGTCTGCACGTGACCTTCGACGACGACGGGCGCGTCAGCAGTGTGCGCACGCGCGAGCCGAAGCGATGACGCCACCCACTGCATGACGGTCACGATCGACGACATCCGCCGCGCCGCGGCGAACATCGAAGGGCAGGTCGTGCGCACGGCCTGCACCCGCTCGCGGGTGCTGTCGAAGCTCACCGGCGCCGAGGTCTGGCTGAAGTTCGAGAACTTTCAGTTCACCGCCTCGTTCAAGGAGCGCGGTGCCCTCAACAAGCTGCTGAGCCTCTCCGCAGCCGAGCGCGCCGCCGGGGTCTGCGCGATGTCGGCGGGCAATCACGCGCAGGGCGTGGCCTACCACGCGACGCGCCTGGGCATCCGCAGCGTGATCGTGATGCCACGCAACACGCCGTTCACCAAGGTGCGCAACACGCGCGAACTCGGCGGCGAGGTGATCCTGCACGGCGAGACCTTGGCCGACGCGCAGGCGTATCTGGAGGCGGAGTTGGTCGGCCGGCGCGGCATGACCTTGGTCCATCCCTACGACGATCCGGATGTCATCGCCGGGCAGGGCACCATCGGCCTGGAGATGCTCGAACAGGCGCCCGGGCTCGACACGCTGGCGATTCCGATCGGCGGCGGCGGACTGATCTCCGGCATCGCCATCGCCGCGCATGCGATCAAGCCGGAACTGCGCGTGATCGGCGTCGAGTCGGTCGGCTACGCCTCGGCTTACGCGGCACTGCGTGACGGCGACGTGCCGATCAAGGGCGGACAGACGATCGCCGAAGGCATCGCCGTCAAGAACATCGGTCGGCTTACGCTGCAGATCATTCGCGAGCACGTCGCCGAGCTGATGCGGGTCGAGGAGGCCGCCATCGAGCGCGCGATCGGGCTGATCGCCGGCGTCGAGAAAGTCATCGTCGAAGGCGCCGGCGCGGTTGGCCTGGCGGCACTTCTCGCCGATCCGGCGCGCTTTGCCGGGCGCACGGTCGGCCTGGTGCTCTGCGGCGGCAACATCGACACGCGTCTGCTCGCCTCGGTGCTGCTGCGCCAGCTCGTGCACGAGCAGCGCCTGATCTCGCTGTCGATCGACATCGAGGACCAGCCCGGTTTTCTCGCGCGCGTCGCCGGTCGCATCGGCGAATCCGGCGGCAACATCGTGCAGGTGCACCACGAGCGCCTGCACCGCGGCCATGCCAAGAGCGCAACATTGGAAGTGCTCGTCGAGGCCCAGGACGAGGCGCACGCGCGGCAGATCTTCGACGATCTGCAGAACGGCGGCTTTACGGTGCGCAAGGGTGCGGGCGGCATGGAGTTCGAGTGATGGTAAAACGGACCGAGACCTTGCTGGAATCCGCGCTCAAGCGCATCCGCGTGATCCGCCAGGGTGACATCGTGCAGTTGGTCATCGACGGCGGCGGCGCGCTGGTGACGACGACCCAGGACTTTCTGCAGGCACAGAAATGGGCCTCGACCAAGCCGGCGACCGGCAATCTGGTCACGGACCGCGGACGCCTGCTGGAACAGATCGGCGCTCTGGTCTCGCGCCCCGGCAGCATGGTCAGTACCCGCGGCAATGCCAAACAGGTCGAGGCGCTGGCCAAGCTGATGAAGCAGGGTGGCTACGACCTCAGCGAATGGATGCTGCCGCCGGAATTGAAGAATCCGCAGATCCCGCAGCCGGAGCAGAAGCCCCCTTCGGCGCCGCCGCCTACCGACGCCCACGCCGATCGCTGAGCATCGGCGCGCCGCGTGACGACACCGCCCGGCTAGTCCTCGGGGCAGTCGCCGAGGCGGCGGCCCTTGATCGTGGTGACGTTGACGCTCTTCTGACCGCCCGATACGGTGGTGATCGTGCTCACCGTCTGGAAGCTGCGGCTGTCGGCGGTGGTCTCGCTGACGGTCTCGGTCAGCGCGCCGTCGGGCCCCTCGCAGCGCAGGCTCGAGCGTGAACGGCCCTTGCTGCCGCGGTTCTCGGCGCGGCAGTCGTTCAGAGTCCACTCCGAACTGCTTTCGTCGATCGACTCGGTGGAGCGGCATTCGATCGTCTTGCTGCTGAAACTGTTCTCGCCGTCCGGGCCGCTCATCTTCATCTCGGTGACGATCTCCCAGCGTCCGTAGCCGTCGTCGGCTTCTTCGGCGGTGGCCAGGGCAGGGAGCAGGCACAGTAGGGCAAGGCTCAGCGTGCGGGTCATGGCGCGGTCTCCGGCAGAAGCGGCGATCGTACGGCCGGCGGCCCGGCCAGCGTCAAGCGCTAGCCGGCGCCTTGCGTGACGTAGCGCACGCACCTTCAGCGCCCGACCAGCGAGCGGGCGATGACCTCCTTCATGATTTCCGAGGTGCCGCCGTAGATACGCTGTATGCGCGCATCGGCCCAGTAACGCGAGATCGGGTATTCGGCCATGTAGCCGTAACCGCCGAAGAGCTGCAGGCAGGCGTCGGTGACGCGACCTTCCATCTCGGTGGTCGCCAGCTTGACCATGGCCGCAGTCGGTACGTCGAGTTGGCCCTGCGCGTACTTCGCGGCGCATTTTTCGACGAAGGCACGGTGGACCTCGATGTCGGTCTTGCAGGTCGCGAGCACGAAGCGCGTGTTCTGGAAGCTCGCGATTGGCTGGCCGAAGGCCTTGCGCTGGGTCACGTATTCGATGGTCTTTTCGAGCGCGCCCTGGGCATGGCCGACCGCGGACACGGCGAGCACCAGACGCTCGCGCGGCAGCTCGTCGATCAGATGTCCGAAACCGCCGCCGATGCGGCCGAGGACCTCGCTCTTGGGCACGCGCACGTTGTCGAAGAACAGCTCCGAGGTGTCGGCGGATTGCAGGCCGGCCTTCTCTAGATTACGGCCGCGACGAAAGCCGGGCAGGTGGGTTTCGACGGTGAACAGCGTCGTGCCCTTGGCGCCGGCCTTGGGGTCGGTCTTGGTCGCCAGCACGACCACACCGGCGTTCTGGCCATTGGTGATGAAGGTCTTGGAGCCACTGATGAGATAGTCGTCGCCGTCCGCCGTCGCCGTGGTCTTGATGCCCTGCAGGTCGGAGCCGGCGCCCGGCTCGGTCATGCCGATCGCACCGATGCACTCGCCGCTGGCCATCTTGGGCAGGTACTTCTGCTTCTGCTCCTCGGTGCCCAGGTGCAGGATGTACGGCGCGACGATGTCCGAATGCACGGTGAGGTTCGACGCCAGCGCGAGAAAGCCCAGGCGCGCAGCCTCCTCGACGACCACGCAGGAGTACTGGAACGGTGCGCCGATGCCGCCGTATTCCTCGGGCTGGTCGACGCACAATAGGCCAGCGGCGCCCATCTCCAGATAGAGCTCGCGCGGCAGGATGCCGTCGCGCTCCCAACGCTCGTAGTGTGGCTCCACCTTGTCCTTGAGAAAGCGGACGACGGTGGCGCGCCAGTCGGCGAGTGCGGAGTCGGTAGTTTCGTTGCTCATCGGCGGAAGGATCGAGTGGGGGAGGACATGGGTGGACACGGGCGCGCTGCGCGCGGCGGCGTGGTCGAGGATGCTCAGTCTCGGTAGCGCTTGGTGAGATCGGCATACGCGTCGATGCGGCGATCCCGGAGAAACGGCCACCAACGCCGCACGTTCTCGCTGCGCCGGCAGTCGATGTCGGCCACCAGCACGGTGGGTTCCTCGCCGGCGGCGTCGATGATCTCGCCCTGCGGGCCGGCGACGAAGCTGTGTCCCCAGAACCGCGCGCCCGGCCACTGACCCGTCGGGTCGGGCTCGAAGCCGACGCGGTTGGCGACCAGCAGCGGCAGACCGTTGGCGATCGCGTGCGCGCGCTGGATCGTAACCCAGGCGTCGCGCTGGCGTTGCCGCTCCTCGGCCGCATCCTGCGGATTCCAGCCGATCGCCGTCGGGTAGAGCAGCAGCTCGGCACCGGCCAGTGCCATCAGGCGCGCCGCCTCGGGATACCACTGGTCCCAGCACACCAGCACGCCGAGCTTGCCGACGCTGGTCTGGATCGGTGTGAAGCCCAGATCGCCCGGGGTGAAATAGAACTTCTCGTAGTAGCCGGGATCGTCCGGGATGTGCATCTTGCGGTAGATGCCGGCGAGCGTGCCGTCGCGTTCGAGCACGACCGCGGTGTTGTGGTAGAGCCCGGCGGCGCGCTTCTCGAACAGCGAGCCGACGATGACGAGGTTCAATTCCTTGGCAAGTGCGCCGAGCCACTCGGTGGACGGGCCGGGAATGGGCTCGGCGAGATCGAACAGCTCGGTCGATTCGTGCTGGCAGAAGTAGACGCTGCGATGCAGTTCTTGCAGCAGCACCAGTTGCGCGCCGCGTGCGGCGGCGTCGCGGATGCCGGCTTCGGAGGCACGCTGATTGGCGTCGAGGTCGGTGCCGCAGGCCTGCTGCACCAGCCCGACGCGAAGGACGGCAGATTTCATCGGATTGCGCTCGAGATCTGCATGGTCACGCAGTGCAGGCTGCCATACTGGGCGATGAGGGGGCGGCAATCAATGCCGACGACCTCCCGTCCGGGAAAGCACGGCCGCAGGCGCGCCAGCGCGCGCGCGTCGCTGTCGGCATCGCCGTAGGTCGGCACCAGCACCGCGCCGTTGAGGATCAGAAAGTTGGCATAACCCGCTGGCAGGCGCCGGCCCTCGTCGTCGTGGATCGCGCGCGGCAGCGGCAAGGGTACGAGCCTGTACGGCGCGCCGTCGAGCGTGCGCAGCGCTTGCAATTCCGCTTCCATCGCCTTGAGCTCGTCGTAGTGCGCGTCGTCGCGGTCCTCGCAGGCTTGGTAGGCGATGGTGCGTTCGTTGCAAAAACGCGCGAGGGTGTCGATGTGGCCGTCGGTGTCGTCGCCGATCAAATCGCCGTGGCGCAGCCACAGCACGCGCTGCAGGCCGAACCACGACTTCAGCTTCGTCTCGATCTGCGCCTTGTCGAACTGCGGATTGCGCGTGGGCGCGAGCAGGCAGCGCTCGGTGGTCAGTAGCGTGCCGAGACCGTCGGATTCGATGCCGCCGCCTTCGAGCACGAAGTCCAGCGACTCCACCGGCGCCGGCCATGCGCCCAGCTCGGCGAGCCGCTGCGTGATGCGGTTATCGAGGCTTGCCTCGAACTTGCCGCCCCAGCCGTTGAAGACGAAATCCAGGTGCAGCGGGCGAGCATCGCGAAACACCGTGATCGGCCCGTGGTCGCGCGCCCAGACATCGTTCGCCGGTACCTCGTAAAGACGCAGGTTCATCGCCGGCGCGCCGGCTCCGATCAGGCGCCGGCGCAAATCCTCGGCGCCCGGGCCGCAGGCAATGATCAGCGGCTCTCGTTGCGCGATGGCGACGGCGATGGCGATGAAGGTGCGCTCGACGGCGTCGAAAGCGCGCGCGAAATCACCGTCTGGCCGCGGCCAGGTGAGCTGTACGGCGGACTGTGGTGCCCATTCGGCCGGGAGCACGGTTGAGACGCCCGTGGACGCAATCATGCTTGTACTCATCGAAGGGACGCGATCTGTGCTCGCAGATCAAAAGGGCCGCGCATGGCGGCCCTGTGATAGACGATGCCGGATTTTAGCCGGAATCGGCAGGGGTCAGCGGTCGCCGCTCGTCGCGCTGTGCGGCTCGTGCCGCTTGTCTGTGCGCGAAATGTCGATACCGCCGCGCCAACTGCGGGGACGCACAGAGCCGGCCTCTCTAGCATCACGGCTCATACGAAGAACCCTTCGCACGGGGATTCGGTTATAGGCGATGGCCCGACGGCCGATGGCAGGAGACGGCGATGGAAACCCTGTTTGCATTCGACAAGCGCAACTACAAGGACTGCCAGCAAGCATTTCGCGGACCGCGCAACCGCGAGTACTACGTCGGCGATTATTCGATCGATCCCGGCGCGGTCATCGACGTGCGCGCCGAGCGCAAGGTGGTCGGCGCCTGCTCGATCATTCGCCTGCGTTCGCGCACGCGCCAGTTCTTCCGCCGCACCTGGACGCATATCCGCGAGGACGGCACCGATGTCGCCGTGGTGTGCTTCGTCAAGCGCGGCTGGCTGTGCGTCTCGCATCCCGGCGGCGAGAGCGTGGCCAAGGCCGGAGACTTCGTCGTCACGCGCTCGATGACGCCGTTCACGGTCGAGAGCCGCGTGGGCGAGGACGGCAATTACGAGTTGCTGCACCTGACGGTACCGATGCACATGCTGCGCCGTGCGCTCAACGACGACATCAAGACCGGCTTTTGCGTGCCGGCCGCAAATCGAAGGTTCGCGCTCGCCGAGCGCATCTTGAGCGATCTGTTCGAGGACCAGGGCGAGATTGCCGAGCCGCTTGCACAGCAGCTGGTCGATGCGGCGCTGTGCGTGCTCGCCGACGCGATCAAGGGGCACGATGCGCGCCTGCCCGGTCGCCAGAGCCTCGCCGAGCGGCGTCTGCACGATGTGCTGCGCTACATCGAGACGCATCTGTCCGATCCCAAGCTCAGCGTCGTGGCCGTGGCCAAGGGCTGCGGCATATCGCCGCGCTATCTGTCGTTGCTGCTGCGTCAGCACGGCACGCCGTTTTCGGAGCTGGTCTGGAGCAAGCGCCTGGCGGCCGCCCGCCAGTGGCTGTCGACCGCACGAGCGGGCGAAGCGTCGATCAGCGAGATCGCCTACCGCGTCGGATTCAAGAGCCCCGCGCATTTCAGCCGCATGTTCAAGCGCGCGTTCAACATCAGTCCGCGCCAGTACCGCACGAACGGGGCAGCGACTGTGCGCGCCGAGCCGCAGGCCGTCGTCGTCGACGGCGGCGAGTCGCGGCATTGACGCACGTGACCCGGACGCAGGTGCCGGCCTACGAGACGCTGGCGTTGGCGCGCGCCGGCCGGCGGCTGACGATCACGCTGAACCGGCCCGATGTGCTCAACGCGGTCGACCTGCGCATGCACGAGGAGCTGGCCGAGGTCTTTGCCTTCGCCGCGCGCGACGCGCATTCCGATGTGATCGTGCTGACCGGTGCCGGTCGCGCCTTCTCGGCCGGCGGCGATCTCGAACACGTCAGGCACAACGCCGAGAACCCGCATCTGTTCGACGAGGAGGTGCGCTTGGCCAAGCGCATCGTCTTTGCGATGCTCGACCTCGACAAGCCGCTGGTGTGCCGGCTCAACGGGCATGCCGTCGGCCTGGGCGCGACGCTGGCGCTGTTCTGCGATGTGATCTTCGCCGCCGAGCACGCCAAGATCGGGGATCCGCACGTCGCGATCGGCCTCGTTGCCGGTGACGGCGGCGCGGTGATCTGGCCGCAGCGCGTCGGTCTGTGTCTGGCCAAGGAGTTCCTGCTGACCGGCGAACTGGTGCCGGCCAAGCGCGCCGCGGACATCGGTCTGGTCAACCACTGTCTGCCGGCCGCCGAACTCGACGCGGCCGTCGATGCGTTCTGCGAAAAACTGCTGAACGGCTCGCGCAATGCCATCCGCTGGACCAAGGTGCTGCTCAACCAGGAGCTGAGGCGCATCGCCACCGCGCTGATGGATGCCGGCATCGCCTACGAGGCGGTGTCGCAGCGTCAGGCCGATCATCGCGAGGGCGTGCAGGCGCTGATCGAAAAGCGCAAGCCGGTGTTCGGGCGGAAGTAGCGCAGCACCGTTCGGTGCGCGCCGTGGCTGCCGACCTCAGTGGACGACCACGCGCACGCGGCCCAGATTCTGGATGCGCCCGTAAGGCGTCTGCGCATCGCCTTCGCGCTGCGACGTCGCGCGCAGCACGGCGAAGTAGGTACCGGGCCGCGCATAGCGATGGCTTGCTTTGAGGTCGAGCCGCGACTGTCCGGGCGCGATCTTGGCAGTGACCGGAAAAGTGCCGGTGCCCTCGAAGTCCCATTCCGCCGCAACCAGACTGCCGGCGCCCGGCGGCAGTGCGACGATCGCCTCGAAACTCACTGACGTTCCGGCGGTGGTCTGCGCGCGCACACCGCCGTTCACGCGCAGCTCGACCACCGGCTGGATGCCGCCGCGATCCTGTGCGCGTGCAGGCACCTGCACCTGCGCATCCTCGACCTGATAGCGCGTGTCGTGCGGTCGCCGCCCCTGTTCCACCCAGGCGGCGAGATCGCGCAATCCCTGCTGCAGCACGCCGGAGAAGTTCACCGTGCGCGCCTGCGCGGCCGGCGTCTGCGGATTGTCGTGCTGGGCATGCTCGACGAACCACAGCGCGAACTGGTTTTCGTAGTCCGCGCCGAGCGCGGTGCGGACCTTGCCGCGATACCAGTCGGCCTGCCAGGCCAGTGCGTCGATGTCCATCAGGCACTGGATGACGAGCATCTTGCCGTTGATGTGTCCTTGTGGGATGCAACCCGCGGTGCCGCGGGTCGCCAGCGGTCCGATCAAAAGCTCGCGCTGCGGATACCGCGGCTTGCCGTCTGCCGTGCGGAACTGGTCCCAGCCGCAGTAGTCCGGGCTCGGCAGTTGGTGACGATGGTAGGTCTGGAGCGCCAGCGCCCAGCGGTTGTCGATGCGCACGCGATCGCCGGCGGCGAGCGCGGCGACGGCGGTCTGGTCGGACGCCAGCGCGAAGCTGACGATGCGGCCGTCGATCCACGCGATGGGGATGCTCTTGCCCGCCGCCGCGCCGCTGAGCACGATCAGGTGGGCGTCGGCGAAGTCGCGCTCCGGCACGGCCGCGAGTTCGGCCTTCTTGTGGAAGGCATCGATGGTGCGGACGATGCTCGTGTCAAAGGTGAAGCGCAGGCGGTCGAGCCCTTCATCCGCGTCGCTGCCCAGATAGCCGGGCTGGGTCCAGAAATCGTCGACATAGCTCGGGTCGAGCATCGGCACGAGCGGCGCGACCTCGGCGAAGTAGCCGCTGCCGAGCGTCTCGTAGGCCCACCAGCCGCGCGGCGGGAAGCCCATGCGCGTGGCTTCGGTCAGCGCGGCGCTCTCGCGGGCGTTGAGCGTGGCGTGCGGATCGCCGCTGCCGCCGGGATCGATCGCGTCCATGATCGCCGGCAGCACGTTGCGCTCGCGCAGCACGCGCAATGCATGCATGCGGATCGTGAACATGCTCGGAATCGCGTTGGGTGTGGCCATGACGAAGGGCATGAAGCCATCCCAGATGCCGCGCGTGTTCTCGGCGCTGCCGATGACCTGGTACGAACCGCCGCTGCCGCCGAACAGATAGCCCCAGGGACGATGCTCGCCGTACATCTTGCGCGCCACCTGGCGCGAGAACTTCGCCGCGGCGGCGTTCACGCGATAGGCCGCGATGGCCGGATCGGCCATGCCGGCGCGGTCCTTGCCGCCGAGGTTGGTCTGGACGTAGTAGGCGCCGCTGTCGAAGGTGAAGCCGAGGTCGCCGGTGGCCACGTCGAAGGCGATCGGGAACGGGCCCACGTCCTCGTGTATCGCCAGCGGGTAGGTGTTGTGGAAGAAGCGCCCGCGGTACTGCGCCGGCGGCGGGAAGTAGAACGAGAAGCGCGCATCCGTGCCGACGAAGCCGCCATGCACGTAGCGGTGCGGTGCCGGTGCGTCGCGCCATTCGTCGACGTCGATATAGGCCTCGCGGTAGGTCGGATCGACCGTGTCCTCGGTGAGCGGGCCGTCGAGTTCGGCAGCGACGGGCGAGGGCGTCACGGTGCCGCCTGCGACGCGTTCGCCGCTGAGCGTGGACGAGCCGAAGATGCCGAGCTTCGCCGAGCCGCTAAAGCGGTCGCCGTCGATCCGCGCCTTGAAGCGCACGGTGATCGGCACGGGCTTGGTTGCCTTCATCTCCCAGCTCAGCGTGCCGTCGGCACCGATGCTGCCGGCAATCTCGTGATTGCCCATCGGGCTTTCGATACGCCCGGTGAAACCGGCGCCTGCCGTCAGAATGTGCAGCTTCATGCGCTGCGGCCCGCTTGGCGTGGTCATGGTGACGTCCCAGGTGCCCAGGACATTCGTTGCGGCGGCGCACATCCGACGGATCTCCTCCGGTCGTTGATGCAGCGGTGCCGGTCCTCAGGCCACCAAGCCCTGCAGGCGCTGGCAAATGATGCGCGTGGCGTCGTCGACGATGCGCTGCATCAGCTCGGCCACGGTGGGGATGTCGTGGATCAGGCCCTGCACCTGGCCGGCCCAGATCAGGCCGGCGTCGATGTCGCCGGTTTCCAGTGCGACGCGGCCCTGCGCGCCCTTGACCAGATGCGCGACGTCATCGAACTTCGCGTCCGGGCGCCTGAGGATTTCCACGACCTGATCGGACACGCTGTTCTTGCAGACGCGCGCGGTGTTCTTCAGCGACTTGAAGATCACGTTGGTGCCGCGTTCGTCGTTGGCGACCAGCAACTGCTTGACCTTGTCGTGAATCGGCGCCTCGACCGTCGCGCAAAAGCGCGTGCCCATGTTGATGCCGTCGGCGCCGAGCGCCAGCGCGGCGACCAGGCCGCGACCGTCGCCGAAGCCGCCGGAGGCGATCA
Organism: Sinimarinibacterium thermocellulolyticum; assembly: GCF_040327995.1. NCBI lineage: Bacteria > Pseudomonadati > Pseudomonadota > Gammaproteobacteria > Nevskiales > Nevskiaceae > Sinimarinibacterium > Sinimarinibacterium thermocellulolyticum. The sequence continues at coordinate 38,143 of NZ_JBEPIJ010000001.1, read as the reverse complement.
TCGGGATCTTCACCTTGTCGGCGGCCGCCGGAATCAGCACCAGGCCGGGAATGTCGTCCTCGCCCGGATGGCCGGCGCACTCGAAGCCGTCGATCGAGATCGCGTCCACGCCCATGCGCTCGGCCGACAGCGCGTGGCGCACCGCGGTGCATTTGTGGATGACCTTGATGCCGTGCGCCTTGAAGTCCTCGACGTGCTCGCGCGGATTGTGGCCGGCGGTCTCGACGATGGTCACGCCGCTGTCGATGATCGCCTTGCGGTACTCCGCGTACGGCGGCGGGTTCACCGACGGCAGGATCGTCAGGTTCACGCCGAAGGGCTTGTCGGTCATCTTGCGGCAGCGCGCGATTTCTTCGCGCAGCGCATCCGGGCTCGGCTGCGTCAGCGCGGTGAGGATGCCCAGGCCGCCGGCGTTCGAGACCGCCGCGGCGAGTTCGGCGCGGCCGACCCACATCATGCCGCCCTGGACGATGGGGTATTCGATGCCGACGAGTTCGGTGAAGCGGGTTTTCAGGGCCATGATCTGGTGTTGGTTGCGCACGCCGAGTCGACGATGGTGGGTGGGGTGACGATCGGCGGCATGGGGTGATCGTCGCGCCGGTGCGTGCCGGCCGCGCGAGTCTAGCGATACGCTCACGAGCGCTGCCGTCGGCGGCGACATCAGGCAAATCAGGCTGCGCGCCCGGTCATGCGGTGCCGCAGGAGCGGACGGGATAATGCCGAGGATGAGCGGCGATCCCGAGACCCTGCGCGCCGACGTGCGCGCCTGGCTGCAACGCAACGTGCCCGCCGATTGGCGCGCGGCGATGACCGGCTGCGACCAGGATGCCTTCGTGCGTGCGCAGCGTGCCTGGTTCGACAAGCTGGTCCAGGCCGGCTACGCGACGCCGCACTGGCCCGCGGGCTGGCCGGGCGGTGGGCGCTCGCTGGCCGAGCAGAAGGTGATCTACGAGGAAATCGCGCGCGCCGACGCACCGCGGCTGATCCTGTTCTTCGTCGCGCTTTATCACGCAGCCTGCACGCTGATCGAATGGGGCAGCGAGGCGCAGAAGCGTGAGCACCTGCCAGGGATTCTCCAAGGCCGCGTCTGGTGCCAGGGCTTTTCCGAACCGAACGCCGGTTCCGATCTCGCCGCCGTGCGCACGCGCGCCGAGTTGCGCGGCGAACACTACGTCGTCAACGGCCAGAAGATCTGGTCGACGCTGGCGCAGCACGCCGATCATTGCCTGCTGCTGGTGCGCACCGACACCGCCGGGCCGCCGCAGGCGGGGCTCACCTACCTGCTGCTCGACATGCGCGCCAAGGGCGTTTCGGTACGGCCGATCGCGCAAATTACCGGCGACGACGAGTTTTCGGAAATCTTCCTCGACGAGGTTAAGGTGCCGGTCGCGAACCGCGTGGGCGCACAGGGGCAGGGCTGGGCCGTCGCGCAGTCGACGCTGGCGTCCGAGCGCGGCCTGACGCTGGTCGAACTGTCGCATCGTATGCGCTACGCGCTGAGTCGCATCACCGGCCTGATGCGCGAACGTGGGGTCGAGGCCGACGCCGCCCTGCGCCGCGATTTGGGCCGTCTCGCGCCGAAGGTGGACGCGACCTGCGCGCTGGCCGACCAGTATCTGCTCAAGCGCATCGAGGGGACCGAGGCGCCGGGTGACGCATCCATCGTCAAGCTGCACTACGCGCGTACGCTGCGCGACTTCACCGCGCTCGGCCTGCGCATCGCCGGTCTAAAGGGCCAGTATCGCGAGCCCTTCATCCGCGGCGGTGGCATGGAAACCGGCAACTGGCCGTTCGACTTCATGAACTCCTACAACTGGACCATCGCCGGCGGCAGCGACGAGATCCAGCGCAACATCATCGCCGAGCGCATGCTGGGCATGCCGCGCGAACCCAAGGATTGGCGGCTGTCGGGTGAGCGCACGTGACGCCGGAACTCGCCGAACTGCGCGACAGCGCCCGCCAAGTGCTCGCCGCCGAAGGCCTGGCGGCGCCCGAGGACAAGACTTGGCCGCTGGCGCGCGACCTGGGCTGGCTGCTGGTCGCCGTGCCGGAGGCGCAGGGCGGACTCGGGCAGGGGCTCGCCGGCGCCTGCGCCTTCCACGTGGAAATGGGCCGCAGCCTGTGCGCGGCACCCTATCTGCCGGCGATGCTGGCGATGGAGGCGGTGATCCACGCCGGTCGCGAGGACTGGATCGAGCGGCTCGGCTCGACGGCATTGGCGACCGCATCGCTGGCCGACGCCACCGACACTCCGCTGACGATCTCCGACGACAAGGTGGTGTCCGGCGCCGTGACTGCGGTGCCCTCGGCGGACCGCGCCGGCCATGTGCTCGTCTGCAGCGCCGCCGGCGACGCTGTGGCGCTGGTTCCCCTTGCGCAGCCGGGGGTCACGCTGCGCTTCCGCGAATCCTGGGACACGACACGGCGCCTGTTTGATCTGCGCTTCGATGGCGTCGCCTTGGATCCGTCGTGGGTTCTGGCGCGCGGCGACGAGGCGCGCGTGCTGGGGCGACGACTTGCGACGCATCGCGACTTTGCGCTCGCGGCCGACGCCGTGGGCGGTGCAGCCGCGGCACTGGAGATGACCATCGAGTACCTCAAGACGCGCCGCCAGTTCGGCCGTCCGCTGGCGCTGTTCCAGGCGCTCAAGCACCGCTGCGCCGATCTCAAGGCGCGCATTGCCGCGGCCGAGGCCTTGCTCGCCGACAGTATCGTGCGCGTCGGCACCCGGGTGCACGGCGCCGAAGCCGAGCGCCTGGGCAAGGCGGTGAAGCACTTCGCCACCGCGGCCTATGCCGCGGTGGCCGAAGACATGCTGCAGTTGCATGGCGGCATCGGCATGACCGCCGAGCACGCTTGTCACCTGTTCCTCAAGCGCGCCTTGTTGAATGAGCAGCTCGGCCGCCGTTCCAGCTACGAACTCGACATTGCCGACGCCCTGTTGCAAGCCAGTTGATGCGTGAAATGTCGAATGGCTCGCAGAAGATGCCGGGATCGCCGCCGCGCCCACGCCTAGAATCCAGTCATCCCCCCACGAAGCGACCGACCTGCGCATGTTTTCCGCAATCCTGATCAACAAGACCGACACCGGCCAGACCGTCGAACTGACCCGCCTCGACGAGGCGCAACTGCCCGAGGGCGACGTCACCGTCGACATCGAGTATTCCACGCTCAATTACAAGGACGGCCTGGCCATCACCGGCAAGTCGCCGGTCGTGCGCAAGTTCCCCATGGTGCCGGGCATCGACATCGCCGGCACGGTCAGCCAGAGCCGCCACGCCGACTGGAAGAAGGGCGACAAGGTCGTGCTCAACGGCTGGGGCGTCGGCGAGACGCACTGGGGTGGCCTCGCACAGAAGGCGCGCCTCAAGGGTGACTGGCTGGTGCCGCTGCCGAGCGCATTCAGCAGCAAGCAGGCCATGGCCATCGGCACCGCCGGCTACACCGCGAGCCTCTGCGTCGAGGCGCTGGTCAACGCCGGCGTGAAGCCCGAGCAGGGCGAGATCCTCGTCACCGGCGCGACCGGCGGCGTCGGCAGCGTCGCCGTCGCTTTGCTCGCCAAGGCCGGCTACAAGGTCGTTGCGGCGACCGGCAAGGCGGCCGAGGTCGACTATCTCAAGCAGCTCGGCGCCAGCGGCGTGATCGATCGCGCCGAACTCGCTGTGGCCGGCAAGCCGCTGCAGAAGGAGCGCTGGGCCGGCGTCGTCGACTCGGTCGGCAGCCACACGTTGGCCAATGCCTGCGCACAGACGCGCTACGGCGGTTTCGTCGCCGCCTGTGGTCTCGCCCAAGGCATGGAGTTTCCGGCCTCGGTCGCGCCGTTCATCCTGCGCGGCGTGTCGCTGATCGGCATCGACAGCGTGATGGCGCCCAAGGCGCGGCGCCTGACTGCGTGGGCGCGGCTGGGCCGTGACCTCGACCCTGCCGCACTCGATCTGATCGCCAAGGAGATCACGCTCGCCGACGCGATCCAGGCCGGCGCCGATCTGATCGCGGGCAAGGTGCGCGGCCGTCTCGTCGTCGACGTGAATCGATGAGCCGCGTAGGTGGCGCGGCGGCTGAGGGGCGCGCGATCCACTGGTTCTAAGAGCGGGAGGTCAATCGATGATCGGCATGGACGGCGACAAGTGCCCTTTTACCTTCAACTTCGATCCGGCGACTTTCAAGGTCGGTGACATGGTCAGCTATCGCGTGCCGCAGCTCGGCGACTTTCCGTTCGCGGCACAGATCGTCGCCGTGTTCGATGACCACATCGACATCGTCAATCCGGCCGAGCCGGAGAAGATCCTGCACGCGACGCGCGAGTCGCGGCCGGTGGTCAGCAACGAACAGGCATTGAGCTGAACCGTCGCGATGCAGATAATCAACAGCACTGTTGTATAGTTGCGTAATGCGAAACCAGGAGACGGTATGACGAATTCGTCAGGGGCAAGTCGCGACGGCCGACCGGCTGGCGCCGGGGGAGCGAGCGCCACAGCCGGGAGTCGCAGCTCCGCCGCCTTCACGCCGCAGGCCCTGTTGGAGGTCTGGCGCAAGGCGCGCCTGATCAACCTCGTCGACGAGAAGTTCCGCACGTTGCTGCGTTCGGGTCGCCTCGCCGCGGTGTACTACTCGCCGCGCGGTCAGGAGATCGTCGCCGCGGCGATGGGCGTGCATCTGCAGCCGACCGACTATCTGGTGACCACCTATCGCGGCATTCACGATCAGCTCGCCAAGGGCATTCCGCTCAAGCCGCTGTTCGCGGAGTACTACGCCAAGGCCACCGGCGCCTGCAAGGGCAAAGGCGGGCCGATGCACATCACCCACCCGCAAACGGGCGTGATGGTGACCACCGGCATCGTCGGCAGCGGTCTGCCGATCGCCAACGGCCTGGCCTGGGCCTCGCAGCTGAAGAAGGACGGTCGCGTCACGCTGGTCACCTTCGGCGACGGCGCGTCCAACATCGGTGCTTTCCATGAGGCGCTGAACCTGGCCTCGCTGTGGAAACTGCCGGTGGTCTTCCTGTGCCAAAACAATCTCTACGGCGAGTCCAGCAAGTACGAGAAGTGCACCGCGGTGGACCACATCGGCGAGCGCGCGGCGAGCTACAGGATGCCAGGCGTGACCGTCGACGGTAACGATGCCGAGGCGATGTGGCGGGCCTCGGCCGAAGCGGTCGAGCGCGCCCGCGCCGGCGAAGGCCCGACGCTGATCGAGGCCAAGACCTTCCGTTTCATGGGCCATTACTTCGGCGATCCGGGCGCCTACATCCCCAAAGAGGAGTACGACGCCCATCTGGCCAAAGACCCGATGCCGAGGACGCGCGCCGCCGTGCTCGCCAGCGGTATCGCGACCGAAGCCGAGCTTGCGCAGTACGACGCCGAGGTCAACGCGCAGATCGAAGAGGCGCTGCAGTTCGCGGCCGACAGTCCGTTTCCGGACGTCGGCGAGATCGACATCGACGTCTACGGAGCCACGGCATGACAACGGCTGCAGCATCGGCCGACAAGGCCGGAGTCATCACCTTCACCGAAGCCTTCTCGCGCGCACTGCACGACGCGATGGAGATGGACCCTACCGTCATCATGCTCGGCGAGGACATCGCCGACGAGGAAGGCGGCGGCATCTTCAAGGTCACCAAGGGCCTGTCGACCAAGTTCGGCGGCCACCGGGTCAGGACCACGCCGATCTCCGAGCAGGCGATCATCGGCGCCGCCATCGGTGCCTCCTTGGCCGGCATGCGCCCGGTCGCCGAGATCATGTTGATGAACTTCATCACCGTGCCGATGGACCAGATCGTCAACCATGCGGCGAAGCTGCGCTTCATGTCCGGCGGCCAGACGCACGTGCCGATCACGATCCGCACGCGTACCGGTGCCGGCGCGGGCACCGGCGGCCAGCACTCCGACATGCTCGAGGCCTGGTTCGCGCATGTGGCCGGCATGAAGGTCGTCGTGCCGTCGACGCCGGCCGATGCCTATGGGCTGCTGCTCGGGTGCATCTTCGATGACGACCCCTGCCTGTTCATCGAGGATCAGCTCACGCGCGCGCAGACCGGCCCGGCGCCGGTCAAGGGCGAGATCATCAAGCTCGGCAAGGCACACGTCGCGCGCGTGGGCACGGACGTGTCGATCGTCGGCTACGGCCGTCCGATCCGTGACGCCCATGTCATCGCCGAGAAGCTGGCCGCCGAGGGCATCTCGGTGGAAATCGTCGACCTGCGCACGGTCTCGCCGATGGACACCGAAACCGTGCTCGAGTCGGTGGCCAAGACCGGCCGCGCGGTGGTCGTGCACGAGGCGCCGAAGAGCTTCGGCTGCGGCGCCGAGATCGTCGCGCGCATCCAGGAGGCACTCTACGGCCAGCTCAAGGCGCCGGTGCTGCGCGTCGCCTCGCGCGACGTGACCGTGCCGTTCTCGCGCGTGCTGGAAGCCGAGTATCTGTACAAGGCCGCCGACATCGAGGCCGCCGTCCGCAAGACCTTGGGGAGATAGCATGAGCGTCGAAGTCCGCATTCCGCAGATCGGGTTCTCGACCCAGGAAGGCACGCTGACCGAATGGCTGGTCGCCGACGGTGCCCAGGTCGAGGCCGGCAAACCGCTGTACACCCTGGAACTCGACAAGTCGGTGCAAGAGGTCGAGGCGCCGGCGTCCGGTACCTTGAGGATTCTCGCTGCGACCGGCGAGGTTTATCCGGTCGGCCATCTCGTCGCCGAGATCGTCTGAAGACCGACTCTTTAGCGGGCCGGCCACGACAGGAGGAGCGCCCATGAACGCAGCGCCGCACGAGCTCGGGCACTGGCCCGACAGTTGGAAGGTCCTCGAACACGGCATTCGCAGCGGCCGCTACACCGACCCGGCCTTCCTCAAGCTGGAGTTCGAGCGGCTGTGGAGCCGCGTCTGGCAGGCGGCCTGCCGCCTCGACGAGATTCCGCAGCCGGGGGATTACACCACCTACGATATCGGCGATGAGTCGGTCATCGTCGTACGTGTCGACGCCGCGACGGTCAAGGCCTACCACAACGTCTGTCCACACCGCGGCACCGCGCTGTCGGCGGGGGGCTGCGGCCACTTTCCCGACGGCAGGATCATCTGTCCGTTCCACGGCTGGCGCTGGAACCTCTGTGGCGAGAACCAGTATGTGCTCGAACGCAACCAGTTCCGCGGCGGTCAGTTGCGCGATGGCGACGTCGCCCTGCGCGAAGTGCATCACCGCGTCTACGCCGGTTTCGTCTTCATCAACTTCGATCGCAACCCGGAACCCTTCGACGACTTCATCGCGCCGGTGAGGGAGCTGATCGACGGTCTGGCCATCGAGCACATGCACCACTACTGGTGGAAGTCGATCCCGATCGAGGCCAACTGGAAGGTCGCGCAGGAGGCCTTCTTCGAGGGTTACCACGTGCCGGCGACGCATCCGCAGCTCGAACCCGATGCCGCGCAGATCATCTTCGACGGCACCCCGGATGCAAAGGCCGAGGCGACGTTCGCGCACAAGAACGTCATCTACGAGAGTTTCGCCCATGGCCACGGGCGCTTCTACGCCGGCAAGAAGACGCCGATGGCCGGGCACGTCAAGCGCAAGGACGGCGATCCGGTCGATCTGATGGCGGACCGTCTCAACCTGCTGGTCACCGGCATGGACGCGATGGTGCTCAAGGAAGACGTCGAGCTGGTGCGCTCGCTCAAGGGCAAGCCGATCCCAGAGGGGTCCAGTCTCGGCGCCGAGTACGTCAAGGCGCTGTACACCAAGGCGGCGGCGCAGCAGCGGCCGATGCCCAAGCCGATTCCGGAGATCCTCGGCATGTGGGGCGGTGAGATCTTCATCTTCCCCAACCTGATGATCCTGCCGCAGGCCGGCAACGCGATGATGTATCGGGTGCGGCCCGACGCCAAAGACCCCAACCGCTGCAGCTTCGAGATCTTCTCGACCAAGACCTATCCGGCGGCACAGACGCCGCCGCGCGCGATCGTGCAGCAGGTCACCGACCCGCAGGACCCGCAGCAGGTGCTGCAGATTCCGCGTCAAGACCTGGGCAACATCCGGCGCATGCAGCGCGGTCTGCATTCACGCGGCTGCAAGCAGATCTGGCTCGCCGTCGAGGAGGAAAAGCTGATTCTGAATATGCATCGCGAACTGGACCGTTATCTGCGCGGCGCCGAAGCCGTCGAGGGAGCACGCGCGGCATGAACTTCGAGCTGTCCGAAGAGCAGGCGCTGATGCGCGAGAGCTTCGCGCGCTTTCTCGACGAGGAGAGCAGCACCGCGCGCGTGCGCGCGGCGATGCCGCTCGGCTTCGACGCGAAGATGTGGCGCCAGTTCGCGGAACTGGGCGCGCTGTCGCTGCGGGTGCCGGAAGCCGCCGGCGGTCTTGGCCTTAGCTTGCTTGATGCCGCGTTGCTGATGGAGGAGGCCGGACGCACGCTGATCTGCGGTCCGCTCGCGGAAACCCTGGTGGCCGCCCGCCTGCTGGCGCTGCTCGGCGCGCAGGACAAGCTGCTGTCGCGTGTGCTCGCCGGAGAGGCGGTCGTCGGCATCGCGCTGCACGACATCGAGCAGCAGCCGCTGCAGTGGATCGCCGGCGGCGCAGTGGCCGAGGCCGTCATCGCGCGCCGGGCCGACGAGGTGGTGCTCGTCGCGGTCGGGCCTGAGGATCGCCGCGCCGAGGAGAATCTTGCGTCGACGCCGCTCGCCGAAATCGCGCTGAGCCGTTTGTCGGCGACGTCGCTGGGGCGTGGTGCCGAGGCCGTCGCGCGGTTCACGCAGGCCGTCGAGGAATGGAAGCTGTTGATCGGCGCCGGCCTCGCCGGCATCGGCCGCGAAGCCTTGAGGCTCGCTGCGGCCTACGCGAGCCAGCGCAAGCAGTTCGGCCAGTTCATCGGCCAGTTCCAGGCGATTTCGCATCCGCTCGCCGACCTGTTGTGCGAGATCGACGGCGGCAAGTTCCTGGTCTGGCGCGCGATCCGCAACATCGCCGACGGCGCGCCGGAAGCTGGCGCCGCGGTGTCGATCGCTGCGTGGTGGAACGCCGAGGCGGCGGCCCGCGCGGTCGCGCAGGCCCTGCACACCTTCGGTGGCTACGGCCTGACCACCGAGTACGACATCTTCCTCTACAACCTGCGCGCCAAGGCCTGGCCGCTGGTGTGGGGCGATCCGCAGCGGCTGCTCGAAGAGGCCGGCCGCCGCCTGTACGGCGGTGAGACGACGACGCTACCAGAAGCGGGTGCCTGTCCGATCGAGTTCGACCTGGGCGATGACGCACGCGCGATCACGGCGGAGATCAACGCGTTCTTCGAGCAGAACGTCACGCCCGAGATGCGCGAGAAGTTCCACTACAGTTGGGAAGGCTACAACCCCGAGCTGCATCGCAAACTGGCCGAGGCCAAGCTGCTGTTCCCGGGCCTGCCCAAGGAAATGGGGGGACGTGGCCTCGCACCCTACGCCAAGATCGCCGCGATGGACGCCTTCGAGCACCAGGGCTACAACACACCGGCGGCGAACGTCGCGCAGATGGTGGCGCTGATCATCCACCGCTTCGGTTCCGAGGAACTCAAGCGCGAAGTGCTGACCAAGCTGATGTCCGGCGAGGCGATCGCCAGCCTCGGCTACTCCGAGCCGGGTTCCGGCTCCGACGTCTTCGCCGCGCAGTGCAAGGCCACGCGCGAAGCGGACGGGAGCTGGCGCATCGACGGCACCAAGATGTTCACCAGCGGCGCGAATCTCGCGTCCTACGTCTTGATGCTGTGCCGCACCAACCCCGATGTGCCCAAGCACCAGGGGCTGACCATGTTCATCGTGCCGCTCAAGGCGCCCGGTGTGACGATACAGCCGGTCTACACCTTCCAGGACGAGCGCACCAACATCACCTTCTATGACGGTGTGCGTGTTCCGGATAGCTGGCGCCTCGGCGAGATCGACGGTGGCGTACGTACGATGAGCGCGAGCCTCGAACTCGAACATGGCGGCGGTTTCTCCAAGGTCATGCGCGCGATGCTCAGGGCCGCCGAACAGCTCTGTGGCGAACTGCGGCGCGACGGCAGACCGTTGATCGAGCACGTCTCGGCGCAGTGCCGTCTGGCACGGGCCACGGCGCACCTTTGGGTGGCGGACGTGCTCGCGTTCCGCGCGCAGTGGGTCATCGCCGAGAAAAAGCCCAACCACGCCTACGGGCCCATGGCCAAGCTGTTCTCGTCGGAGAAGTTCTTGAGCGACGCGCGCGACCTGCTCGATCTGACTGCGCCGCATTCGCTGTCCAAGCGCAAGGGGCCGGCCGGTTTTCTCAATCAGTGTTACCGTCACGCCCAGGCCACGACGATCTACGGCGGCACCAGCGAGGTCCACCGCAGCATGATCGCGGAACGTGCGCTGGGGTTGCCGCGGACGCGGGCTTGACGCGGGCTGCCGGTCGCCGCACTCGGATTCGCTGCCGATCGACGAGGAAACGACGATGTCCGAAGCCCCGCATCTGCTGGTCGATCAGGATGGCGCGATCCTCATCACCACGCTCAATCGTCCGGACAAGCTCAACGCGCTCAGCGCCGAGACGATGCATCTGTTCGAACAGGCATTGCACCGCTTCCGCGATTCGCCGGAGCTCAAGGTCCTCTTGATCCGCGCCACCGGGCGTTACTTCTGCGCCGGCGCCGATCTGCGCAGCGGCGATCCACGTTCGGCGGCGGCCAAGCTGTCCGGCTCGGCGATCCGCGAGCGTCATCGCCTCGGCCTGCACGGGATGCACCGCATCTACGACGAAATGGAGGCCATCGAAAAACCCATCGTCGTCGCGCATCATGCGATGTGCATGGGGGGCGGACTGGAGCTCTCGCTGTCTTGCGACTTCCGCCTCGCCGCAAAGAGCGCCAAGTACGCCTTTCCCGAAGGCAAGATGGGCGTGATTCCGGCGTCCAACGGTGTCAGCCGTCTGACCCGGCTGGTCGGCACCCACTGGGCGCGCTACCTGATCATGGCCAACCTGCCGATCGATGCCGAGCGTGCGCTGATGATCGGCCTGGTCCACGAGGTCTTTCCGGATGAGAGCTTCGAGCAGGACGTGATGGCCTTTTGCCGTCATCTGGCAGATCAGAACCTCGAACAGATGGGCACCGCCAAGCTCGCGATCGAGCTGGCACACGACGTGGAGAAGGCGCAGGCGCGCAATGTCGAGCGGCTGGCCAACAGCGCGCTGATGCTCAACCCGGATTACCTGGACGGCATGAAGCGCTATCTCGAAGGCGTGGGCAACAAGAACAAGTAGCGCGGTACGACGGTGCGCGGCCGCGCACCGTGGCACGGGATGCGGGGGTTGCGCCGCAGGCGGCGCGGCATCGGCGGCAGCGCCGATGTGTTACAGTTCAGCGGCCCGGACGCCGGCCGAGCCTGTCCGGCAAATCCATGATAGTGCGATGATTTTCTGCGCGCGTCGGCTGGCGTGCGCGGTCTTTCCGTAAGCCGCAGATGACAGACTTCGCCAAGGAAGTGCTCAGCGTCAATCTCGAGGATGAGATGCGGCGCAGCTATCTCGATTACGCGATGAGCGTGATCGTCGGCCGCGCCCTACCGGACGCTCGCGATGGCCTCAAGCCGGTGCACCGGCGCGTGCTGTACGCGATGAAGGAGCTCGGCAACGACTACAACAAGCCGTACAAGAAGTCGGCGCGCATCGTCGGTGACGTCATCGGTAAGTACCATCCGCACGGCGACAGCGCTGTGTACGACACTATGGTGCGCATGGCCCAGGACTTTTCGATGCGCTACATGCTCATCGACGGCCAGGGCAATTTCGGTTCGGTGGATGGCGACGCACCGGCAGCCATGCGCTACACCGAGGTGCGCATGTCGCGCCTCGCGCACGAGCTGCTCGCCGACATCGACAAGGAAACCGTCGACTTCCAGCCGAACTATGACGGGTCCGAGACCGAGCCGAGCGTGTTGCCGACCAAGGTGCCGCAGCTGCTCATCAACGGCAGCTCGGGTATCGCCGTGGGCATGGCGACCAACATTCCGCCGCACAATCTGTCCGAGGTCATCGACGGCTGCATCGCGCTGATCGACAACCCCGAGATCGAGTTGCACGAGCTGATGCGCCACATCCCGGCGCCGGATTTTCCGACCGGGGGGCTGCTGCTCGATGCGCACGGCCTGGTCGACGCCTACGCGACCGGGCGCGGCCGCGTGATCGTCCGCGCGCGCACGCACTTCGAGGACATCGGCGCCCAAGCTAGCGGAGACAAGCAGGCGATCGTCGTCACCGAGCTGCCCTACCAAGTGAACAAGGCGCGCCTGCTCGAAAAGATCGCCGAGCTGGTCAAGGAAAAGAAGATCGAGGGCATCAGCGAGCTGCGTGACGAGTCCGACAAGGACGGGATGCGTGTGGTGATCGAGCTGCGCCGTGGCGAGAACGCCGAGGTGGTGCTCAACAACCTGTTCCAGCAGACGCAGTTGCAGGACAGCTTCAACCTCAACATGGTGGCGCTCGACGGCGGCCAGCCCAAGCTGCTGTCGCTCAAGCAGTTGCTCGAAGTCTTCCTGCGTCACCGCCGCGAGGTGGTGACGCGGCGCACGCGCCACCTGCTGCGCAAGGCGCGCGAACGCGCCCACGTGCTGGAGGGTCTTGCGGTCGCCCTGGCCAACCTCGACGAGATCATCCAGTTGATCCGCACCAGCCCGAGCCCGGCCGAGGCCAAGCTCGCCCTGATGTCGCGCACCTGGTCGCCGGGGCCGGTGACGGCAATGCTCGAACGCGCCGGCAGCGACGCGTCGCGGCCGCAGGATTTGAGCGGCGACTTCGGCATCGTCGACGGCGGCTACAGACTCTCGGAGGCCCAGGCCCAGGCGATTCTCGATCTGCGCCTGCACCGCCTGACCGGACTCGAGCAGGACAAGATCCACGACGAATTCAAGCAATTGCTCGACGCCATCCGCGACTACCTCGACATCCTCGGCTCGGATGTGCGCCTGCTCGAGGTGATCCGCACCGAGCTGCGCGAAATCAAGGAACAGTACGGCGATGCGCGCCGTACCGAGATCACCCGTGCTGCACTCAATATTGCACGTGAGGATCTGATCCCGCCGCAGGACATGGTGGTGACGCTCTCGCACGAGGGCTATGTCAAGGCGGTGCCGCTCGACGAATATCAGGCCCAGCGCCGCGGCGGTCGCGGCAAGGTCGCGGCGACGACCAAGGACGAGGACTTCGTCGACCGGCTCTGGGTCGCGCATTCGCACGACACCCTGCTGTGCTTCTCCAGTCTCGGCAAGTGCTACAAGCTGCGTGTGTTCGAGCTGCCCAGCGGTTCGCGAGGTTCGCGCGGCCGGCCGTTCAACAATCTGCTGCCGCTGGAGGACCGGGAAAAGATCAACGCCGTGCTGCCGATCAAGTCCTTCGACGACGTGCAGGCGGATGCAGGCTCGAAAGACCATCGTGCCTTCGTCTTCATGGCTACGCGCCGCGGCACGGTGAAGAAGACCGAGCTCGCTGCGTTCAAGAACGTGCGCGCCAACGGCATCATCGCCGTCGACCTGCGTGTCGACGACGAGCTGGTGGGCGTTGCGCTGACCAGCGGCGAGGACGACATCATCCTGATTTCCGACGGCGGTCGCGCGATCCGCTTCAACGAGGCCGATGTGCGCAGCATGGGGCGTGGGGCAACGGGTGTGCGCGGCATGCGCCTGCTCAAGACCTTCGCCGGTGGCGAGGACGAGACCGAGGACGCGTCCAGCGACGACGGCGAGGACGGGGTCGATGCTCATCCCGACCAGGCGCGGGTCATCGCGCTATTGACCGCAAGCGGCGCCGACGGTGGCGCGAATGGCGACATCCTCACGGTGTCGGAGTTCGGTTACGGCAAGCGCACGCCGATCGAGCAGTTCCCGCGTCGGGGTCGTGGCGGGCAGGGTGTGATCGCGCAGGCGCTGTCGGAGAAGACCGGGCGGCTGATCGGGGCGGTTGCGGTCGGCGACGACGACGAGGTCATGCTGATCTCGGAAGCCGGCATCCTGATCCGCTTCAAGACCAGCGACGTGCGCAGCATGGGACGCAACACCCAGGGCGTGCGCCTGATGCGGCCGGCCGAGGGCGATCGGCTGGTCGGCGTCGATCGCATCGACGGCGAGGATGCCGAAGGCGCCGGGGCGGTGCCCGAAGATCAGAGTCCTTCCGACGACGGTCGTAACTGACGCAGGTCCTCGATACCGTTGCGGCAGCCGCGCGCGAAGCTTTCCGTGTAGCCTTCGCAGTAGCGAGGATCGGTCAAGCGGCCGCGCTGCGCCCATTCGTAGCCGTCGGTGTGTGTGCTGCAGTGCGTGCGGCACGGTGCCGGGGGCGGCAGCGTGTCGCCGCTGGCGCAGGCGCTGAGCAGCAGGGCGGCGAATGCGGCGGGGAGGCACAGGCGGATCATCGTTGGTTGCGGTGATCGAAAAGGGCTTCAGGCGGAAAGATAGCGCACGCCGGTGAGGCGTTCCGATGCCGCCCACAGCCGGCGGCCGCGTTCGGGATCGCGGGCAAGGCGCAGACAGCCGACGCGGCGCGGATGGCCCTTGAGCTGCTGCCAGCCGTCCGGGCCGAAGTAATCGCCGCCTTCGACATCGGGCATCGTGATCGCGTAGAGCTGTGGCAGCGCGCCCATGGCTTGGTCCTGACTCAGCAACGCGTTGCCGATCCGCATCATCAGCGTGCCGATGCGTGAGTTCTCCTGCGCCGGGCCGACGAACATCAGATTGGTGGCGGCGTAACCGGGATGCGCGCAGACCGAGCGCAGGTCGATCTGCGCCGCGCGCAGGCGCCGGTCGAGCTCGAAGTGGAACATCAGATTGGCCAGCTTGCTGCGGCCGTAGGCGTCCCATTTGTTGTAGCGCCGGCGCTCGAAGTTGAGGTCGTCGGGGTCCAGGCGCAGGCCCCAGCGGTGGGCATTGCTGGCGACGCTGACGATGCGCGCGCCGGCGGGCGCAGCCTTGAGCAGGTCGAGCAAAAGGCCGGTCAGCGCGAAGTGGCCCAGATGATTGGTGCCCATCTGCATCTCGAAGCCGTCCTTGGTGCGTTGCAGCGGCAGGGCCATCACGCCGGCGTTGTTGCACAGCACGTCGATGTGATCGAAGCGCCTCGCGCAGTCGGCGGCGAAGCGGCGCACCGAGGCGAGGTCGGCGAGGTCCAGCGTCATCAGCTCGGCCTTGGCGCCGGGTGCGCGTGCCTGCACCTTTGCGAGTGCGGCGCTGGCACGCGCGGGATCGCGGCAGGCCATGATCACCTCGGCCCCCTTGGCCGCCAGCGCAACGCTGGTTTCGAGGCCGAGGCCGCTGCTCGCTCCGGTGACGACGATGCGCCGCCCGTGCTGCGGCGGAATGTCCGCCACGTTCCATTTCGCGCTCATGGGAGCCTCCGGTTGCGCGGCGCAGCCTAGCCGGTTTCGTGGCGCGGCCGCTAGGATCGTGCGATGCGCAAGATCATCCATGTCGACATGGACGCGTTCTACGCCTCGATCGAGCAGCGCGACGATCCGGCGCTGCGCGGACGGCCGGTGGTCGTCGCCTGGCGTGGGGCGCGTTCGGTGGTCTGCGCGGCGTCCTACGAGGCGCGCCGCTACGGCGTGCGCTCGGCGATGCCCGCAATGCGAGCCGAGCGGCTGTGCCCGCAGGCGGTGTTCGTGCCACCGGATTTTCCGCGCTATCGCGCGGTGTCGCGCGCGGTGCGCGAGATCTTCCGTCGCCACACCGAGCGGGTCGAGCCGCTGTCGCTCGACGAGGCCTATCTGGACGTGACCGCGCCGCTGAGCAACCTACCGAGCGCGACCGCCATTGCCCAGGCCATCCGCGCCAGCATCCGCGAGGAACTGCGGCTCACCGCGTCGGCGGGCGTCGCGCCGAACAAGTTTCTCGCTAAGATCGCCTCGGACTGGCGCAAGCCGGACGGTCTGTTCGTCATCCGCCCCAGGGACGTCGAGGCCTTTTTGGAAGGCTTGCCGGTCGGCCGCCTGCCCGGCGTCGGCAAAGTGATGCAAGGCCGGCTCGCGCAGCTGGGCATCGCCACGGTCGGGCAATTGCGTCTGCGCGATCCGCGCGAACTGGAGCGCCGCTTCGGCCGCTACGGGCAGCGTCTGCACGAACTGGCGTGGGGGATCGACGAGCGCGCCGTCGAGCCGGACCGGCCGGTGCAATCGGTTTCTGCCGAAGATACCTTCGAGCGCGACCTGCCACTGGACGAACTGGCGCCGCACGTCGAACGCATGGCGCGCAAGACCTGGGCCGCGGCTCGCCAGCATGAGCGCGTCGGTCGCACCGTCGTGCTCAAGCTCAAGACCGCGGATTTTCGCATTCTCACGCGCCGTTACACGCCGCCGCTGCCGCCGGCGTCCGAGGCTGAGTTCTTGCGCATCGCCGTCGGTTTGCTCGACCGTGCCTCGACACCGGATGGCACGCTTTACCGCCTAGTCGGCGTCGGCCTGAGTCAGTTCGTTGAGGCCCATGATCCGCGCGCGCAGCCGGATCTGTTCGCGGTCAGCGTGTCATGAGCGCGCTGCGTTGCACGCGTCGATTTGCTCGTTGAGCGTCCAGTAGTCGTAGAGCACGCCGAGCAAGAACACGCCGCCGGTGACTAAGTAGAGGATGCCGGTGATCCACTTGCCCTGGTAGAAGCGGTGGATGCCGAAGATGCCGAGAAAGGTCAGCAGGATCCACGCCACCGAGTAGTTGATCGGGCCGGCACGGTAGCGGCGATCGGCGGCGCGGTCCATGCCCGGAATCAGGAACAGGTCGATGATCCAGCCGATCAACAACAGGCCGAGCGTGAAGAACCAGATCGTGCCGGTGATCTGACGGCCGTAGTAGAAGCGGTGCGCGCCCATGAAGCCGAAGATCCACAGCGCGTAGCCGACGGGCATCAGGTGGGTGTTGTTGTCGCGCATGCTCGATGCTCCTTAGGACAGGTAGCGCACGCCGGTGAGTTGCTCGGACAGCGCCCACAGACGCGCGGCGAATGCTGGATCTCGTGCCTCGGGCCGTGCCTTGACCTTGCGCGGATGACCGCGGAGCTCCGCAAAGCCGTCCGGTCCGTAGTAGTCGCCGCCGTCGGCCTGACCGGCGGTCGCGGCGTACAGGGCGGGTAGGGCGCCGAGCGCCGGCGACTGCCCGATCAGCTTCGTCGTCAGCCGCAGCCAGAAGCCGCCGAGATCGTCGTTGGTCGCGGTGTAGCCGGGATGCGCGGCGAGCGAGCGCACCGGCAAGCCGGCGGCGCGCAGGCGTCGGTCGAGCTCGAAGGCATGGCTCAATGCGGCGAGCTTGCTGCGGCCGTAGGCATCCATCGGATCGTAGGCGCGCCGATCGCCGTGGGGGTCGGTGAGGTCGAGACCGCGGGTCATGCGGTGGGCAAGGCTACCGGCGATGATCACGCGTGCGCCGGGGGCTGCAGCCAGCCGGTCGAGCAAAAGACCGGTCAGCGCGAAGGGGCCCAGATGATTGGTGCCCAGATGCGTCTCGAAACCGTCGGCGGTCCGGCCGCGCGGCGCGAGTATCGCGGCGGCGTTGTGCAGCAAGAGATCGAGCCGCGGATGGGCTTTGGTGAACGCGGCGGCGAAACGGCGGACCGACGCCAGGCTCGCCAGATCCAGCGGCATCGTCGCCACTTTGGCCTGCGCGTGGCGTGCGCGGATGCGCGCAACGGCCGCCGCAGCTTTGTCCGCGTCGCGACAGCCGAGCACGACCTCGGCGCCAGCCGCGGCGAGCGCCGCGGCGATCTCGAACCCGAGCCCGCGGTTCGCACCGGTGACCAGGGCGATGCGGCCGTGTTGCGGCGGAATGTCCGCCGCGGTCCAGCGCGGCTTCATGTGGGCGCCGCGGCGCGGGCGACGCCGGAGTAGACGTAGGTCATCGGCCTGGGGCCCTTGAGGTAGCGTTGGGCCAGCTCGTCGATGCGAAAGCCGCCGGCCACGATCAGCGCCGGGATGTCGCGGTTCAGATGGCAGCCGCCGGCCAGCGGCTTCCACAGCGGCGTCAGGCGATGCTGCCAGGCGCGCACGCCGGCCTCGGGCGCCAGACCGTGCTCGCAGAACAGCAGCTCGCCGCCGAGCCTCAGCACCCGGCGCATTTCGCGCAGCGCCGGCACAGGATCGGCAATGGTGCACAGCGTGAAGGTACAGACCACGGTGTCGTAGCTCGCATCCTCGGCGCCGATCTGCTCGATCACCAACGGTACGGTGTCGACCGGGATGCCGATCTTGCGCGCGCGCTTTTGCGCCTTGGCCTGGATTTCAGCGGAAGGATCGACGCCGAAGATGCGCTCGACCTGCCGCGGATCGTAGAACCCGAGGTTCAGGCCGCTGCCGATGCCGATCTCCAGCACCTTGCCGCGCGCGCGTGGCACGATTTGCGCGCGTGCCTTCATCACTTCGCCGAGTCCGCAGGCACGGTCGATCACGTGCGGCAGGATGTAGCGGTCGTACAAGCCCATGACGGTGTCTCCCGTTGTGGCGGCGGCCTCAGGTTCTCGCCGGCTGCAGGTCGCGGTTCAGCGGCTGCGGGCCGTACCAGTAGGCCATTGCCGCCTCGTGCAGCGCCGAGCGCACTTCGGGACTCGGACGCCAGCGCTCGTGCGAGATCGCCGCGCGGATCATGAAGTCGAACAAGGTCAGGTGCGTGCGCAGGATACGCTGGTGCCGGTGCGGGGCGATCGGGTTGAAGATGCCGAGCACCGAGAACAGCTGTGCCGGGCGCTTCTTGACCCATAGCCAGGAACCCATTTCCAGGGTGAACGGGATGAACGGCCGCGCGCTCGCGGCCTTGGCGCGATCGTAGAGGTAGTCCCACAGATCCCCGTGCGTCGTGTACTGCCGCGCCTGCGGCTCGATCACATAGATGCTGTGATACGGATGCGTCGTGCGGAACATGGTGCGCAACGCGTAGATCTCGGGCAGACAGTCGATCGGCTGACGCGTACGCGCGTACGGAAACCAGATGCGGTCCTTGGTCCCGAAGCCGGAATGACAGTCGATGGACAGGCTGAAGGCGTGCGGCAACAGCCGCTCCTCGACGACGCGGCACAGCGCCTGCGCCTCCGGCTCCATCGGCGCATCCGCGCGGCCGCGATACCAGGGTAGCGCCGGCGTCAGGCGCTGGCCGCCGAGGAGCCAGGAGACGTCATGGTCGGCGTCGACCGGCGCGTTGCGCATCAGGTCCACGCCGGCCGGATTGCTGCGTGTGCGCCGGCGCATGCCGCCGGGATTGACCAGCGGCATGAACACCAGGCGCACACGTTCGAGCGCCTGCGACAGCGATTCGTCCCAATAGAGGCGCTCGATCAGCGTCTGCAGAAACGCGATCAGCACCTGTGCGCCGATGCGCTCGACGCCGTGAATGCCGCCGAAGAAGCCGACCGCCGGCACGCGTGGATCGGCGTTGCCCAGCTCAAGACAATACACAGGCAGTCGCTCGTCGCCGAGCACCACTTCGTGCAGCACCTCGCTGCGCAACGAGCCGTCTGCACGCCGGATCAGCGCGTGGATCGCATCGAGTTCCGGAAAGTCGCCGGTGCTGAACGGGCGGGCAAGCAACTGCGCCATGGCGCGATCCTAGACCAGGCGCATGACAGGTGCGTCAACTCAGCAGGTCGTAGGGGCCGCCCTTTTCGAGCGCACGCTGGTACGCCGGTCGCGCATGGATGCGCTCGAGAAAGCCGCGGATGTTCGGATAGCCGTCGACGCCGCCGCCGACACGCGAGGCCGCGGCTTCGAGCGGAAAGCTCATCTGCACGTCGGCGGCGCTGAACTCGGCGCCGGCGAACCAGGGGCTGCGCCCCAGCTCGGCCTCGACGTAATCGAGATGCAGCTTGGTGTTCGGACCGAGGAACTGCCCGTGCACGGCCTTGACGATGCCGGCGGCGATCGGACGGATCAGCAGCGGACTGCCCGGCACGATGCGGCTGAAGATCAGCGTCATCACCATCAACGGCATCAGCGAACCCTCGGCGTAGTGCAGCCAGTAGGTGTAGCGCAGGCGCTCGTCGCTACCGGGCGGCGGCGCCAGCCGGCCGTTGCCGTGGCGCTCGACCAGGTATTCGATGATGGCGCCCGTCTCGGCGATCACGCGCTCACCGTCGCTGATGACCGGCGACTTGCCGAGCGGATGCACCTTCTTCAACGACGGCGGCGCCAGCATGGTCTTGGCGTCGCGCTCGTAACGCTGGACGCGGTAGTCGACGCCGAGCTCCTCCAGCAGCCACAGCACGCGCTGGGAGCGGGAGTTGTTGAGGTGGTGGACGGTGATCATGAGGACTCCTTACTCGTCGTCGGCCGCACGCAGGGGTGTGCGGTCCGGGTCGTGGATGCCGAGCGCGCCGCGTGCGGCCTGTCCGGTGAGCTTGTTGATGCCGCGGATCGTGCCGTAGACCGCATCGGCGATGACGTCATGGCTCTGGCGCACGACGCGGGCGGCGTCGCGCGTCACGGCCAGCGCTCCGAGAATACCGAAGGGGATCGCGGCGATGCCGAAGTGGATTCGGCGCACCGCCTCGGTGCCGGCCTCGACCGCGGTCTCGGCGAGCTGCTGCGTTTCGGCGATGCGCTGCTGCTGCTCGATGCGCCGGCGCAGTTCGATCAGCAGCACACCGCTGCGGCGCAGGCGGTCGGCGTGCGTGGCGATCGCGCCGGCGAGGGCGAGATTGCGCTGCCAGGCGACGGCGCTCAGCGCCGTGGCCGCGAGCAGCAGCGCCAGCTCAATCCAGACCATGGATCCGCACCTTGGCCTGCACGCCGTGTTCGCCGAGTTGCTTGCGCAGCATTTCGCTTGCGCGCTGGTAGACCAGTCTCTGGATCAATCCGGGCGCGATACGCCCGAGCGGTCCGGCGAGCGCCGACTCGCGGCTGGCCAGCTCCATCGGGTTGAGGATTTCGATGCTGATCAGCATGCCGCGGCGGTTCATCAGTGTGGCGGCCTCGGCCGGCAGCGTGTTCCACGCGTTTTCCAGCGCAGCCTGATCCCGCGTGAGCGTCGCCAAAAGGCGCCGCTGCTCGCGCATATGCCGCAGCAACAGCAGCAGGCTCGCGATCAATGCGACGAGCACGGCCACAAGGAGAATGTGCATGGACGGCGGGATCCGGCGGGTGAGGTGTGGCCACGCTAGCGGCTGGCGAGGACCGCCGCAAGCCGGTCTGCGATCGTTCGCTCAGCGTCCGCCCATTACCTCGGTTGCGCGCTCCACGTCCTTGGGCCGGACCCAGAACACCGCGCCGTAACGCTCGGCGCCGGCGGCAATGGCGTCGATCTGGGTGACGTGGATGCCGGCCTTGCCCAGTCGCTCGGCCAGTTTGATCAGCGCCCCGGCACGGTCCTTGCCTTGGGCGAGAAAACCGGTGCGCTTCTTCGACAGGCGCCAGCCGAACTGCTTGGCCAGGGCTTCGAGTTGCGCGGCGTTCTCGGGAATCAGTTCGACCTGCGAGGTGCCGGAGGCCGCCGGAAACGCGGTGAGGGCGAGCAGGTTGATGCCATGCTTCTTGAGGGTTTTCAGCAGATGGGCGCCATCGCCCGGTTCGTCGCGGTGGTGCAGCACGTACTTGTTCACCCGGCGGATGCCCTTGGCCATACGCATGCTCCTTGACGGTTTCGCCATATCAGGGAACCACAATTGCGGCGTGCGCGCCAGCGGCGGACGTCGGCCGCGCACGGGCGATGCTAGGCTCCGGACATGAGCATCCTGCAGCTGCCCCACGCGGCGCCGCGCGTCGTGCTGTTCGACTGGCACGCGACGCTGGTCGACACCATGGACGCGATGTACTACGCCCTCGACGAGGTGTTGCCGCGCCTGGTCGAGCTGGGCCTGGTCGAGCGTCTCGTGCCACCCGCTCGGTCAAAGACGCTCGAGGACGCACGTCTGGTCAAGTACGTGCGCGAGCACGCACGTCTGCATCCGAAGATCAAAGCCGAGCGCCGGATCTCGCGCACCGACATCTTCGAGGTGCTGTTCGGCGATGACGAAGAGGCCAAGGCCATCGCCCATGCCGAGTTCGATCGCAGCTATGCCCGCCATTTCGGGCTGGTCAAACCGATGGAGGCAGACGCGCGAAGGCAGCTAGAGGCCTTGCGCGCGCTCGGCATCCGGCTGGGCGTACTGTCCAACCGCAGCCGCCGCTACATGGCGCACGAGATCTACACCGTCGACGGCAGCGGCTGGCAGGATCTGTTCGACACCATGGTCTGCGGCGACGACGTGCAGCGCCGCAAGCCGCATCCGGACCTGATCCTGCGCGCGCTGCAGAATCTCGGTGCCGCCGCGGACGAAGGCACTTGGTACGTTGGCGACAGCACCACCGACGTGATCGCCGCCAAGCACGCCGGCGTGACCGCGGTGTTCTACAACGGCGCCGGCTGGGAAGCACGCTGGCTCGACAAGATCTTTCCGGGCACCGAGCGCCACCCGCATCGGCCGGATGCGGTCGTCCCCAACCTCGGCGCACTGGTCGCGTTGGCGCGGCGCTACGTCGAGGCCGTGGCGGAGCGGGCGGGTTGAAGCGGTGCTCGGCTCAATCCGCGCGCGGGCGCGGCCATGGCAGCAGCGCCGGCACGCGGCGCATGTGCTCGGCGTAGCCGGGCCGGCGCTCGAGGCTGCGCTGGTCCATGAACGGAATGCTCGCGAAGACGAACATCGCCGTCATCGTCAGCGCGCCGGGCACGATCCACCACCACTGCGCCGGTGCGGCCGCCAGGCCGAACAGCATCAGGCCCCACCAGAAGCCGATCTCGCCCAGATAGTTCGGATGCCGTGACCAGCTCCACAGACCGCTGGTGATGAATTCGCCGGGCTTCTTGCGCGCGATGAAGGCATGCAACTGCAGGTCGGCGACGGTCTCGATGATGATCGCACCGAGCGTGACGACGAGAGCAACGGCGTCGAGCCAGCCGAACCCGGCCTGACCGCGCGTCATCACCGCGTAGATCGGCAGACAGCCGAGGAACACCTGAACCGTCGGAAACAGATGAATGCCGAAGAAATCGGCCCAGACCGCGGCACGGCCGGCGCGTGCGCGCACCAGGGCATAGCGCCAGTCCTCGTGGTGCAGCCCGCCCCAGTGCATGCTCCAGTTCGCGGTGAGGCGGATACCCCAGAGCCACACCAGGCCGATCACCAGCCAGGCGCGCAGCGTATCGACGCCGGCGTCGGCATTGGCGAAGTACCAGTACAGCGCGAACAGCGGCGGCAGCACGCTCCAGTAGGCGTCGTAGAAGCTGGAGTTCCGGTAGGCGCGCGAGAAGCCGAAGATCACGATCGTGGCAACGACATCGGCGACGAACACATCCCAGGGTTGCGGCAGGCCGGCGAAGCCCAGCACGGCCGCAGCGGCGGCCAGGCACAGCAGATAGGCGATCACGATCGCCAAGTAGTCGCGCGGCGTTGCCATGGGGACGATCTCCGACATCGAGTCGAACCCCAAGCCTAGTTCGCGCGCATGGTGCCGTCCTGCTCCCGTCGGACGAGTCCGGAGCGCCGATCGCACGAGGCTTTTCGATCGCCGCCGGGCCTGTTGACGCCGTAACAGTTTTGCTATGATGCGCCGCCCTGAGCGAAACCCGGTCGGGGATGCTCGCGATGGTGACCGTAGCTCAGTCGGTAGAGTCCCAGATTGTGATTCTGGTTGTCGCGGGTTCGAGCCCCGTCGGTCACCCCACTTTCGAGGCACTGCGTACGAAGTTCGGGCTGCTAGCTCAATGGTAGAGCAGCTGACTCTTAATCAGTAGGTTCGGGGTTCGAGTCCCTGGCAGCCCACCACGACGCAGATCCATGCAAGCCCGGCGGACCCGGGCTTCGTCGTTTATGAGCGTTGTACGCTAGGACGAAGTTAGACATGCTGCAGCAGATTCGTGACCGCACTTCGGGGCTGATCGCCGGGTTCATCGTAGCGCTGATTGCGATCCCGTTCGCGTTCTTCGGTATCGAGTCGCTGGCGCCGGGTGGCGGCGATCCGGTGGTTGCCGAGGTGGGCGATCAGAAGATTCACGAATCGCAGCTCCAGCGGCAGTACGAGCAGCGCTATCAGCAACTCGTGCAGTTGTTGGGCGAGAACTTCCGCGCCGACATGTTCGATCAGCGGCGTCTGCGCGCCGCGGTGTTGCGCGACATGACGCAGGAGACCATGCTGCGCCAGTACACCGAGGATCAGGGCTTTTTCGCCGACGACGCGACCCTGTTCAACGTCATCTCCGCCGAAGCCGCGTTTCAGCGCGATGGTCAGTTCGATGCCCAGGCCTATCGCGACGCTCTGCAGCGCGCGGGCTTCACCGTCGATCGCTACGAGAACCAGCTGCGCGACAACATCGAGATGAACCAGATGCGCGAGGCGATCGTCGACACCGCCTTCACGGCGCCGGTCGAGCTCGCTCAGGCGGCGCGCCTGCAGGCGCAGGAACGCACGCTGCAATACGCTGTTTTCGAACCGGCGCGCTACCGCGATCGGGTCAGCGTGACCGACGACCAGGTGCAGGCGCATTACCAGCAGAACAAAGCGCAGTACATGGCGCCGGAGCGGCTCAAGCTCGCCTATGTCGAGCTGGTGTACGACAAACTGCCACCGCCAGACCCGCCATCCGCGGACGTGCTCAAGGTCTTGTACGAGGCGGAGAAGGCCGGTCGCTTCACCACGCCGGAGGAGCGCAAGGCGCGTCACATCCTGATTGGCTTCGGCGCCGACAAGGATGCCGCGCGTCAGAAGGCCGAAGACCTCGCCAAAAAGATCGAGTCTGGCGCCGACTTCGCGGCGCTGGCGCGCGAGCATTCCGAGGACCCGGGCTCGAAGGCATCGGGCGGCGATCTGGGCTGGGTGCGGCGCGGGCAGATGGTCTCCGGTTTCGAGGATGCGCTGTTCGGGCTCGCGCCGGGCAAGACCAGCGCCCCGGTCGAAACCGAGTTCGGCTGGCACATCATCCGCCTCGACGAGATCAAACCCGCCGCGGTGCGTCCCTTCGAGGACGCCGAGGTGCAGCAGGAGCTGACCGAGCTGTTCACCAACCGCGAGCGGCAGCAGCGCTTCCAGGAGATGTCGGAACAGCTCGAACAACTCGCCTTCGAGCATCCCGGCGCACTCGAACCGGTCGCGCAGGCGCTGGAGCTGAAGGTGCAGACCACCGATTGGTTCGAGCGCGGCAAGGGCAGCGGCATCGCCGCCGATCCGCGCGTCGTCGAGGCCGCCTTTTCCGAGGAAGTCCTCGCGCTCGGCGAGAACAGCAAGCCGCTGAATCTCGGCGGCAACCGCATCGTCGTCATTCGCAAGGCCGAGCACGAGCCGCCGCGGCAAAAGTCGCTGGAGGAGGTCGCCGAACAGATCCGTGCCGAGCTGGTGGATCGCGCCGCACGCGAGCTGATCGAGCAGGAGTCGCAGGAAGTGCTCAACGCCGTGCGCGGCGGTACCGATTTCCAGGAGATCATTCGCGCCAAGAACGGCGAGCTGCGCAACCCCGGCAAGATCCGCCGCGACAACACCAGGGTCGAGGCGGCGGTCGTCGACGCCGCGTTCCGTCTGCCGCATCCGCAGGATGGCAAGCCCAGCGTCGGTGAGGCACAGCTCGGCAACGGCGGGCGCGCGGTGTTGCTGCTCAGCGCCGTGGAAACGCCGGATGACGCGACGCTCGACGAGGTGCAGCAGCGTCGCCTGCGCGACCTGATCGCCGGTGCGCAGTTCGGTGCCTATATGAAGCACATCGAACAGAAGGTCGGCGTCGAGATTCGTGCGCGGCCCGACGAGCCGACCGAGACGCTGGAGCCCTGATGGCCTGATCCGCGCCTGCTGCGCCTGGTGGGGCCAAGGCCGTTCGTGGTTCAATCGAACCCGGACGGCCTTTTCGCTTCGGGGACATGAAACTTCACTGGCAGATCGCGATCGCGCTGCTGGCCGCGATCATCGTCGGCGCGGCCGTCGGTGATGCGCCGTGGTTCATCGAGGCGACCAGCTTCATCGGCACGCTGTTCCTCAACGGCCTGAAGATGCTCATCGTGCCGCTGATCGTCGGCGCGATGATCAACGCCATCCTCGGCCTGAGCGCCGACAGCGGCAGCATCTCGCGCATCGGCGGCAAGGCGGCCGTGTTCTTCGCCGGCACGACGCTGGTCTCGGTACTCACCGGCCTGGTGCTGCTGAATCTCATCGAGCCGGGCGTGATCGACGGCGAGCCCGCCGGCGATCGACTGGGCCTGTCTGCAGACACCGATCGCGTGCTCGCCAGCGTCGAGAACCGCGGCAGCGGCGATCTGTTCGCGGTCCTGCTGCGCATGGTGCCGCCGAACCTGATCGAAGCTGCGGTGAAGACCGAGATGCTGGCGCTGATCTTCTTCAGCTTGCTCTACGGTTACTTCGCGTCGCGGCTGCCGGAGCCGATGGCGGCGACGCAGCGCAGCTTCTGGGGTGGGCTGTACGAGGTGATGATCCGCATCACCGGCTGGGTCATGCGCTTCGCGCCGATCGGCGTGTTCGCCCTGGTCGGACGCACCGTCGCGCAGACCGGTTGGGGCGCGCTCGAACCGCTGCTGCTGTTCTTCGCCTGCGTGCTCGCCGGTCTGCTGATCCAGACCTTCGTCTGGCTGCCGCTGTTGCTGCGCGCGTTCTCGATCGCGCCGCGACGCTACCTGCAGGCGATGGCGCCGGTGCTGCTGACGGCGTTCTCGACCAGCTCGTCGGCGGCGACGCTGCCGGTGAGCATCGACAACGTCAAGCGCGCCGGCGTGCCGGACGGCATTGCCGGTTTCGTCCTGCCGCTGGGGGCAACGGTGAACATGAACGGCACCGCGCTCTACGAATGCGCCGCCGCGATCTTCATCGCCCAGGCCTACGGCCTGGAGCTGAGCCTGGTCGCGCAGTTCACCATCGTGCTGCTGGCGCTGCTGACCTCGATCGGCGTTGCCGGCATTCCGTCGGCGAGCCTGGTCGCGATCGCGGTGATCCTGTCGGCAGTCGGCCTGCCGCTCGAGGGCGTCGGCCTGATTCTGGCCGTCGACCGCATCCTCGACATGTGCCGCACGGCGGTGAACGTGTTCGGCGACACGGTGTGCGCAGCCATTATCGCGCGGCTCGAAGGCGAGCCGGTACTCACGCGCGCCGAGCCGCCGGCAGGCTGATCAGCGCTTGTCCGCGCCCGGCAGTGCCATGCCCATGATGTTGTAGCCGGCGTCCACGTAAAGGATCTCGCCGGTGATGCCTGAGGCGAGGTCCGAGCACAAGAAGGCGGCGGCGTTGCCCACTTCCTCGATGGTGACGTTGCGCTTGAGCGGCGAGGCCTCCTCGGCGGCCGCCAGCATGCCGCGAAAACCAGAGATGCCGGCTGCGGCGAGCGTCTTGATCGGTCCGGCGGAGATGCCGTTGACGCGGATTCCGTGTTCACCGAGATCGGCGGCCATGAAGCGCACGTTGGCTTCGAGCGAGGCCTTGGCCGGGCCCATGACGTTGTACATCGGCACGGCGCGTACGGCGCCCAGATAGGTCAGCGTCAGCAGCGAGGCCTTGCGCCCCTGCATCAACGGGCGCGCCGCCTTGCCGAGCGCCGCGAACGAATAGCTGGAGATGTCGTGGGCGATGCGGAAGCCCTCGCGCGTGACCGCATCGAGATAGCGGCCGGCGAGCTGCTCACGCGGGGCGAAGCCGATCGAGTGCACCAGGATGTCGAGCGCGCCCCATTGACGCTGTAGCTCGGCCATCAGCTCATCGATCTGCGCATCTTCGGCGACGTCGAGCGGCAGCACGATCTTCGAGCCGCATTCGGCAGCAAAGGCCTCGACGCGGCTCTTGAGGCGGTCGTTCTGGTAGGTGAAGGCGAGCTCGGCGCCTTCGCGACGGAACGCCTCGGCGATACCGGTGGCAATCGAACGATCGCTGGCGACGCCGGTGATCAGGGCGCGCTTGCCCGAAAGAAACCCCATGTGTCGTGCTCCGCGTCTTTAGCTGGTGGGCGTAAGTTTCCAGTTTCCAGTCTCCAGTTTCCAGTGACGGAGCTTTTTCTGGAAACTGGAGACTACCGACGGGAAACTGCGGTTACGAAGGCAGGAAGGTGATGGGGTAGTTCGGATAGGTGTACGCCGGCACGTCCTTGGCGCCGAAGTTCATCAACATCACGCGCTGGATGATCTTGCGTTCGAGATCCGGGTCGTTGAAGGTGCTCGATACCAGCTTGCAGTCAGTGACCGCGCCGTTCGGCGCGATCGTCAGGCTGATGACGATCTTGCCCGCGCCGAGGTTGGGGTTGTCACGCGCAGCGCGGTTGTAGATCGCGGTGATCGCCCCCTTGTTGCGGTCGAACACGAGCTGGATTTCTTCGAGGGTGCGGCCGGCGACGAGCTTGTCGCCACCTTGGCCCGGGCGCGAGCGGTCTTGCCCGAAGCCCACCGGGCTTTCCACCTGCGTCGTGCGGCGCTGACCAAGGCCGGTGCCGGACTGCGCGCGGCGGGTCGCGCCGGTGCCGGTCGGCGAGCCGATGCCGCTCGATGCGGCCGCTGCCGACTGCTCGAAGATGCGAGCGCCATCGCCGTCGTCGGCGCGAGCGGAGCGGTCGATCGCGGCCAGCGCCTGGTCGGGCCGCTGCACCGACGGCACGCTGCTGTGCAGTGCCTGCAACTGGTCGGCGAAGGCCATGACGCCGGAGCGCGACGCCACTTCACGGGCGCGCTCCACGGCCCGCTGCTGCTGCACCTCCGGCGGCGGTACGGGCGCCGCGGTCGGTCGCGGCTGGGGTTCCGCCGGCGCTTGTGGCTCGACCGGATCGGGTTCGTCCTGCTCCGCCGGGGCCGGCTCTTCGACCTTGTCGGCGATCGGCGCCGGCTCCTCGGCCAGGAGCTCGACGTAGCGCGAACCGGTGAGCGTGCCGCCACCGCGGGTCAGGCCCACCAGTTCGAGAAAGGGCACGATGGCTCCGATGATCAGCAGCGGAACGCCGACGATGACGATCAGGCGGTTGAAGCGCCGGTCGGACTCCGCCGCCAGATCCCAGCTCTGCCACTGGATGCTCCGCGTGCTCATGCGCCGCCGTCCCCGCCGGCACGATGCGCGACGGCGAGCGAAATCTTCGCAAAACGCGCGTCGGTGCAGGTGGCCATGATTTTCTTGATCAGCTGATACGGAATGCGCTTGTCCGCCATGATGTTGATCTCGCCGCGCGACACCGCGCCGTTGGCCTCGCCACCGACCACCGGCAGCAGGCCTTCCTGCAGCAGCCGCGTCTTGAGCGGACCGAGCACGTTGGCGGTGCTGTTCTGGGCGTCGGCCACGCTCATGACGACCTCGCCGTTCACGAGGATGTCGTCGTTGGTGACCATCAACAAAACGGTCTGGCGCGGACCGTCGACGGCGACCGATTCCGGCAGCACCAATGTGCCCGGACTCGGCAGCACCTCGACCTGCGAGGAGTTCACCAGCAGGAAGAACACCAGGATGGTGAAGATGTCCATCAGCGAGGTCAGCGACAGCGCGCCGGGGCGGTTGCGCTTGCGCCGGCGTTCCATGCGCTGCGTGCGCAGGGTGTGGGCGCGGATCATGGTACGGCCTCCGATGCCAGCACCGGGGCGTCGCCCACCGAGATCCTCGGGAACATGTCGACCAGCACGCCCTCGCTCGCCGCGGGCAGGTAGTGCACGGTGTCCATCACCTGAATCATCACGTCGTAGGGGATGCCGGGTTCGAGCAGCAAGGTGATGCGATCCTCGGCCGGATTGCGGTTCTTGATCTCGGCGAGGGTCTGGCCCAGCGCCGCGTAGTTGTAGCCGTCTTCGGCCTTGGGCCAGGATTGCACGATGGCGCCGTCGTTGGTCAGCGTCAGCCCGGTCTCGCGGATGAGCACGGACAGGCCGCGCTTGAGCTCCTCGGAGGGCGGCTGGCTGCGCGAGGTATCGGGCAGGTCCAGTTCCTTGATGGTGAGCTGGGTGAACACGGCCGTGATCAGCAGGAACGGCACCAACACCACCATCAGGTTGAGAAAGGCCGTGATGTTGAGCTCCGCCACGTCCTGGCGGCGCGCACGGCGCATGCGGGCGAGCATCAGACTCTCTTAGTTCTTCAGGCCGAGGCTATTGAGGAACTTGATCGCCGCCATCTCGACGCTGTCGATCAGGTCATTGGCCTTGGACTGCAGCCAGGCGTGCGCCAGCAAAAGCGGGATCGCGACCATCAGGCCGAAGGCGGTGGTGTTCATCGCCACCGAGATCGACGCCGACAGCAGGTTCGCCTTCTCGGCCGGGTTGACGTTGGCCACCGCGTTGAAGCCCTGGATCAGGCCGATGATGGTGCCGAGCAGGCCCAGCAGCGTGGCGATGTTGGCGAAGGTGGCGAGGTAGTGTGTGCGCCGTTCGAGCAGCGGCGTGACCTCCATGATGCTCTCTTCCATCGCCATCTCGATCTCACCACGCGTCGCGTTGCCGCGCGCGCGGGCCAGGCCGAAGCCGAGCACGCGGCCGATGGCGGTCTGCGACTCGCTGGCGAGCTGTTCGGCAGCCTCGTGCTTGCCCTGGTTGAGCAACGGCAGCAGGTTCGACCAGAGCTCGCGGTTCTCGATGTTCGCGCGCCGCAGGTACAGCGCACGTTCGAGGGCGATCGCAAGACCGATCACCAGTACCACGAGAATCGGGTACATGAACGCGCCGCCACTCTGGAAAAAGCGCAGGACGGTGGCAAAAAACTCCATGGTTCAGCCTCTTGGAAAATCCGATGCAGGGGTTGGGACGACGGAATGCGGAAGCGAGGATCGCATCAGCGGCCGCCGGGGGTGACGAAACCTTTTTGTTTCAAGGCGCCAATGAGCGCATTGTGATACTCGATCTGGCGGACGAACACCTGCTCATCCACGGGCAACAGCTCCTCTTGCAAGAGGCGCGCCGGCCGGTCCATGTCGGCCTGCGGGCGTGCTTCGCGCCAGGGCATGATGTACAGGCCGATCGGCGATTCACGCTCGCCGATGATGGTGGTGCCGGCATCCTCGCGTCCGCCGGATTGCGGCAGACCGCCGACGGCCGGCATCTCGTCCTGCGCCGAGGCCATCGAGCACAGCGCCAGCAAAGCCGCTCCTAGCGCGCGAATCGCACCGCTCATGACTGCGGTTCCGCGTCCGCGCCCGCTGCCTTTTCCGGCGTCAGGGTCGCTTCGATCTCGGCAATCCACGCCATCACCTTGAGGTCACCGCTTTCGCTCAGCCGCAGATACTCGCGATAGTGGGGCAGGGCTGCTGCCGGTTGCTTGAGGTGGACATCCAAAAGCAGCGCGAGATTGTAGTGCGCATAAGCGTAGTCCGGGTCGATCGCCAGCGCGCGTTCGTATGCCTGGCGTGCGCGCTCGTGCGCGCCGGCCTCGCGGTGCAGGATGCCGAGCCAGTTGAGCGCCACCTTGTTCTGCGGATTGAGCTGCGCCGCCTTGCCGAAGGCGCCCAAGGCCTGCGCGCGCCGATTGGAGCGGGCGAACAGGATGCCCAGATTGGTCCATGGCCCGGAGTGTTCGGGGAAGTCCTGGACCAGCTGGGTCAGCGCTTGCTCGGCCTCGGCGATCTGATTGTCGCGCAGCAGTTGCATCGCCGCGGCAAAGCGCTGCCGCGGATCCCCCTTGTCGGCCTCGGTCGGTGCCGGGGTCTGCGCGGGTGCGTCCGTCGGCTGTGGACGCTGCGGCACGGTGCTGCAGGCCGTGAGCAGCGCCGCGAGCGCGAGCGCGCCGAGGCGGCGGGCGTGGTCAGTCGAGTGATTCATATCGGTCCTCCGCCTGTTCGCGCTTGCCG
Source organism: Sinimarinibacterium thermocellulolyticum (assembly GCF_040327995.1). NCBI lineage: Bacteria > Pseudomonadati > Pseudomonadota > Gammaproteobacteria > Nevskiales > Nevskiaceae > Sinimarinibacterium > Sinimarinibacterium thermocellulolyticum. Next base: position 6,460 of record NZ_JBEPIJ010000001.1, on the reverse strand, counting down.
TAGCGTGCCGGCGTCAAGTCCGCGAGCGCCCTGGCGCTGCGCGCGATCCAGGTGTCGTACAGCCCGCTGCGCAGGCGCTGCAGGTTAGCTTCGTGGGTTGCGATCGCCTGTTCCTCGAACGGATACGCCTGCTCTTCGAGCAGCAGCTCGTACTGTTCCAGCTCGAGGCCGTCGAGGTCGCGCGGACGTTCCGATTCCATCAGTGCACGACCGAAGGCGCGATAGACCTCGCCGAGCTCGAAGGTCGCCGCCGTCGTCGTCTCGGCGAAACCGTAGCCGGCGGCGCGATCGAGCCAGCGGATGGCGTCTTCCATCGCCTGCTTCTTGCGCGGCAGGCTGCTTTCGATGGGCAGCGTCAAGCGGATCTGCGTGGCCTTGCGTGCCGCCATACGACCGAGCTCGAGGCTCGCCTCGGCGGCCAGCGAACGCGAACGGTTGCTGCGCTGCGCGCCGGCGTTGGTGTCGGCGTCGACCAGCGACTCGAGCCAATAGGCGAGTTGATCGCGGTCGCCGGATGCGCGGGCGTAGTGGACCAGGCGGCTGCGCGCCTCGATGGTGCGTTCGAGCGGCTGTGCGAAGATCTCGACGTAGTACGCATAGGCGGCGGCGGCCTCGCGATCGGCCTTGCCTTCGTCGAGCAAGGTGGCGGCGAGCCAGCCGGCTTCGCGCCGCACCTCGATGGTCTCGCTGTCGCGGCGGGCGATGCGCGCGTAGGTGCGGGCCGCATCCAGCGGCTTGCCGTCGCGCTGATAGGCGACGGCGAGCTTCTTGTCGACGTCGGCCTCCAGGGCATGGCCGGGGAAGCGCTGGCGGAAGCCTTCGAGTACGCGCGCCGCATTGGCCCAGTCTTCGAGGATGATCAGTGCCGCGGCACCATCGTATTCGGCGGTTGCACGGATACTCGATGCCGGTGCGACGTCGCCGACGCGCAGGAAGTGGAAAGCCGCGGTTTTGAGATCGTCGGCCGCGCGCGCGGCTTCGCCCTGACGGTAGACCGCGACGGCGAGCTGCTCGGTGATGTCGGCGCGTTCGGGCGCTTGCGCCGGCGTCAGGCGCAGTTCCTCGCTGAACGCTGCTTCGGCCTCGGCGAAGCGCGCCTGCGCAAAGTGCGCGTCGCCGGTGACGCTCCAGGCGATGCGGCGCAGCGCGGCATCCGCGACCGGTTGCGCCTGGATCACGCGCGCGGCGACGGTCACCGCCTCGTCATACGCTTGCAGCTCGTAGAGATCCTGCGCCGCCTGGGTCAGTACTGCGAGCTTGTGCGGGTGCTCGGGGAAGTTGTCGGCGAGCTTGATGCCGGCTTCCACGGCCGCACGCAGCGCCTCGGGACGGGATCCCGCGTCGACCGTGCGCGCATGTTTGACGTAGGCGAGTACCGAGGCGTGCGCGGCCTCACCGGCACGGGCGTAATTCTCGTAGCCGTAGGCGGTGCGCTCGTAGGCCCGTGCCGCCGCGAGGATCTCGCCGCCGTCGAGCAGCGCGTCGCCGAGCAGGAAGTGGATGTCGGCCAGTTTCGGGTCCTGCGGATACAGGTCGATGATGCGGCGATACCAGCGCGCGGCGACGCGGAAGTCATTCGCGCCGACATTGACGCCCGCGCCCGCGGCGGACGCGCTGCCGACTGCAGCCTGCTGCGCTTTCGCGTGATAGTGGCGCGCCAGATCTTCGAGGTGCGAGCGCAGCTCGTGCATCACCGCCTCGGTCGCTGGCGCCCCGTTCCAGTAGTCCGCCTGCGGATCGTAGGCAGTGGCGTAGCGTTCCTTTTCCCGGACCACCAGATCGCCGAAGCCGCCTCGCGCATAAGCCGCGATGATGCGCGACTGGAATGCCGGCGCCAGTGGCGAGCTGGGATAACGCTGGATGAAGGCGGCATAGGCGCCCGCCGCATCGCTGTAGCGCTCCTTGTCGAGCATCGCCTCGCCGAGCGCGGCGTAGACCAGCGGATAAAAACGCGGATCGCCGTGAGTCTGCAGGTACTCGTTGAGCGCGGAGCCGCCGCCGAGCGAGGCGAGCGCCAGGGTCACGACCCGTAGCGCGTCGCGTGCCATGTCGGCACTGTCGACGTCCACTTGCCGGAGCGCTGGCTCGGGTTCGTAGGGTTCGCCGGTCGGCAGCTCACGATCGAGCAGGTCGAAGAAGGTCCCGATCGCCTCCTCGTACTTGGACTGCTTGTACTGCGACCAGCCGTACTTGTACTGTGCCGGTTCGAAGAACGGCGTCGCGTCCTTGAGATCCATCACGACACGGTAGTCGGCCTCCGCTTCCGCGTAGCGACCGACGGCGAACAGCAGTTCGGCGCGACGGAAACGGGCATCGCCGGCGAGCGCAGACTTGGGGTGGCGGTCGGTCAGGCGCTTGAGCGTGTCGATCGCCGCTTCGGTCTCGCCGATATTCTGCTGCGCGCGCGCGAGCTGGTAGAAGATGCGGTCGTTGTTTTCGCTGTTGGGGTCGGCGTACAACAGTTTGTTGTAGAGGCTGATCGCTTCTTGCAACGCTTTCTCGGACTCCTCGGTCGCACCGCGGCTGTCCTGGATCTGCACTTGCAGGTCGGCCAGACGGCGCTGCGCCTCCTTGCGCGTCTCGACGTCGGGGGTGAGCTCCAGCAGTTTGCGGTAGTTTTCGGCTGCGGCCTCGGCATCGCCGGCGACCGGCTCGGAGCGGATGATCGGCAGCACTTCCTCGGGCGGGCGGTCCATCTTGCCGATGGTCTTGGCGATCGGCGGTGAGCTTTCCTTGACCACGGTCGATCCGCAGCCGGCAAGGACCAGCGTGACGAGCGCAAGCAGGATGCGGCCGGGTTTACTCTTCATCGAGTTCGCCCTTCTGGTGTCGGTCGTAGAGTCGCGCGAGCGCAAAGCGCGCCTCGATCAGGTAGCGCTCGATCTGCTGCTGTTGCCGATCGAGATCCGCCAGCGACATGTCCTGAAGCAACTTGGATTGCGCCTCTGCGGCCGCCGCGAGTTGGCGCTTGAGATCGGCGAGCCGCTGCTGGGCCGCGCGTGCGCGCTCGACCGGCCCGTTGAAGCGCGCCGGCGATGCGGCCAGACGCAGGCGCGGACGCAGCTCGGGCTCTGCGTAGGCGCCGTCGCCATGGGCGACCGGCACGGACAGCGACGATTCCGCGCGCAAAACGATCTCAAGACCCGCCCACGGCGGCGTCCAGCGGCGCTGGGCACGGCGGATCAAGGCCTCGGCGTCGCCCGGCGGACGGTCGGACGCGGCATGGGCTTGCTCGGCCGCACTCAGCCGTTGGCTCCAGGATTCCAGCGAACGCTGCAACATGCGCGTGTCGCGATAGTTCTTCAGCGCCTCCTGGAAGCGGTGCTCGGCGAGCAGGTGCTGCAGAAAATAGGTTTCGGGCGCATCCGGCAGGTCAAGCAGCTTCCAGCGCCAGCCGGCCTCGGATTCGATCTCGCGACGCACGATGGTTTCGACCATGCGGCCCTGTCGGATCGACACCTTGGCTGCCTGCATGCGGCGTCTGGCCTCTTCGAGGACCTCGATCGCCTTTTCGTAGTACTCGAGCGCCTGGGTGTAGGCGCCGAGGCGGTCCAGCGTGAACGGGATCGCAAGCCAGGCTTCCTGCACCGCAGTGTCCATGGGATCGCGCGAGATCAGCTCCACCCAGGGCACCAGCGCCTTGGCCAGGGCTTGCTCCTCCTTCTTGCTGGCCTTGCTCAGGCGAAACGAGGAGAGGCCGGCGCGCCGGAAGATGTCTTCTTCGGTGAAGCCGGGCCGGAGCAGCACGCCCAGCGTCGAGAACGTCGTGAACGGGCTCGCGTCGGTGTCCGGTTCGTCGCCGATCCGGGCCTTTCTGACGCGCTCGCCCTGCGGTGCGAGTTCGGCCCAGCCCAGACCGAGCAGCGCACGGTTCGAGAACGGGCCTTCGAGGCGCACGCGCTCGAACAGCGGCTTGGCGGTACCGCCCTGTTGAGCTTGCAGGAAGTACCAGCCGAGGCTCAGATTGGCGCGGTCGCGCAGGGCGAGCTCTTCGAGGTTGGACGGTACCAGGCGGCCGATGCGGTCGAGCGCGGTCAAGCCCTGCGGCGCACGGCCGTCGTTGATCAGTGCGACGCCGAGGTTGTAGCGCGTGTAGGCGGATTGGCGCTCGGAGTTGTCGAGGTCGGTCAGCACTTCGGCAGCGTCGCCGTAGCGCTTCTCTGCCATCAATACGCGGGCGAGCAGGTCCTGCCAGTCTTCGACCAGCTCCTGCGGCAGGGTTTCGCGCATGCGGTACAGCGTCGCGCGCGCCTCGGCCCAATAGCCCCGGGTGTACTCGAACTCGGCGAGCTGTAGCTGCGCCCGGCCGAGCCTAAGCTTGTCCTGGCTCGTGCGTTCCAGATCGCGGTAGATCGCCTGCGCGCGATCGCGCATGCCAAACGACAGGTAGCTGTCGGCGAGCTGCCAGCGATACGCTTCCGGCATGCGTTGCGGTGCATCGGTCGGGTCGAGCAGGCGCAGCTCGACGATGGCCGACAAATGCCGGCCATCGCGATTGAGATATTCGGCGACGCGCACGTGCGGATCTTCGGCGGCGCCGGCCCGGTACACGTCGGTGGCGTCGGCGGTCAGGGCAGCCCCCAGCATCAGCAGTGCGAGCGCATGTTTCACGGCAATCTCCGCCACTGTTTCATGCTCGTGCGCAGCTCGTCGCCGAAACGGCTCTTGCGTGAGATCGTGAACTCCAGATCGGTATCGTCGGCATGCTTGTCGAAGATCGCCTCGTAGCTGCCAGTGACCGGCGGATCCTCTTCGGTGTCGTCGGCGAAGCGGGCGCGGTATTGCAGACGGATGCGATGCGCGCCTTCGCCGACGGTCGCGCGCAGAATGCGCCGCGCGGCCTGCTCGGACAGCATCGCACGGGCGTCGCGATCGTCGAAGCGGTGGACCTCGGCCGCGCGATCGTCGATGGCGACGCTGACCTCTTCGAGCAAAAGACCGGCGACGTCGACACGCAGATACACCGATACGCGCAGATGCTCGGGCACCAGCACGGTGTTTTCGATCGACTGAGCCTCCACGGTCAGTTCGATGACTTCGTCCTTGAGGGCCTGGACGAGCTGATCCAGACGGGCCGCGCGTTCGGCGATGTCCTCTGCCGGATCGGCCGCTGCGGCGTGCAGGGGAAACAGCACGACCAAGAGCGGTCGCAAGGCCCTGCGGCCACGAATCGAGCGCATGCGTGAGGTTCTGATGGTGGAACGGCGCGAGTGTAGCAAATGCACTGCTCGTCAGATTCTGCAACCGTGCTGATGGTCGCCGTGGCAGGATGAATGGCGGCGTCTGTGGGGCCGTGCCGACGACAAAGGTCTGCATCGGGCACCGACCGCTGTCACGTGCGTCGGGTTCACCAGATTTGATCGTCGCAAGGGCGAGACGGGCCGCAAAGTCAATCGGGGTCTGCACTCATTTTTGCGTCTGTTTTTCCACGCCGAGAGCCACCGCCACGCGTTTTGTTGACGCTCGAAAACCCAGTTGTTATAAAGCGCCGCCACCCACCGCTCGGGTCATGCCTGCGGCCGTGTACATGCGCAGGCGTGTGAGGTTTCAAGGCCGCTACCACAGATCGAGTGGGCGAGGGTCGATGAGGCACCGCACTCTGCACGGGTTCGATGCCACAGCGCCGCTGGTTGTTCCATGCAAACACGACACGCCAAGGGTTCAAGCTTTTCCGGCTCCGTGCCATCCATGTTTCCGAGGGGACGCTCTGAATGAACAAAACCGAGTTGATCAACGCAGTCGCCGACAAGGCGGACATCTCCAAGGCCGATGCCGGTCGTGCCATCGACGCAATGTTCGAGGTGATCGGCAAGGCGCTCAAGAAGAAGGACAAGGTATCGCTCGTGGGATTCGGTACCTTCCTCGTGCGTGAGCGCGCCGCTCGCCAGGGCCGCAACCCCAAGACGGGGGCGACGATCAAGATCAAGGCGAGCAAGACGCCGGCGTTTAAGGCTGGCAAGGCGCTCAAGGACATGCTAAAATAACGGTCTTTGCTGCTGCATAAGGTTGCTGACCTTCGGGTCTGTCGAACACGCTGCAACAGGGTGCTTAGCTCAGTAGGTAGAGCGTCGCCCTTACAAGGCGAATGTCGGCGGTTCGAGCCCGTCAGCACCCACCACGTTTCGATGGGGAGCGGTAGTTCAGTCGGTTAGAATACCGGCCTGTCACGCCGGGGGTCGCGGGTTCGAGTCCCGTCCGCTCCGCCACGTCGAGATCAAAAGGCGCCCGCTGGGGCGCCTTTGCTTTTGGTAATTCCTAACCTTTCCGGACCAGAATTGGACGTAGCTCCTGGATTGAGATCTGCTTGAGAAGCTTGTGCAGCAAGGGTTGCAGGTTCTCGTGCCGGTGATTGAACCGGTAGCAAACTTCGGCCAGGTACAGGTGGAAGTATTGCCGGGGCACGCCACGGTACATGTAGAGCCAGTTCTTGGCATAGCTCCAGAAGCCCTCGATGCCGTTG